>PKCN01000020.1 GCA_002862205.1 Planctomycetaceae bacterium | reverse complement strand
CTTGGCTGCAGGTGGCTTGGCTGCAGGTGGCTCGGCTGCAGGTGCTGGATCCGCCACTGCGGGTTCATTCGACTCGGACTGCGTTTCATAGGGCACGTCTTGCGAATACATCACCCGTGGACTGGAGTAGCGGTAGGAAGAATACCCGCCGCTGCTACCACCGGACGATCCGCTGGACTGCATCGCATAACCACCGGACGAACCACCACTGCTACCATGATTGTGTAGCGATGCTTTGGCTGCATGGATCTTTGCGAACAGACGCCGAATGGGGCCAGCATGCTCGGTGCTGCCGCCCGATGAACCACCGCTGCTGCCCCCCGAGTGAACTGCGTAACCGCCAGATGAACCACCGGATGAACCGCCAGATGAACCGCCTGCATAAGAGTACGCATGCTTAGCACGCCATCGCGCAACAAATCCTCCGCTGCTGCCACCTGAGGAAGCGTAACCACCTGAGGAGGCATAACCGCCAGAAGAGGCGTAGCCTCCCGAAGAGCCGGCTCCACCTGAAGAGCCTCCCCAAGATCCGCCGGCCTCGACTGTACCCGCAAGGATGACAATGGCACCCGCGAAAGCCACGTACTGTAAACACCTCATGATTTCAATTCTCCTAGTTCGTTCAGCAGTGATTCAAGCCGCATCTTTCGTTGCGCAGCCCAACGACTAGGATAGCGGCACAATCTGGGCAAACAAGCATCCCTAGTGAACTTTTAACGGCTAGGGTAAATCCAACAGTTGGTAAAAATCGCCGTCTAGCAATGAGATCCCACACTCAGACCGGCTTTGATAGCTGAATCCCATCGAAATCCGCAGTGCCTGTGGCTCCAAAGAGTCCGATTCGCAGGATTGCCTCCCGGCTGGCACGGGGGACATCGAACACGGTCTTCTGGGCCTGCCAGCCTCGGTTCTGACCAAATGGCCCCAACCAAAAAACGGCCAATTCCGACCTTGAATCGTCGTAGAGGCTGATGGAGATCATAGGTGCGGCATCCACATCGGGTCCGGCAATCACATCTGATGTCCTACACCAGCCGCTCAGAGCCATGCGTCTGGCATGCCTGCCATCCACAGAGACTCCCTGAAGCAGGTGAGAACTGAGCCCCGGCGTTTGATTGGTGAAGCGTACAAACGAGTTGCCAACCGCTGCCGGCTCTGGTCCGGTGCCATCGATCAAACTGACCTGCCGTCCGTAATACCAGCCCGGGACTTGATCTGCGTTTGAAGTTCCGAGCTTTGGTCGCTTGACTGACTCAAAATCCCCATTCACGAGGATGGGATTCGCAGCATCGGGCAAAATCTGCCGCCCATCCTCTGCTTCCCCCGTCATGGGAACAAACAGTGTTGGCCGGAGTTCCTCTTGCACCAGTTGACCGTTGATTTTGACCATCCGGAAAAGCGTCTGTTGATAGCGCTGACCAACTGGAATGATGAGTGTTCCACCTTCACGCAATTGTTTGACCAACGGTTCAGGCACGGACTCTGGACTGCATGTCACAATAATCTTGTCAAAGGGTCCGGCATCCGGCCATCCCTCGAACCCATCTGCGACTCGTGTCGACACATTGTCGTATTTCAATCGCAGCAAGTTTGCCGACGCCTGACGACTGAGACATGGCATGATTTCCACTGAGTAAACGTGCTCCACCAATGGACTTAACACGGCCGCTTGGTATCCACTTCCTGTGCCGATCTCAAGTACCCGATCCGTTTCGCACGGTCTGATCGTCTCTGTCATCAAAGCGACAGTGAACGGACTGCTGATGGTTTGTGAGTCACCAATAGGGACTGCCATATCGAGATAAGCATGCTGCCTCGTCGCCTCTGGCATGAATTCATGTCGCAATGTATTGCGAATGGAATGCAAAACACGGGTGTCAGTGACGCCGGCACCAGCAATACATTTTTCCACCATCTGTTGGCGGGCTTCCCAATAGGGATCAGTCCCGCCAGCGTTGTTTGCAAGAATCAGCCAGGACACTGAACAGCCCCATTTGTTTCCAATGCGTTTACGATCATCACTTTTCTGGATGACGGATGATGGTTTTCGAGGAACAGGTTTGCTGTCATTTTTCATCCCCGATTTCATTCAGCAGGGAGAGTTGCCGCACCGGCGCGGGCGGCCAGGGAATGCTGCAATCAGATTTTGGCATTTCAGTCTGCAAGCGTTCCGCCAACCTTCTGGCAAACTTCACAGCGAACTTATCATCGGGCGCATGTGCGAAGACGAAGGGATTCAATCCCTGACGAACCCATCCTGCAATGATTGGCACCCATTGGTTGAGAAAGCGGTCGGCCAACTCGACTCGGTTACGTCCTACCAGACGCAGCATGGGATACTTTCCGGTAATCGTCTGCCGAACAGGGGTCCGCGGTTTTCGATTTTGTGACACCTTCTCTATTTCATCATCGGGAGGAGATTGAAATAGCGGGCGACTATCGAACAGAACTTTGTCAATCTCCAATCGTTTCAAAAGATCATTCACTCTTTTTTCTTGATCGCCTGAATCAAACCAATCGACATGCCGAAGCTCTACTGCCCAGGCAAAATCACGTGGCAACTGTTCAAGAAACCGGGCAAGTACAGAAAACCTCTCCGGACCGAATCGCGGCCCCAACTGCAGGAAAGTCGGGCCAAGTCGTCCCGCTGCATGCAGCGGCTCAATTCGATGAATGAACTCGCAAGTCGCAGGTCCTGCTTGTTCCAGTTCAAGTTCGTGGGAGATTGTCCTCGGAAACTTCAAGGCAAAACGAAAACCATCGGGCGTCTGCTCAGCCCAACGCTGAATGGCGTCTGGACTTGGTAAAGCATAAAACGTGCTGTTTCCCTCAACAGTATTGAAGGTCCGAGAGTACCAATGCAACCAATCCTTGCGTGGGGTCCTTGCCGGATAGATTTCCCCCGCCCAATGGCCACAGGCCCAGACAGGACACCCAAGAAAGATCGGCCGCACCTTGCCTGTTATGCTTGTCATCATCGCACCTACGACTTGCGGGCACGCAACAACACGGGAATTCCAAAAATTTCCCGAAACAGACCTGCATTTTCTCTCATGGCAATTTGTTCGAGCGACACATCATCCACACCGGGCACATTGATGACCAGTTGTTGACCATCATTTACACACTCGATCTCCAGAATTCGTCCACTTCGAGTGTCATCCAGAGCGATCGCAAGCCGCAACATCGCTGCCATTTTGGACACCGCCACACGATCTTCCTGAGCCAACGAGCCATAGTCAACATGCGATGGTTGCGGAAACGCACGCCGATGGTAGCGGGCAACAAGCCCAACTTGCAACAACTCACTCTTTGATAATCCAAACAGCTCACTGTGACGAATCAGATACAAGGCATGCTTGTGATTGCTTTTCACATTGACAATCAACCCGATTTCATGGAGCAGGGCGGCGACGAACAGGATAACTTCGTGGCGGCTATCCAAGAGATGTTCATGCTGAAGTTGCTGAAACAGCTTCCTTGCAAGTTCAGCAACATTGCGGCCATGTGATTCGTCCAAATCGAATTTACGTCCAAGCGAGATGGCTGAACGAACGATCTGGTTCCGGAACTCTGCTGTCCACCCACCACCGAGCGCCATGTCCTGCAGTAAACCATCACGAAGGTTGGTATCGCAAACAAAGACATGACCCAACTCCAGATGCTTCGCAAGTATCGTATAAACCAACAACGCTGGTCCCAGTGTTTCTGCCTCCGTGTAACTTGCACCATAGCGACGCACAATCGCATCTTCGTCAAGCTTCAAAATCTTTGAAGTAAATTCATCCAGTTTGCTGGTTGGCATTTCAGCGAGCGACTGGCCGTCCCAACTCTTCAACAAGTGCTTGCAGGCAAAACGGATGTCGCCTCCAATCGCAACAACATGGACCGGTGAGCCATCCTGTTTTTCATCTGCCAAACGGTTCCAGGCCCGTTTGATATGACTTTCCATCATTTCGCGGCGGCGGGATGTGCTGGAACGCACTCCCTTGAGCGTTCTGAGCAACCTTAGTGATCCCAGGCGGAATGACTGACTCTCGAGAACATTCCCTCCTCGAACCAATAGCATCTCGGTGTTGCCGCCTCCCACCTCCACCACCAAAGACTTGCCATCAGCCAGAGCAGGATGCGCCTGCAGTTGGGGCATGACGCCCATGTACGTGATACGATTGACTTCAGCCTCATCGATCGGTTCGACGTTCAATCCTGTGGCAACGTAAATGCGGTCTGCAAAGGCCAAACGGTTGGATGCTTCCCGAACCGCGGTCGTTGCGACGACTCGAACATCAGTCGGCTTGATGCCATACTCCTGAAGAACGCGCTGATAGCGATGCAGAACAGCCGCCGACCTCTCAATGCTCTTGCGTGACAACCGTCGATTTTCAAAAGCCTCACGTCCCAAATCCATCGGTTGCGTGAGCGTGTCGAGCGTACGGACCTGCCCATCTGAGTAGATTTCGGCGATTGCCATGCGAATGCTGGTTGCCCCAATATCGATCACGGCAGCCGCCCGCGGCACACCGCGTTCAACGGCAAAGTCCGGATTCGATGGCAATATTGACATCAGCTCTCTTACAAACAGGCGGCATTAAGAATTCAGCGGTGGCACCATCATACCTCTCACCACGCAAACGCCTACAGGCCGATCTACCGGTTTTGACAGACCAACGCCTCGTGAATGCGGCAAAAGGCGAACCTCCCACCTCGAAGAGTCAATCATCGCCAGCCTCTGGCGGTACGACCGCTTCAACGCTTTCCCCGCGTCTTTGCCACCTTACGGCCAGAATCGTACCTGTCAGCATGCAGCCAAACGTATAAGCCGCTGTTGGAATCGTCGCCAAACTGTCCTCACCATAAAGGGTTGCTGCCAGCGCCGTTCCAAGACCGGCATTTTGCATCCCAACCTCCAGAGTCAACGCCCTGCGACACGCCTGTGGAAGTTTCGCTGCCCCCCCAACAAACCAGCCCGCGAGGTACCCAATCACATTGATCAGCAGCAGTGCCAAAGCGAGCACCAGCCCCACATTCATCAAATTTCCGCGGTCACCTGCGACCACAATGACAATGATCCACAACAGTGCGAACGAAGCAATTCTTGCCCCCCAAGCCTCTGCCCAATGCTGAAAGAGACGCCATTTTCGACAGACGAGAAAACCCACCACCGTTGGCAGCACCACCAGAACAGACAAACGAATCGAAGATTCGAGAAGTGACTTTTCAGTCGCTGCACTCGCCACAACCCACAACACCAAAGGGACAGTCAGCGGCGACAGTAGTGTGGCAACACTGGTCAGACTTACAGAATAAGCGACACTACCTCGTGCCGTGCTGGTCAACACATTGGACGCCATCGCTCCCGGGACACATCCGACCAGAATAACCCCGTTGGCAATATCTGGTTGAAGGGGAATCAGTTGCGTCACTCCCCATGCGGCCGCTGGCATGACGAGCAGTTGTGTCAGCACGCCCAAGACAACCCACCATGGATGCGAGTACAGAGGACGGAGCTCTTCTCGACGCACCAATGTACCGAGGAAGAACATGGCAATCGCAACCAATGCCCAAAGCGTCTGAGCCTTGATCGCACTGGGCGGTGTGAACGGATCGAATTGGAATTGTTGCACTGGCCAGGCGTAAGCCAGCAGAGATGAAAACACAAACCAAAACAGAAGTGAATGAAAAATACGGTTCAATGATCTGACCCCAAAACCTCAAAATCCTGCAGAGCCTGAATTGCCTCTGGACCGCCAAAGCAACGATTCGCGCGCCAATGCCGAGCGATTGCAGCATCAATATTTTCCTGTTTATCATCCAGAAACAGCAGACGCTCCGCAGGAACGCCGGATTTCTTCTCTGCTGCCTCGTAAATCGCTACCTGTGGTTTCATGGCTCCCTCCTCGAAACTGAGAATCGTTGCATCGAACCTGAATTGATTCATTCGATAGGGTTGTCCACGAATCCAATCCCAATGAGCCTGGCAGGTGTTGGATAAAAGACCGACACCAAATCCATTTGCTCTGACACGATGTAACGCGTCTGCCATGACGTCAATGGGTGCAAACATATCACTGACGGCATTGAGCAATCCCACGGTTGGCATTTGCTCTGCATCAGCCCCAACCACCCGACGAATCTGTTCCGCAAACTCTTCGCCACTTAATTGCCCATGCTCAAATTGACTTTGGGCACCACTTTGATAGATAGCCTGCAATGACTGATCAGTCGTCACACCAAACCGTTCAACAAGGTTATTGCACGCGATGTTGGGATCAAAACTGACCAACACATTCCCCAAATCAAAATAGACAAATTCGATTTGCTGCTTCATGTTCAAGGACGATTCATACGGGTGCGAACAAGGCTATTCAGCAGACCTGATCACGGCATCAAAAGTAAGATTCGAAACAACAGGACAGGTGGTCGCCAAATCACAATGAACGAATACGAACATTGCGGTACCAGGCCTCGCTGGGTTTACCGCCGTGAATTTGCAATCCAATCTTTCCGTGCTGTGGAATATTTTCATCCTTCTCGGTGTAATCCACTGTGCGTTCACCGTTCACAAAAATTTGCACGCGAGGTCCTTTGCATATCACTCGCATGGCGTTCCACTGATCGGGCTTGACTAATTTTTTTCCCAATTCAGCTCCAGGCTCTGCCAACATTTTCCCTCGCCTGGACTCGTCATACAAAGCTCCCCAAACCGGTCGATCCCAAGCGGTGCCGATATCCGCTTGGTAGCCGGAAACTTCGCTATTGCCGGGAACACGCTCCGAGCGAAACTGGACTCCGGCGTTTCGACCCTCACCAATCAACTTGGCCTCGAATCTCAATTCAAAATCAGCGTAATCACGAATGGTACAGAGAAATTCATTGCGTGGAATTTTCTCACTCAAACGCCCTGCCACAATGGCTTTGTCCTCAACACGAAACCAATAGGCATTTCCTTCCCAGCCAAGCAACGAGGTCCCGTCGAAGAGGGGAAGCGAATACACCAAAAAATCGTCTTTGGCATCCTCTGCCGTCCCTTTTAACACACCTAAAGGTGTGACAAACACGAAGCTAATAGCGGCAAACAGTAAGGATTTCATGGTCATTCTCCTCATCAAAAGTCCAGTCCCTTTTTCATTTGTTTGTTGATGATCATAATCAGTGTCGTCCTTCTCTGTTGCAACGACGCTCAAAAAGAAGCCCCATGAACCAGCCACTGAATAAATACAGCAGCAAAATAACCCAACCCAAAAGTCAGGGAGCATCTCAAGCCATGCTGTATGCGACAGGCATGCAGCCCGAAGATATGGACAAGGCCCAGGTGGGGATTGCCAGTGTCTGGTACGAGGGCAACAGTTGCAACATGCATCTGCTTGACCTTGCCGCAGAAGTAAAAACAGGAGTGACGGCGGCAGGATTGGTGGGGATGCGTTTCAACACCATCGGCGTCAGTGATGGAATTTCCATGGGCACCGATGGAATGAGTTACAGTTTACAGAGTCGTGACCTGATTGCTGACTCGATTGAAACGATCATGGGAGCTCAATGGTACGATAGCCTGATCGCGTTGCCCGGATGTGACAAAAACATGCCGGGCTGTCTGATCGCCATGGGCCGGCTCAATCGACCAGCCATCATGGTTTATGGCGGCACGATCAAGCCCGGAAGTTTTAAGGACGAGAAGCTGGACATTGTGAGTGCGTTCCAATGCTACGGGCAGTTCATCGCAGGTCAAATCAGCGAAGAAGAGCGTTCTGAAATCGTCCGACGCAGTTGCCCGGGGGCAGGTGCGTGCGGAGGCATGTACACAGCCAATACGATGGCAACCGCCATCGAAGCCTTGGGAATGTCACTGCCTTACTCCGCCAGCATCCCCGCCGAGGACGATGAGAAAAAAGAAGAATGTCGACGAGCAGGCGATGCTGTCTTGAAACTCATGGAAGCTGATATCAAGCCGCGCGACATCATGACTCGAACTGCATTCGAAAATGCAATGGTCACTGTCATGGCACTGGGCGGCAGCACCAATGCCGTGCTGCACCTGATCGCCATGGCCCGAAGTGTCGATGTAGATTTGACAATCGAAGACTTTCAGGCGGTCAGCGATCGCATTCCTTACCTCGCTGATTTGAAACCAAGCGGCAAGTTTGTTCAGGAGGATCTACACTCCATTGGCGGCACACCCGCTGTGATGAAGTATTTGCTTGAAAAAGGTCTGATGGATGGATCCTGTCTCACCGTCACTGGAAAGACGCTCGAAGAAAATGTCAAGGACTTACCCGGTTTGAAAGAGGGGCAGACAATTATCAGTCCGGTTGAGAAACCTCTAAAAGATTCGGGGCACATTCGAATCTTGCGGGGCTCGCTTGCTCCCGAGGGCGCCGTTGCAAAGATCACCGGCAAGGAAGGACTAAAATTTACCGGTCCAGCACGTTGCTTTGACAGTGAAGAGGAGATGCTTCATGCACTCGAACAAAAGCAGATCCAGAAAGGTGACGTCGTTGTCATTCGATACGAGGGTCCCAAGGGGGGACCCGGAATGCCTGAAATGCTGACGCCCACCAGTGCGATCATGGGAGCAGGTCTCGGAGCTGATGTTGCCATGCTGACAGACGGTCGCTTCAGTGGAGGCAGTCATGGTTTCATCGTTGGGCATATTACTCCCGAAGCCCAACTGGGAGGTCCGTTAGCCCTGTTGGTTGATGGCGACATCGTCACCATCGACGCAGAAACCAACCGACTCGATGTTGACGCAAGCCCAGAGGTCCTGTCTGACCGCGGCAAAGCGTGGACGGCACCTCCCCTGAAAGCAACTCGCGGAACTCTGTATAAGTACATCAAGAATGTCAAAACAGCCAGCGAGGGCTGTGTCACCGACGAATGATGCTGACCATTGCTTCCCCACCGGCAATAACTTTACGGCGGATACTAATCGTGACAGAAACGCGGTTTGAATTGGTTTTCAGGCAAATGGGAGGTTCAACCGCCAAAATGGGCCGATTATAGGAGGAGATTTTCTGGCACGAGGCAAGGACTGAACAACTCGACTCATTTGAGCCGACGCATGAGCCAACTTATAGTGTTAGGGACAGACATCCATTTTCCCGCCACTATTTCCCCACCTTCATCCCAAGGTCCTCCCATGAGCGTGAGCCACCGATGGACCGAACGCCATGGACGTATTCCAGTCACCATGACACTGGTGCTGGGTGCCATCGCAGTGCTGGGCGCTGTTCTCAGTAGCAATACGAGTATGTGGCAGGAGCAGTCTGAAAATACACTCCTGCTGCACCTCGTTGAACGCAGCAATTTTGAAGCATTTGTCACGGAACCCGGGGACATCACCAGTAGCAGCAATGTTGAGGTCAGGTGTGAGGTAGAGTCCCGAGGTTCTGCTGGTGTCACAATTGTGAGCCTGTGCGAAGAAGGAACCGAGGTACAAAAGGACGACCTGCTACTGCAGTTTGATGACTCAGTTTTGCAGAACGAATTGATTGCCCAAAAAATTGTGGTCGCGAAAGACAAGTCGGCTCTCATTCAGGCTGAAAGTAATCTTTCCAATGCCGAACGTACTCTGCGGGAATATGTGGAGGGCCTTTTTCAGCAGGAAGTCGAGATGCTCGAAAGTGCGGTTTTCGTAACCGAGGAAGAACTCCGCAGAAAAGAGCTTGAACTTGCGTCCAACCGCCGAATGGCAGCCAAAGGTCTGATCAAGCAGTTGCAAGTCAGCGCGGGTGAATTCTCTCTGGAAAAATCGCGAAAAGATGTTGCTGCCAGTAAGCGTGCCTTGGAGGTATTCAAAAAGTTCACCAAGGAGCGAAAGGTTGGAGAATTTACCGCCGAGATCGAAAAACAGAAAGCAAATGTTGAGGCAGCCCAATTCACACAGGCACTGAGCAAGCAAAAGCTGAGTGAAATCTCCGAGCAGATCGAACACTGCACCATTCGCGCTCCCACTGCTGGCCAGGTGGTGTATGCGAACGAGCGACAGCGAGGTGAACCGGTGGTTATCGAGGAAGGCAGCCAAATTCGCTTCAATCAGATCGTAGCCCGCCTACCCGACATCAACAAAATGCAGGTTGATGTGAAAATCAACGAATCCCACATCAATCGGATTCGCCCAGGCATGCGTTCAGAAATCACCTTGGATGCCGACCCAGACAAACTGCTGTACGGCAAGGTAAACCGCGTGGCCCCTTACCCGTATCCAATGCGATGGCACGGTGCACCTTTGGAATATGGGGTAGAGGTTACAATCCTGGATCCACCACCCACAATTCGACCTGGCCTGCGTGCCAAAGTGAAAATCTTTTTTGAAGCAGAAGACGCTGTTCTACTGGTTCCATTGGCTGCGGTCATTGCCCACGAGAACTCGCATTACTGTCTCGTTCGGGATGGCCAAGACTGGAGCGCTACCCCAATTACGATCGGCCCGAATAACAACAACGAGGTTATCGTCACAGAAGGGATATCCGAGGGCGATCAGGTCGCGTTGACACCGTTTCGGTTCATCCAACGTGCCGATCTTCCCGTATCCGGTGACACCTCTGCTGCAAGCAACCGGGACTTCGATCAAAAGGAACCTGAGGCAATCCTGCAAGCCGAAAACAACAACGGCAAGCTGATCGAACCAAGACCACAACAGAGTGATACTCCCGGGGAACTCACCACCAGCGAGATCGAAACAGGTCACACTGATTCGGGAACATGAATCTTTTACGTCCACGTATCTGGCGACTCGGGATCAAGAGCCTGCTACTGCATCCCATGCGGTCATTGTTGACGGTACTGGGAATCTTCATTGGTGTAGCAAGTGTTGTCTGGTTGCTGGCGATCGGCGAAGGGATCAGTCGAGAGGCCCAGCGGCAGATTTCAGAGCTCGGGGCAACAAATATCATTTTGCGTTCAGTGATTCCACCGGACGACTCGGTAAACGAATCCAACTTTTATGTCGAGTATGGCATCCGTCGATCAGACGTATCTGCTCTGACTGACATCCCTACCATCAAGAACGCAGTACGAATCCGTGAGACACGGCGAGAAGCTCACTATGGTGCAGTAACGCTTGCCAGCCACCTGGTAGCCTGCACTCCAGAGTACGCCGAGATTATGCATCTGAGTCTTGATCGCGGCAGATTCATCTCGGACATCGATGTGCAGCAACGCGCCAACGTGTGTGTACTTGCTGCGGAAGCAGCAGCTCTGTTTTTTTCGACTCAGGATCCTATGGGCAAAGCCATTCGCATTCGGGAACTTCCGTATGTGGTGATCGGAGTAATGCAACCCAGAAACGCAACTGCTGGAATTGGTGGATCCATTGCTGCACAGGACTTTGCCAAAGACATCTACATACCACTGGACACGTTTTGGCAACGGATTGGGGATCGTGTTCTATTTGTCCAGTCGGGGCAGCGCACAGGGGAAGAGGTCGAATTAAGTCAAATCACATTCCAGCTGGAATCATCCGACCAGGTACTCGCTACGGCTGACGCGATCCGACGAACCATGGAGAAACTCCACACGGAAAAAGATTATGCCATCGTCGTTCCACTGGAACTTCTTGAGCAGGCCAAAACGACACGTTTGATGTTCATGGTTTTCATGGGAATGATCGCTGCTGTCACGCTGGTTGTAGGCGGAATCGGAATCATGAATATCATGCTGGCAACCGTAACGGAACGAACCCGAGAGATCGGCATCCGAAGAGCCTTGGGGGCAAGGCGACAGGACATCACCCGCCAATTTCTGGCTGAAACCATCGTCCTCTCGGCGATCGGTGGAATCGCCGGCATTGCAGGAGGCCTGACTTGCCCTGTGGTAATGGGTTGGTTGCGGCAGGCTTTGCAAATATGGGTTCCCGATGCAATGAACAATCTTCCAGATGCGATCAGAAACGTGACACCAGTCATTGTGCCGTGGTCGATCCCTCTTGCCTTTGCCATCTCAGTTGCCGTTGGAATTTTCTTCGGCCTGTATCCGGCTACACGCGCCGCCCGCATGGATCCAATTGAGGCCCTCAGGCGGGAATGAGCAAGTAGGTAAATTCGTGCCACGAACCAAAATTCGATACCATGGCAGCAGCAAACCACAGTGCTTTGAGTGATGGCCGCTGATCATTTCAATGATTCCAGAAATGCCAACAAGTCGGCGACCTCTTGTGCTGTCAAATCCGCAGCCAATCCACTGGGCATCAATGACTCCGGCTGAACACGCCTGGACTCGATTTCACCTTTGCTGATGCGATGATTCCTGCCATTTGCAGAACGCAACACGATTTCTGCATCAGCATCTCGCACCAACAGACCACTCACGAACTGGCCATCTGCGGTAAGAATCTGATGAGTGCTGTATTTTGGGTCAATCAACTTGGAGGGATCAAGAATACTCACCAGCAATTCCTGCCTTGACCTCCGCTTCCCGATTCCATCCATGTCCGGCCCCACGCTGCGACCAGTTCCTTGTACTCGATGGCACAAGGCACACTGCATCGATTGCCCGTCAAGAAAACGTTCTCGCCCACGCTTTGCATCTCCCGTCATTTCAAGCAACGCCTCACGATCAATCCTGTTACCCAAACGCTGTCTCCTGTCCCGTATCGGCAAAAACCGTTCGAACAAATCAGCAACCAGAGGCGAGCCAGAAGTCTGCTGTTTTCTCGCTACCGCTTCCAACTGTTTCTGAGTCATGTCCTCCCCAAACAGCAAATCAGAAAAGCGTTTGAGAGCAACAGAGGTCTCACTCGCGTCAACTTCGATCCGAGTTCGTGAAGCAGTCGCGGGATTTCCGAGCGACTCGATCCACTGGTAAATCAGCTGTAAACCTGCGCGATCGTTGTCTCCGATTCCCAACTTGGGCATGTGTCCACTTCCGCTTGTTGCCATGCGGTAAAACATCGTTGAATTCAGCGGCAACCCTGGCGCAACCACCTTGGCATTTGTGATTCCGAAGGAACCCTGACTTGGATCTGCATCAATGACATTCATCTGACTCCTTTCCGTCGAGAAAGACAAGTCAGCCGGCACTGTTCCGCCACCACCACGCCGGTGACAATGAGCGCAATTGGCGGCCAAATACGATCGAGCTCGATCATCAAGTGACTCAGACGGATCAACGGGGCTCACCATGGCTGCCACATTCCACTTGGAGGGTGCAGCTCGATCCAGCACACCGCTTCCAATGAAATGTGAAATCCTTGTCTGCTCCAGGTTTTCCAACGAAAACCCGACCGCACCACCATTCTGCCGTCCATGACAAGATCGGCACTGAGCGCGATTCTGCACCTTCCACGATGTGGTCACAACCTGACCATCAAGCGATTCGTACTGCACCTGCGTTTCTGCACCTTCAGCATTCACCAATTCAGCATCTGTCTGTTCATCATTCCACAAGTAGCTGTAGGGCTGCCAATTGATCCCATCAAAGTGCAACAATTGTGTTTCAACTCTTACATTTCCCAGCGAAAGTGTCTTCACAAAAACGGTGCCGGTGGGGTATTGCCAGCCGCGTTGCAAACGCGCGATCTGAATGGTTTCCTGACCGGGTATTGCCAGTAAGAATTCACTGGTCGCCGTTGCCTGCCAGGAAATGGCTGCAAGGTCATAACGAACGACTCCCACCTGTGGAACCATTTCTACCGTATCTTTGAAAAGCCCCGTTCCACTCAATTTTCTCGGAAAGGTGGTCGCACCTTGATCGATCTGGTTTGGCACCAATTGATAGATTCCGCCGTCGTAACCAACCACCAGAGTTTCATGATCCGGGGTCTCAGCAAACGTGATGATCGGCAAACCGGTTTCAGCAAGAATCGGGTTCCATGTCACCTGCTCACCCTCATGACGCATCCCCCACAACAAGCCAGTGACGTAATCCCCATACAGATAAACGCCGTCCAACTCCGGGATATCTTTGCCGCGATAAACATGGCCTCCAGTCACGGATTGCCCCAGAGCATGCGGATACGCAACGAGCGGCAGTTCGATAGGTGTTGGTCCCTGCCGAATATCCTTACGAACGGGCTGAGGTCCCTCAAAAATGCTCCAGCCATAGTTGCCGCCACGCTTGACATCAAAAATGAGTTCCCACAATTCCCAACCTACATCGCCACAAAGTATTTGGTCGGTTTCAGGCACAATCGTAAAACGCCATGGATTGCGAAATCCATAGGCAAAGATCTCACCACGTGCCTCTGGAACATTAACAAAAGGGTTGTCCACGGGAATCGAATAGTTGCGACCGTCCGAAGGATGATCCACATCGATTCTGCAGATGGATGAACGCAGGTCAGACAGATCCTGACTCACATTGTATTCATCGGGTGGAAAAGGCCTCGCTCCATCACCTGTTGAAAAGTACAGCAATCCCTTTGAATCGAAACGAATTGCACAGCCATTGTGCCCCCCTGATGGCCATGTCATCAGCACTTCTTCGCTAGCCGGGTCGACACGCAACGGCTCCTCTCGACTGACAACGAAACGCGACAACCTTGTTCCATCAGGACGAGCCACAGGATCTCCCGCATAGGCAACAAACAACTCTCGATTGGTTGCAAACTCCGGATGCAATGCGAACCCGTAGGCACGCCTGAACTTGTCAATCAAGGGATTGAAATCAACAACGAGTTCCGCTTTTTCGCACGCGTCATCATTATCAAACGTAAAGAGTTTTCCGGTCACCTCCAAAATCATCATCTTGTTCGTCCCCGGCACTGCCATCAATTCAACAGGCTGCTTGAATTGCAAATTGGGATAAACACGTTGAACCGAAAAAGGCTTCGGTGCGTCAGGTGAACCGATAACGCGAGAGGTTGTCCAACCCTCTCGCTCCCCAGCTATCCCATCACATGATAGAGCCAGAAAGACAGTCAAAATCAAACTCAGCTGATGACGCATCACAGATCAACCCGGTTTTGGCACGGTTTTGATTTAATCAAGAGGTGAATGTTCGCCAGAGTGATTTCCCGCAGGAGATTCACATTTCAGGCCTGAAAGCAGCAGGTGATCCCGTTGTTCAAATCACGCTGCGGTTTTTCACAGAAACTTCGACACAATGCAGAGGGCGGAGATACGGCATCGAGTCACGAATGTGTAATGAATTGCTTCGTCTGTGCTTCTCACGCAAGAATATCTTTGATGACTTTTCCATGAACATCAGTCAAGCGATAGTCGCGCCCCTGAAACCGGTAAGTCAATTTCTCGTGATCAAAGCCTAACTGATGCAAAATGGTTGCCTGCAAATCATGGACATGGACCGGATTTTCCGCGACACTGAATCCCAGCTCGTCGGAACTTCCATAATCAAAGCCGCCCTTGACTCCGCCGCCAGCCATCCACATCGAAAACACATCGGGGTAGTGATCTCGACCAAGCACCGCACTTTTCGCGGTACGACCTTCCCGGAAAGGCGTACGGCCGAACTCTCCGCCCCAAACAACGAGCGTATCTTTTAATAGATCCCTCTGTTTCAGGTCTTTGATCAGAGCGGAAATCGGCTTGTCCATCGTGGCACATTTGTTGGTCAAACCCTCCGTCAAACCTTCCTGCTTTCCAGTCCCATGAAAATCCCACCCCCAGTCAAACAACTGAACAAAGCGAACACCTGATTCCACCAACCTTCTTGCCAGGAGACAATTGTTCGCAAGACTGGCCCCCCCAACTTTCGCGCCATACTGATCGAGGGTATTCTGCGACTCCTGTGAAATGTCCATGACCTCAGGAACCGCTGTTTGCATCCGAAACGCCAATTCATATTGGGAAATTCTTGTCAATGTTTCGGGATGCCCCAATTCGTTCGCCTGAATTTCATTGAGGTCTCTGAGCGCATCGAGACTCAATCTTCGCATGTGACGATCCATGCCTTTTGGGTTGGATGCGTAGAGAACCGGATCACCTTTTGAGCGACACTGCACGCCCTGATAAACCGAGGGAAGAAAGCCACTCCCAAAAGAATTTTTCCCTCCGTTGGGTTGCACACCACTTGAAATCAGCACTACGAATCCTGGCAGATTTTCATTCTCACTCCCCAGACCATAAGTCACCCATGACCCTATCGAAGGTCTTCCTGAACGTGGCGACCCCGTATAGACCAGCAGCTCCGCAGGTGCGTGATTGAACTGATCAGTATGCATCGAGTGCACGACACACATTTCATCCGCGATCTCGTGAAAATTCGGGATCGCATCCGACATCCACATGCCTGATTCACCTACTTGAGACCACTTCCTCGGTGATCCCATCAACTTGGGGACTCCAGAAGTGAATGCAAACTTTCTTCCTGCAAGAAACTCATCTGGGCAGTCCTCCGCATTTCGTTTGACCAATTCAGGCTTACGATCAAATAGATCAAGGTTGGGAGGCGAACCGGTCATGTGCAAATAAATCACACGCTTTGCTTTCGCGGCAAAATGCGGCAACTGGGGCGACAGCGGATTGGCAGCATTTCTCTCCGCGCCACTGCCCTCTGCTGCTAACAGACTATTCAAAGCAATGCCGCCCAAACCAGCTGCAGACTGTTGAAAAAAGTGTCTGCGAGTCTGCTGCTGCATGTTTTCGAGGAAGTGTTTCATGACGGGCTACAAAACGAGTTGATGGAACAGGGGACGAAAATAGAGGGACAGCATCAGCGTTTCATGAACATTTCATCGAGATTCAGGATCACATTTGCTACGACCGTCCATGCTGCAAAATCAATGGTATTTCCACCCTCAGGTAATGGTCCTAGAGGCATCGTAGCCATCTGCTCTGCCTGCTGTGATTGCCCTTCGAATTCTTTGGCCACAACGCTGGACAAGTCAGTGATCCGCTTGACTTCAGCATCTGAAGGTTCACGAAGCAGGCAATGCCTGAAAGCGTATTGGATTCTGTCTGCAGGATTTTCGCTATGAGCGATCATCGATCTGGCAAGCGCCTGAGCGGCTTCGACATAAACAGGATCGTTCAAGGTCACCAATGCCTGCAGTGGTGTATTGGTACGAATGCGCCGGACCGTACAGACTTCACGGTTGGGCGCATCGAATTGGGCCATGGACGGATAAGGACTTGAACGCCGCCACGATGTATAGAGCCCACGACGATAACGATTCTCTCCGCTGCTGGCTTGCCAATCAGTAGCCGAACCAAAAGCTGCCTTGAGTCCCAGAGAAGGCTGCGGAGGTTTCACTGGCGGACCGTACATACGATCACTCAGCAAACCACTGACGAATAATGCCTGATCCCTGACCATTTCGGCGGAGACACGAAATCTTGGCCCTCTCGCATAAAATCGATTCGCCGGGTCAGCGAGTCTCAACTCTGCACTGGAAAAGGAACTTTGCTGGTAGGTCGCCGAAGTCACCAGAACAGTCAAAAGCTGCTTCAAATCCCAGCCGCCTTCTTGCAACTCAACCGCCAACCAATCGAGCAATTCGGGATGGGATGGCAAATCGCCCTGTGATCCGAATTCCTCACTGGTCTGAACGATCCCCACACCAAAGATTTCTTCCCAATGCCGATTTGCGATCACGCGCGCGGTCAAAGGATTTTCGTCGTCCACCAACCACTTCGCCAGTGCCATTCGGTCCCGCTTGGCGCCATCGGGCAGGGGATGGAAAACCTCTGGCGTTCCCTCTTGGACAACGACTCCGGTATTTTTGTAGTTACCACGAACTTGAACACGGGTTTCGCGTCTCGCTGAATCTGCCAACTGTGCCATCACGGGAACCGTTGTAGCAGGTTTGATGGATTGCAAACTTGCTTTGGCTTTGTTCAATTCGTCTCGTTGAGACTTCAGCAGCGGCGTGACACTGCGGTAGTATGCGGACAGTCTCTCTGATTCAGCCTCACTAAGTTCCTGCTTTTCCTGCCAACTCCGTACAAGATCCAGAATTTCCGGTGGAACTGCAGCGACCTTCGCAAGTCCCTTGTCCGAAGTAATCGCGAAACGAAATCGATCCAGAAGATGTTTGGGATGAGCGGAGGCCTGATCAATTGTCAGAATCAGATCAACATCCGCCAGCGAGACTGCTTGAGATGGCAGGATAGTGAGCGAGTGTGGACGTCCCTGCTGCGGAGAAACCGCCCAACCATTTTTGTCATCCTGCAACACGGCAGCAGCAGGAAATCCGGCTTGTTCGTGATCGGCAAAAGCAACGGCGAGGGGTAGTTTTGATGGACCACCTGTGTTGAATTCCGAACTCGGTGATGGCACATCCATGGGCATTTCTTCCCAGACGACATCTCGATTGCCGTTCAACAAAGAAACACGATATCCCTTCAACCTCTGTTTGATCGCAGGAGTCCCGTCAGTGCGATTCCAGATCGCCAAACGATCAATTGCCTTGACCTGTCCCAAGTCAATTTCTAGCCAGGGATCCTTCTCAATTTTGGTGTGGCTCACAGAACGTTTGTTAAAGTTTCCATCGGTATTTCCATCATTTACAAACTCATTTTTCCCACCGAAATCCTCGGAACTGGCTGTAACGGTTCCTGCTAACGCGACATTCTCTGCCTCAACAAACGCCTGTATCTCGGCCAAATGGATCATTTTACCCGAACCAGGCAAATCGACTCGAATGTACTGCGCATCGATTGCAGCTTTGCCTTTCTTTTGCAGCATCGCCTTCAAATTTGAAATCACAAAGTTGTCGGTCTGTTCGGCTGGCACCTCCAAACGCAGGCCCACGAGATCAACATTCTTCAACGGAAACGTCAAGCGGTATTGAGCCGTATCTGGCTTCTCTGCCTCGCCCACAATCCAGCCATCACGCTCGGTCAATTCACGACCATTGGATGACAAATCAGACGGTTCCAACTTTGTCCAGATCGCATCGGTTTCCAGACCCTCCAACCATTCACGCTCTGCCTTCTGCAGTTCAGGTGTGCCCGTTTCCATAGCCTGCTGCAATGATTTTACTTTTTTCTCGAGCAGCTCTTTTTGTGCATTCTGCTCAGACGTCCAGACGTTAATGATAGGACTTTCATTTCGCCGATCGGCATCCTGAGTGTTATTAAAAAATGAGAAGAACTTGAAGTACTCTTCCTGGGTGATCGGATCGTACTTGTGTGTATGGCATTGCGCGCAAGCGATCGTCGTTCCCATCCAAACGGCCATCGTGGTATTCACCCGGTCAACGATCGCTACATTGCGGAATTCCTCGTCATTGGTTCCCCCTTCGTTGTTGGTCAGTGTATTCCGGTGGAACGCGGTTGCCGCCAGTTGATCCTGCGTAGGGTTTTCCAACAGATCACCTGCGATTTGTTCGATGGTGAACTGGTCAAATGGTTTATTCTCATTCAGCGATTGGATGACATAATCACGAAACGCCCAAATGGTTCGCGGTGGATCATCAGCATAGCCCGCCGAATCAGCGTAGCGTGCGAGGTCCAGCCAAACTCTTGCCCAACGTTCACCGAAAGCAGGCTTCTGCAATAAGCGGCCAACATATTTTTCGTAAGCATCAGGTTGTTCATCGTCAACGAACCTCTGCGCTTCTTCCCACGAAGGTGGTAGCCCGATCAGGTCCAGCGAGACACGCCTCGCCAACGTCCATCGATCAGCTTCCGGTGACGGTTCAAGGCCACGGGACTCCAACTCTGCGAGAATAAAATGGTCAACCGGATTACGTGGCCAATCCTTCAACTTGACGTCCGGCAGAGCATGACGCGAGGGTTTTGTATATGACCAGTGCTTGTCATAGCTTCCACCCTCAGCAATCCAACGGCGTATGAGGTCAACTTCTTCTGGATTCAAACGCCGTCCTTTGCCATCCGGCGGCATCTTCAATTCTTCGTCATCCGTGGTCAAACGTTGAAGTATTTCGCTTGAATCCGGCTTCCCCGGAGCGATAGCGACATATCCCCCCAAATCGACCCGTGAACCGGCCTCGGTGTCGAGTCGCAGACCAGCTGCCCGCTCATCTTCGTCCGGGCCATGACAAGTCAGGCAGTTGTTTGACAACAACGGTCGAATCTGAGTATTGAAATCAACGTCTCCTGCCTCGGCAATGATCACTCCTGTGACCAACTGCAACGTAAGCAAAAAAAGAATCAACCACATGCTGGTTTGACAACGCCGAAAAAACAGTTTCATGGATCTGAGTCGCATCAAAACAAAGGAGCGAAAGAGCGTGGCGGTGAGTGGCTCACAAAATCTGGAGATGAACTCGGCAACTAAGAATCGATCTCACCTGCAGCTGTCATGAATTAGCGGTCCACCAACAGAGAATCCGCACGGTAGGGGGGAACCGAATTCCCTGCCTCTAGTTTAACAGAGATTCATCAAGAAGCCGGGTTTTGCCTGAATCCTCAAGGAGTCTGATGCAGAAGGACTAAATCGGCTGATTTTCCTTGATTCATGAGGAGTATGTTTCCCGTATACAGCCACGGAGTATTGTAGAAAACACGGCTTATTTTGTACGAACACCGCATCCCGGTAGGCAATTCGTCTGGCCCTCGCATGAAGCTTCGCGCGGTTGGGTTTGGAAACAAACAGGTACACCCGACTTGCCGCGATCAGGAATCGAGTTTTTCCCAGCGGGAATAAGCTTTCGCCAGCTCACCCTCAACCTGCTTCAATTGGGCGGCATCAGCAGCGATCGTATCCGACGGTTTTTGGTAATAGTCTGTCGCGGCCATCGCCTCATGAAGTGCAGCGATGGCAATTTCCATTTTCTCGATTTTTCCGGGTAACCGTTCCAATTCCCGTTTCTCTTTGTACGAGAGTCTTCTGGTTTCTGTTGCAGCTGCCTTGACCTTCTCGTTCTTGTTGCCCCCGATGACAGGCTTGGCTACCTCAGTTTGGTCCGCCACTTTTCTTGCCAGGGCAGCCCGCCACTCGTCGTACCCACCGGCGTATTCATGAACACCTTCCTCTTCAAAGACGATCGTACTGGTCACGATATTGTTGAGGAACGTACGGTCGTGGCTGACCATCAACAGAGTTCCGTTAAAATCAGTCAACTGCTCCTCGAGTAGTTCGAGGGTTTCACTATCCAAATCATTTGTAGGCTCATCGAGGACAATGACATTTGCCGGCTTTGTCATCAATCGTGCCAGCAAAGCCCGGTTTCGTTCTCCACCTGACAGGAACCTCACCTCAGTGCGCGCTCTTTCGGGAGTAAAAAGAAAGTCCTGCAGGTAGCCCATGATGTGTTTGGTTTTATCACCAATCTGAATCTTATCACTGCCTTCACCCACGTTCTCGACAACAGTCTTCTCCGGATCAAGCGTATCTCTCAATTGATCGAAGTAGGCAATCTGCAAGTTTGTTCCTGTCCGCACACTTCCTTGATCTGGTTTGAGTTGTCCAAGCAACAACTTCAGCAACGTCGTTTTTCCTGCACCATTGGATCCGATGATTCCCACTTTGTCGCCGCGCATCAACATGGTGGTAAAGTTCTCAATTATTTTCTGGTCTCCATATCCAAACGACATTTCTTTGACATCGGTAACAAGTGCTCCCGTCCGCTCTGCTTCCTGCAACCTCATTTTTGCTTTGCCTTCGCCTTGCCGGCGATTGGATCGATCCAAACGCATGGCCTTCAGTGCACGGACACGTCCTTCATTACGAGTACGCCGTGCTTTGATTCCCTGACGAATCCACACTTCTTCCTCAGCCAACCGCTTGTCAAACAACGCGTTCTGTTTTTCCTCTGCAGCAATCGCTGCCTCTTTCCGCTTCAGAAAGGTTGAGTAATCGCAAGACCAATCAAACAGTCGCCCACGATCGATCTCCCAGATCCGCGTGGCCAAATTTTGCAGGAACGACCTGTCATGAGTCACAAAGATCAGTGTTTTTTTCCACCGGGCAAGAAAATTTTCGAGCCACAGGATCGAGGAAATATCGAGGTGGTTGGTGGGCTCATCAAGCAGCAAGATGTCTGGCTCAGACGCAATCGCTCTCGCTAACAGAACGCGTCGCTTCATTCCGCTGGAAAGCGTTTGAAATGCAATATCGGGATCTAACTGCATACGGGAAAGCGTAGAGTCAACGGCATGTTGGACTTGCCACTGCAACTCTGGATCATCTGTGTTTGCCTGACCTGCGGTCACGATTTGATGAACGGTGCCATCAAGATCTCGTGGTACATCCTGAGTCAGACGGGCAACTTTTGCCCCGGGACTGACATGAATGACGCCCGAATCAGGCTGCATTTTCCCATCCAGCAATCTCATCAGAGTCGTCTTGCCTGCTCCATTCCGACCCAATAAGCCAATACGCTGACCTGTTTCAATCGTCGCAGAAACGCCATCCAGAAGTGAAGGGCCGCGAAATCCAATGGAAAGATCGTCGATGGAAACGAGTGGCATGCTGCTGAACATCAGGAGGAGAAAGAAATGAAAACCCCCTCAGCAGAACCCAAGAAAGCCATTTGGTCCAGACGGCCAACCATGCGATCACCGCACGAAATCTTCCATCGGGATCAGTTCATGCCCCTTGGATGTGATCAATGAGGCCATCGTATCGATATCAATCGTCTGTGAAAGGAAGCGAACAGCCCCATCTGCCAGCACACAATGAACACCGCCGGAATGAAAAGAATACATTTCGTTGTTGTTGGTGCAATTGATTGGGCACGGCCCGGGCGAAGATTTGCCGTCTTGGGTAAACCCATGCATTGGAATGGCATTGCGGGAATCTGCCCAAGCCGCGCCTTTGACCACCCCATTGGCAACACCAAAGTTACCGCCACTTGAAGGACTGTTGGGAGGGCCCAGACGTTTTCCAGCTATGTAATAGTTCGGACGCGTGGTGTCTTCGGCAAACAGAATGGTCTGAGATAAACCATCAAAGGCATCGCGAAAACCGATTCGGGTCCATCCTCTCATCAAACCGATGTAAGACGATCTGGGCCTGATCAAACCAGCAGTCGCCAAACGAGCCGATACTGCACCAAGCGGGGCATAGTCATTGGACGCCGCCCAACGCCCGTTGGCAATGTGTGTCCGAGATGTCCCTGATAATCGTGAAGTAGGGCATTGAAAGGTAGGCACCATGGCATACACCGCTTCGGCATTCTGCGGCGCGCTCCAACGATAATTCATTCGGTAGGCTTCACGAAGATTCTGATTTTCGATGTATGGCAATGTGAAAATTGCCCAACCGTGAAATCCATTGCGTGTGCGCTGCGGTGGAAAACGCCGGAATACACCATGGTAATTGTGAAGCGCAAGACCAATTTGGTGAAGATTGTTCTTGCATTGCACTCGCCTCGCTGCCTCGCGTGCGGCTTGGACTGCAGGTAACAATAACCCCACTAAAATGGCTATGATTGCCAGGACAACCAACAACTCAACCAATGTGAATCCGTGCCTGCCAGGTGACCTGCGATTGAGCAACTGACAATTCAAAGCGGTTTCGGCATTCGTTTCCCACATGAACCACCCCCGTGATCAGATAAGGCAAGCTAAGTCGAAGCCAAACTTTAGACAAGCTGGAATTCAGTCTACCTGCCGTGCAATCACGGGTGGTATTTTCCCTCAAAAAGAATCCGTAATTTTCAGATTCCAAATGCGAAAATGGCCTTCAAGCAACTCCTGCCTGAAAACAGCCGCAATCTCGGTCCCGCAGGCAAGAAAGAGACGCCGTATCGAGTCGCGTTACCGAATCACGAATTTGATTTTTTTGATGACTCACGAAAGAGCTTGGCAATCACCTCTTCAAGCGGGACATCTTCAACCGCTACATCTTCGATCGGGTTGTCCCGGAGCACCTCGGCGAGAACACTTGGCACGTCGCTGCGATCAACTCGCAATTGAACCTTCGGCCACGTTTCATCAAGAACCTCGCCAAGACCGGACAAATCAGGCTGGTGTCCATCAGCAAACTGCAACGTCATCACCTTGTGACCAGAAAACTTATCAATCACTCCCGATAAAGACCCGTCATATTCAATTCGACCACCAGCAATGATAACAACCCGTTTGCATAGGGCAGCGATGTCCTTCATGTAATGACTGGTCAACATGATCGTGATTTTTCGTTTCTCCTGATAATACTTCAGAAACTGTTGGATATTGTGCTGCGCAATGACATCCAGACCGATCGTTGGTTCATCAAGAAACAGTACTTCTGGGCGATGTAGCAGCGCCGCTATCAACTCCATCTTCATTCGCTCGCCCAGCGAAAGCTCTCGAACGGGTTGACTCAACAAACTTCCCACATCCAGCAGATCTGTGAGCTCAGCGAGTGTGCGGTCGAACTCATCGACTGGGACTCCATAAATTTGCTGATGGAGTCGATACGACTCCTGAGCAGGCAAGTCCCACCACAATTGGTTCTTCTGTCCCATCACCAGCGCGAACCGACGTCGATACTCGTTCTTTCTCTGCCATGGCGTGAATCCCATCACGCTCGCAGATCCGCTGGTCGGATTGATCACCCCACTGAGCAGTTTTAAAGTCGTCGTTTTCCCAGCACCATTTGGACCAAGAAATGCGACAAATTCACCCTGTTCAATATTCAGATCAATTCCCTGAACAGCTTTGACTTCCCTGTATTCGCGACGAAAAAGTCCTCGAACACTATCAGCCAACCCCTCGCGTTTATGGTAGACGCGATAAGACTTGGCCAACTGTCGGACTTCGATAATTGGCATGGACTGTATGGCTCGCAGACGGAGGAAAGTCGGCTATTGTAGATACACGAGGCAATGTTCAAAGCCGTCTCACATTTTTGAGCACTCGAGGACTCGTGACACTGGGTATCAGGATACTGAATCGCTGCATACTGAATCGCTGCATACTGAATCGCTGCATACTGAATCGCTGGGAGAAAGAAGACGGCACCGCAGGAGCCCCCAAAACAAGCCGCCAGTTCCACACCTGAGGCTCCAAAATCCGTGAGTGCTGGTAGACGCCGGCAACTGATCACTTCCACCGCCCATGGTGCATCATTTACGATTCCTGTGGTGGTGCATTCTTCAAAGTGGCAATAATTAGCTGCTTACTGACCAAATCAATTGGATGGAAAAACTCGCATGACAGCATCGATTCCGCCGATCCGAGTCGGACTTGGATACGACACTCACCGACTCGGAAACGGGGGCCCACTTCGAATTGGAGGCATCAATCTGGATTGCCAGATCCATAGCATTGGACACAGCGATGCGGATGTTCTGTTGCATGCAGTGACGGACGCCATCCTGGGCTCGATCGCTGAGGAAGACATTGGACGACTTTTTCCGGACAACGCTGCGGAAAACCATGATCGCAATAGTGCAGACTTCTTGCACGAAGCGATCCAACGTCTGCGGAGCCATGGAATGGAAATAGCGAATATGGACTGTGTGATCTTGGCAGAACGGCCCAAAATGGCTGGCCATATTGACGCCATGAAAGCAGCGATTTCAAAAATCACTGAGACCCCCATCGACCGTATTGGTATCAAAGCCAAGACAGGAGAGGGGATTGGCCCCATTGGGCAGGGAGAAGCAATCTCGGCCAGAGCCGTCGTTCTGGTCTACAAAGTCTGATCCGCACGATGTTTTTTGGTTCGGTCCTACTCTTTTGGTTCGCTCCCGGCTCCATCTGGCTGGATTTCGACAAGCCAATTGGATTCCAACAGGAATGACTGACGTGACCCCCATCCGGCTGCCAGCTGTCCCGCATCGGGCAGCATCGAACGGTCAATCGGCTCAAGCATGGTACAGTGAGCACGCTCGACATAGGGTGCTGAAAATCGCCCTCTGCATGAAAACGATCAGACCCTATAATCCCCAGCTTGACGGGCAGAACCACCAACCATTCGGCCTGATTTGCTATCAATTGATTTCGAATCAGGCACTGGATTTGGAAATTTCTACTCGGTGATTGAAAACAAATTCCACCTGCGATCCATTCTCCATCAGACGATAAAGATGAGCACCGCGACTGCAAGCCAAAACGACTCTGACGCGTCAACCAACAATCCCACGATTCGTGTTTACAACACACTTAGCAAGACCAAGGAACCGTTCGAACCGCTTCACCCCCCGAAGGTTGGCATCTATTTGTGCGGTCCAACGGTTTACGCTGAGTCGCATATTGGACACATGGTCGGTCCTGTCATCTTCGACACAATCAAGCGTTATCTAAGTTACAGCGGCTATGAGGTGACATGGGTCGTGAACATCACGGACGTGGATGACAAGCTGATCGCCAAGAGCCGGGAACGTGGCATTCCCGTGAGCCAGATTGCATGTGAAATGACCGCAGATTATCTCTCAAATCTGCGTGAATTGGGGGTCAGTCAAATCGACTACCTGCCTCGTGCCACCGATCACATGCCTCAGATCATCTCCTTCATCAAGGCTCTGGAAGACAAGGATTATGCGTACGCGGTAGATGGCGATGTTTTTTTTGATGTCGCCAAGGACAGCCATTACGGCCAGCTATCCAATCGAAGCTTGGATTCACAACAAGGTGAAGGAGGTGAAGCTGCGGCCAAAAAACGTTCACCCGGTGACTTTGCTCTTTGGAAAAGCGCGAAAGATGATTCGATTGCCTGGGACAGCCCATGGGGTCCGGGGCGTCCAGGGTGGCACATCGAATGCTCCGCGATGAGCCATGAAATCCTCGGCAACACGTTTGATATTCATGGCGGGGGATTGGACCTGCTGTTCCCTCACCATGAGAACGAGCTTGCACAAAGCGGCTGCTGCCACGCTGCCCCGATGGTCAAATATTGGATGCACAATGGTTTGATGCGAGCCGGTGAAAAAGGCAAAGTAGGCGGCAAGAGTGACCGTGAAGAATCAGCAGAAGAGGCATCGGCTGGAAAAATCAGCCGCAGTAAGGGAGACGGTGGACTGTCGACCGTAATCCGCAGGCATACGGGAGAACGGATCCGCTTCTTTCTTCTGAGAACACATTATCGGTCGACCATTGTCTACAACGAAGAGGGTTTGCAGGAAGCAGGCACATCATTAGAAGCTTTCTATCGCTTCTTTGACCGTTTCAATGAGATCACGTCTCTTCAGGAAAGCACCCAATACCCGGGGCAATATTTCTATGACTTGCCGCTGGGCACCTGTCGAAACCAGGGTGAATTTGATCCCGGAGAAGAACCTCTGCTGCAGGAGATGCATGCAGCACGAGCAAAGTTCCTGTCCTCAATGGATGATGACTTCAACACGGGTGCAGCGATCAGCGTATTGTTCGATTCACTACGTGCGTTGAATCGACATATTGATCAACACGGATTAGGGCCAGCTGCGTCACTCGATTCGCCTGCGGTAGTGTCACTGATCAAAGCGGCCTGTGTCATTCGCGAATTGACCAGCGTGTTGGGAATTTTCGTCAAACCAGCACTTGGTGGAAGTGGTGGAGACGAAGCAGACACCGATTTACTCGATGGCGTGGTCAATTTGCTGATCGACCTTCGCAAGGAGGCTCGGGAGCGTAAGGACTATGCAACCGGTGATGCGATCCGTGATCGTTTGACTGAGCTGGGTGTCGCTCTACTGGACAAGAAAGAAGGCACAAGTTGGGAACGCAGCTCGTGAAGTCGAGTTCTGCCACACGCCGTCTTTTGGGAGTTGATCCCGGCTTGAACACCACCGGTTACGGTGTGATTGAAGTCGGATCGGGAAGTGGTTCAATGGCACTTGCGGGAAAAATCAGATTGATCGAAGCTGGTATCATCCGCAGCAAACCCAAGGACAGCATCGAAATGCGGCTGAATGAAATTCACAGCGGGCTGCGAGAGGTGATTGAAGCACACCAACCAGATGTGCTGGCGTTGGAACAACTTTTCTCCCACTACGAACGCCCACGCACCGCGATCCTGATGGGACACGCACGTGGCGTCATCTGCCTTGCAGCGGCACAGTCCAACATCCACGTGCTTCACTTTGAACCCACTCGTGTCAAGAAAGTCATGACGGGCAATGGGCACGCTCCCAAGAGCCAAATTCAACTTGCCGTCAAAATTCAACTGGGTCTGGCAACCATGCCTGAACCTGCAGATGTGGCTGATGCCCTCGCGATTGCGCTATGCGGTTACCACCTTGGAGATGGCAGTTCCATGTCAGCCTTGACCCAAACCCCATGAGCCTGAAGCGGGAGTGCAGAGCCTGAAGCGGGAGTGCAGAGCCTGAAGCGGGAGTGCAGAGCCTGAAGCAGGAGTGCAGAGAATCAGTGTTTTTTGTGTGCCCCAACTCGGGCCCAGCCAGATTTTATCGCTACGCTTGACCCCGTGTCTGCAAACCTCCATCTTTTCGTGCACAGGAATCTGCCACACAATCGCATTGCCGTCGAATCCGAATTTCATTAGCCCAGGAGCATTCCCTCTTGATCGTCACCATCTCTGGAACACTGACACGCGTCAGTGAAACTGCTGTCACCATTGAAGCCGCCCCGTTCGAATATGAAGTGCTGGTCGCAGACTACACACGTCGCATGCTGCAAAACAGCATCGGTCAGCAGACACGTCTTCATACCTTGGACTACATTGAGGGAAATGCCCAAGGTGGGCGTCTCACTCCACGCCTGATCGGCTTTATGACAGAACCCGAACGACAGTTCTTTGATCTATTCTGCAGCGTCGACGGTGTCGGAGTCAAAAAAGCGCTTCGCGCCATGGTGCGTCCAGTCAAAGAGCTTGCCGTACTCATCGAGGAACAGGATGCCAAAGGGCTTTCGGCCTTACCCGGAGTTGGGCCAGCGACAAGCGAACGGGTGATCGCCAAGTTGCGGCGTAAAATGCCACGTTTCGCTTTGATGGTCGAAAGACAGGCGGTCACCAGTGAAAATGCCGGCCAGGGGACCGCAGCGTCAGCCGTTATCAGTGAAACATTTGATGCTCTGATCACCTTGGGCCACAGTGAAACGGATGCCCGGAAACTGATCGACGAAACGATGGCAGGCGGAAAAAAATTCAAAGATACCGAATCTCTTCTCACGGCAATCTACCAGCGTTCAGCATAAGCAGGACAGGACTCCTTGCTTGGGAGTTGAATTCCTGCGGTCACTCAGAACCATCGTTGGCTGAGAACCTAACGAGTCGTATTCGGAAAAGCCATTTCAGAGGTCAATTCAATTCGGGCAAGAATTGACGCATGGGCAACGACTAATAGGACTTGGCAAAAATCGCTTTCTTGGCTGCCGTTTTTCCTGTCAAGAAACAGATTCCAGGCTCGTCGTTTCCTTCTCGGGGGATACACCGGATTGTAACTTTCAGCTCCTTCAGCAGAGGCTGAAGTTCTTCTTCGGATGAGAAGTGGCAATGTGCGAATCCGCCATGAATATCCTGTTCATTCTCTGGCGTAAAGAAGTCACGAAAATCTGACTCGTTCGTGATCACACGTGAATTGTCATCCCGCAATTTCTCGGCGGCATCAAACAGTCCTTGTTGCATTTCGGCAAGTAAGGCAGCAATTCCCGCAATCAACTCTGCCCGACCCATGGGAGCACTCTTGGGCTGATCTCTGCGTCCAAGAAAGACGGCATCCTTCTCGATGTCCTTCGGTCCAACCTCCAAACGAATGGGAACGCCACGTTTGACGTGGTGCCATTTCTTTTCCCCACCGCGGATGTCGCGGTCATCCACTTCTACTCGAATCGGGCTACCTGCATACTGCTGTGCCGACAACTCAGCTTTGAGCTTTTCAACGTACTGCAGCACAGATGCACGCTGTGAATCATCACGATAGATCGGCAGAATCACCACTTGGGCAGGTGCTAAGCGAGGCGGCATCACGAGACCGTCATCATCACTATGGCTCATGATCAAAGCACCCACCAACCGCGTTGAGACACCCCAACTTGTGGTCCATGCATACTCACGCTCACCATTCTCAGCCTGAAACACAATTTCCTGTGCTTTCGAAAAATTCTGCCCCAGAAAATGGCTCGTTCCCGCCTGCAGAGCTTTGCGATCCTGCATCATGGCCTCGATGGAAAGCGTCTCCACGGCTCCCGGAAACCTCTCGTCAGCAGTCTTGCTACCGATGATCACCGGCATTGCCATCCAATTTTGGGCGAAATCCGCGTAGACATCTATCATCTGTTCGGTTTCAGCCATTGCTTCTTCACTCGTGGCATGCACCGTGTGACCTTCCTGCCAAAGAAACTCCGCTGTTCGCAAAAACATTCGTGTGCGCATTTCCCACCGCACGACATTCGCCCACTGATTGATAAGAATGGGAAGATCGCGATGACTTTGAACCCATTTTGCATAAGTCGCCCCGATGATCGTCTCGCTGGTTGGGCGTACGATCAACGGTTCCTCAAGCTTACCAGCAGGCCGCAATCCACCGTCAGGATCTGGTTCAAGGCGGTGATGGGTTACCACCGCACATTCCTTGGCAAACCCCTCCACGTGCTCCGCTTCCTTTTCGAGGAAGCTCATCGGAATGAAGAGGGGAAAGTAAGCATTCTGGTGGCCAGTCGCCTTGAACATGTCATCCAAAGCGCGTTGCATATTTTCCCACAATCGGTAGCCCCATGGCTTGATCACCATGCAACCTCGGACAGGACTGTTTTCCGCCAAATCAGATGCGCGAATGACCTGCTGATACCATTCTGGGTAGTCTTGGGCACGAGACGGACTGATCGCGTTTTTGGGAGCTTTTGCCATCTGAAAATTCTACGATTGGGTGGGGATAAGCTTGGAAAACATGAAAGACACTGATTCCACGAAGGTGGGGCCATTGCGACTGGGAAAGTCAGCAACCATCACAAGCTGTGATCCAATGGATTCAAATTGTGCTGATTTAAGCTGCACAATCTAGGGCACATGCGGTCAGGCTGCCGAGAAAATGACTCTCATCACATCATGGCAGCACCCAGCACCAGCACCCAGCACCCAGCACCAGCACCCAGCACCAGCACCCAGCACCAGCACCAGCACCCAGCACCCAGCAATCCAACTGCTCCATAGCTGTGGCTCTCGCACCCCTGCCCGATGGTTCACTAACGTCGCAGATTCAACAATTCATCAAGCAATTGCTGGCTAGTGGTGATGACACGACTGTTCCCACGATACTGGGTACTTGCCATGACCAATTCGACCAGGTCCTTACCGATATCGGTGTTGCTCAATTCAAGGGCACCACCAATCACACCGCCAATACCGTTTTCCCCCGGGGCACCTTGAACCGGCAATCCCGTATTGACCCCTTTGGCGAAGACGTTCAGACCTCGAGATTCCAATCCGACCGGGTTGGCAAATCTGGCCAATTGCAGTTGTCCGAGATCACGTGTCACTCCGTTTCCAAACACGCCTCGCAACGTTCCATCTTCACCAACCACAAAACTGGTCAGCACGCCCGGAGGGCTACCATCCTGCCGGGTTGCTGCCAAACTTGCTTCCTGCGTCGCCAAACCAGAGACTTGACTGAAGTCAAGATTTAATTGCAATGGATTAACGCTGGGTACGCCCACACGATCAATCGCGATGCTGTCGTTGGTCGCCGAAACGAAGTTTCCATTTCCATCAAAACGCAGCAAACCAGTTCCAACAGCAATGTCCGTTCCAGAGATGGGTTGATTTTCCGGACTGTCTGCATACCAGCGATAAATGGTCTGCTCATTGGTCCGTCCCTCAAGTGTTGCTGTCACTCGCACATTCAACGGCACACCAAGTGAGTCGTAAACGATGAAATCACTGACCGCGCTCTGACCTGTTGCTTCCTGTAAAGTTCCAAAGGCAAGGTTTGGTGTGGTCACCTCACCAACAGCATTTTCAACTCTGAATGCGGATAGATCAATTTCGAGAGCATTCAACTCTCCGGTATTACTGACAAAACGAATCGTTCCATCCTGAATATATCCACCGGGAACCAGTTCACCGCTTTCTCCGGGAATATTGTTCTCGGACGCGAGGATGGGATTCTGCGAATCAATCAGCAAACTCTGAAGTCCTGATGCTGACTCCAAGAAGTCAACAAAATCCTGCACCGTCGTCGTTTGTTCAATTTCAAGCTGTTTGGTTCCTAACGCACGTCCACCTTTCCGACCACTGTAATTGAGAGTTCCTACTTCAAACGCATTTTGGTACGTCAAACCATCACGCTTGAGAACATCTGTCAAAAGTGTGTTACTGGTGATGGTAGGACCATCAAGATCTACCAATTTATTTCCTGGCGCCGATAAGTCTGCAATATCTTCATCTGACTTTGAATCGGTGTAGTCAGACCCCGGTGCGACCGTATCGACCAGATAATAATTATTTTGGTCACCAGATAAATTCCGGTAAATGCGGATTTCATCATAGGCAGGAAAACCACTTTCGGGTCCGGGTACGGGTGGTACCGGCAAGTTGGTCAACGAAATCCGGCCATTGACCACATTCTGTGGACCAACCAATTCGCTGGGGCGACTCTCAACCTCACCGCTACGATGATACGTCACCATGTAGGAATAGTTTCCTGTCAGCGTAGTATCATCCAAAGGCGTCGCTGATAGCGCGGTTGATCCGTCATCGTCGAAGGCGCCGCCAGCAGCAGCTGATCCGAGCAGGAAAAAGTCGTTGCCATCAGGGCCCGTTCGGTAGATATTGACGGTAGGAAAATTCCCGGTGCCTTCTTGCGGAAGACTACTGAGTTGGATCCGTCCTCCCGCTCCCACTGTTGAAGTGATAGACACGCTGGGAGTTGCTTCGGCACCTGCTGCGTCGACCAAAGTGAATCGGTACTGGTAGGCTCCGGCCGCCAAAGTACCAACCCCACCATTGTTCACCACCACAGCGTTGGCATCAGAAAGTGGAGCAGCAGCAATACCAACACTGGTGGATTCAGGGCGTGGGACCTTGGAATCACCCAATCGACTCGATTGAATGACCTGAGAAACCGTTGCCAGATCACCCTCAGGTGTCAGTGTCCCCTCGAACGTGACATTCTCCGTCGCCTTGGCAACGCTCTCACTGCCCAACGGCACCGAAAGTGGAACTAATTCGGTTTTTTGCAATCGGAACTGCTCGTCGACGCCGTATCCCAGCAACCGCTGTCCGGTCACACTGACCAGCTCAGCATCGCTATTGAGCTTGAAAATGCCGTTGCGAGTATAGAGGCGTTCACCCTCGCCACCCTCCACAATGAAAAATCCATCACCCTGGATCGCCAGATCAGAAGAACTGCTGCTGATTTCAATCGTGCCCTGGTTGTGATTCGCCGCTATCTCGGCAACCTGCACGCCTAATCCAATTTGCCGGGGGTTGATACCACCACTATTGTCTGACGGTCCTGCACCCAACGAGAGAGTCTGCAGAAATTGGGTTCCAAAGATCACATCTGACGACTTGAATCCAACCGTTTGTGAGTTGGCAAGATTATTGCCTATCACATCAATCTGCGTTTCCGCAGCGTTCAATCCAGTCAGTGCGGTAGTAAGAGCGGATGTAAGACCCATCGAATTTGAACTCCGATTATGTGACCGGATGAATTCTTTCGATGGCTCATCGCAAGCGATGAGATCAATTGCCAGCTTAAAAATGATTTAATGCTGGCAATCAACAATCGGCAGAATTTACCCAGTCTGTATTTCCCTGATGTTTTTAATATCCATCGTCTTTCCACCCACGTGAACTTTGACTGTTCGTGCATCGTTTCTATCACTTGTCTCAACAGTGATGCGATCGACAATGCCATCAACAGCGCTGGCATCCTCTGCCAACCCCTCTACAGACTTGCCAATCAGACTACTGGCGGTCACCAATTCTTGGCTTGATGAGAGTGAAGAGAGTGTTTTCGTCAGTTCATCAGTAGCCCCAATTTCTCGAATTTGACCGATCTGCTGGACCATTTCACTATTGTCCATCGGATCAAGAGGATCCTGATTTTGCAATTCGCTGATCAGTAACTTCAAGAAATCATCGATATCGAGTTCGTTGTAGCTGCCACTCGATTGACTGGTGGTTGCAGCATTTTGTTGCGCAGCAGCACTCGAAGTAGCTGGCTGTCCGATTTGCGACATGATTCTCTCCCAAGATCGCAGCATTCCATCGCGATGCCTCAAGACACCTCTGACGCTTCTCTTGTACGACGTGAGAACCACCGAACGCGAGAGCAATCACCTTGCTTTGCTGAGACTGCATCACAGACGCACATCAATCCCTTCCGTCAGGGCCGCAGCAGTGCCCCCAAGTGAAACATGTTGTGAAACATCAGCAGCACTCGGGGTCTGGATCTGTTTAAAACTTTCACGTTGCTGTCCACGCTGTGGTTCCTGCCATTTTTCATCACGTGAACCAGGGTCCTCAAAATGAGAGCCCCTCTCCTGATCGAGACTTTCTGTCTCAATTTCAAGTTGTTCCACTTGCATGCCAAACGATTCCAGCTTGGCACGCAAATCAGGAAGATGCTCGCGAAGAGCGGCACTGGCTGCTTCGGTCTCTGCAATAACTCGTGCTGCGACTGTGCGTTGCTGGATTCGCATTTCCACGCGTACCGATCCCATTTCAGCAGGAGCCAATCGCAGACGTATCACTCCGCCCTCTGGACCGAGATGTTGAAATGCTTTGCTGACACGTTGAATCAGCTTGACTCTCGCCAAGGTATCGGTAGTTTCTGCCTTTTTCGTACGTGACCCTGATACCGGCCGGTCGACGGCCTTGGTCGCTACATCAAGCGAGGGATTGAACGCGGCTTCGCGGGCTCCGCCGCCCACCGTTGCTGCAGATCGCGATGCACTCGAAATACCAGTCGAGGCAACCGAACTAGCAACGGCTGCCTGTGCAGAACGATTGACAGCCGTAGGGGTGGGCTGCTGACCGCTATGCGAAGTCCGCTCCGTGATTCCAGCTGCTTCCAAAACCTCTGGATTTATTGGCAAATCAGCTTTTACAGCTGAGTTCCGCTGACCACTCTGAGAAACCGGTGTCTGGTTTTGCTCAAGATCACGACCATTGCGATGCCGATTTCTGCCGGCCCGCCGTTTCGGACCACCCGAATCCTCAAGTAGCTGTTCTGACTCGTCTTCCAGCTCGGTGGAACCCAATTGGGCCTCAGAATCTTCCGGCCTCGTCACATCGCGAAGGGGAGCATCTTCAAGCGGCTTCACCTCGGCCGGCTTGGCCTCACTTGTTGGCTTCGTTTTGCGTCGCCTCCCCCAGCCGTCTTCAGCATTCTCACGAGGCAAAACCTGACGCACTTCCTGTTCGATGACTTCCTCAGCCGTGACTTCCGCATCCGGAAGGTCGGCATCAAGGGCCGCTGCCAAAATCATTTCCGGCTCAGCTGTCTCCAATGGTTCTGCTTCCTGAACCTGCTGAGGCTCAATCTCCTTGAATGCAGCAATTTCTGCAACGGATGTCGACGCAGGCGCAACCTCCTCGGCTGTTCCATCATCCTGTTTCAGGGCGATACAGTGCGTGCGGTTCTCGTCACTCCGCGAGTCGCCTTCCGAATCCTGATCAGCCTCGTCAGAGGCCTGAATTGAATCTTCGGGCAAATCGGGCTGTTCATGGCTGGGCTCAGCCATCTTTGCCGCAGACATACGGGCAAACACTTCAGCAAATGCGTCCAACAGGCCCTCGTTGGGCGTCTGTTGGCCGACACTCCGCCCAAGCGAACGCAGTTTTCCTCCGGCAACTTCGGTAATGGTCGCGTCACGCGCATGACGGACCGATTCCAAATCACTCATCTCTGGCTCCCCCCAGTAACGTCCGATGCCGTGTACTTCAGGGAAACGCAGCATGATCATGCCATGCTAGCCAACCGAAGCCTACAGTTTATCGTTCGTTTCTTTGATCAATGATGAAACTGGCATGCCTTCACTGATACGCCGCAGTACATCCGCAAGGATGTCTATATCTGCCGGCGTTGTGAACTCTGCCAATATGTCTTTTCGTGCATCTGTCGACATGGCTTGAAGGATTGTGACAACGTCATCAATTCTTTTATCGTCATACATTATCAGCAATTGCTCTTTGGCCTGCTCTGGATCCAGTGATTGAAGAGTGCGTTGCACTTCCTGGAGTCCATTTTCCTGAGCTTCTTCGTTGAGTTCTTTGAGCTCAGTTCGAAATGCTAGCAAGCGATCGCTAAAGCGATCCTGATCATCCCGCAACTCCGCCAGCATGATGCTAAGCTCGTCTCGAAACTCTTGCTGACTTCTCAGTCGAATGTCCATGTCCAAGCTCTTCATTTTTCGCTGGTCAAGAATTTCGTCAAAACTTGGCTGTTCGACGTCTTTACTTTTTCGCAGGAATTCCTGCAAACGATTTCCAGAGACATCGATCCCGTTGACCAATGCAACCAACTGGATCGCAGAATTACGATTGAGTGTTCCCTGAATCAGGAAGTAACTCAGCAGAATAACTTGGGTCAGAACGGTTGCCACGCAAAAGGCGGTCAGTCCTCGAAGAAGATTTGAAATCATGATCTGTTACCGTTGTCGCTGGAGGGTATACCGGCGTGTTGACACTTCGTCGGCCTCTGCGTTGTCTCGTTTGGATTGCAAAGCCCGAAATTCGGCTTCATCGTTTTCTTTCAATTTTTCAAAGCGTTTGAGTTCAGCTTCTGCCTCGACCAAGGTGGCTCGCCGTTTTTCCATCTCGGCGGTCAACTCAGCAATGGTGGCCTGCAAGGCCCCGACATCTGCCTGCAACTGCAAGTCATAACGTCCGTGTGCCAACAACGCATCGACGGAAACATCGCCTTGCCGCCTGACATCATCGGTATTGCGTAGAGCAACACGTTCAGTCTTGATTTGGTCAATTTGCGCATTCACTTTGTCGATGGCCTCATTGGCCTGTCCCAAAGCCGCCCCCGCCTCATCGCGTTGCTGACGTCGCAGATCGAGCAGCGCTTTAAATCGAAATTCGGCAGGCAAGATAGATCCTCACGGTCATGAATCGGTGAAACGCATGAAAAAATCAGCTCGTCACGACCCCCGGACTCTCCTCAACCATACTATCTGCGGGAGCACTTTGCGCTGAAACGTCGACATTTGCCTGAGGATTTACGGGTTGTGTGGTGACAATCTGTGCCAGCATCCGGTTGGAATCTTCGAGTTTCGTGATTTGGGTCGCCTCTTGCCGCAAGAACAGATTGAGCGGATCTCGCATGGCAATCGCCGCATCAACTTTGGGATCACTACCATGGCGGTAAGCGCCGATGGAGATCAGATCCGCATGCCGTTGGTACTCACTGAGGTGCTGGCGAGCGATAGCGGTGGCCTGCAAAGCCTCGCGAGAGACGAGATGCGGCTGCAAACGACTCAGACTATGGAGAACATCGATCGGGGGCCAATGTGCACTGGCCGCCAGATCTCGACTGAGCACGAGGTGCCCGTCGAGTAATCCTCGAAGCGCATCGGCGATGGGTTCATTGTGATCATCTCCCTCGACCAGCACCGTATAAAAGGCGGTGATAGAGCCTCGTTCGGTCCGTCCAGCCCGTTCGACGAGCCTTGGCAATAGATTAAAAACACTGGGCGGATAACCGCGTGTGGTGGGTGGTTCACCAGCAGCCAAGCCCAGTTCGCGTTGTGCCATTGCGAATCGTGTCACAGAATCAAGTAACAACAGCACGTTCTCGCCCTGATCACGGAACGCTTCGGCGACGGCGGTAGCCGTCCATGCTGCGGACACGCGTTGTGCCGCTGGTCGGTCACTGGTGGCCACCACAACAACACTTCTCGCAAAGCCACTTTCACCGAGAGCTCGATCGAGAAATTCCTGTACCTCTCTGCCACGTTCACCTACCATCCCAATCACGATCCGGTCGGCGTTGGAACCGCGTGCCAGCATTCCCAACAAAGTGCTCTTTCCGACTCCGGAGCCAGCGAAGATACCCAATCGCTGACCTTGGCCGCAGGTCAACATCGTGTCAATTGCTCGAATTCCAGTTTGCAAGGGGGTATCGATTGAGGGACGTGCCAGAGATTCAGGCGGTTCACGTTCTGCATCAACGATCATCAAATCATTTGGCAGAGGTTTACCATCGACGGGCTGTCCAAAAGCATCAATGACACGACCACAAAGATCAGGACCTACCCGCAACTTCAATGTGGTATCAACCAGTCGAACCGAGTCACCAGCTGAGAGTGCATTGAGTCGTTCCAATGGAGCAAGAATGGGACGCACACCACGGAATCCAATCACACGTGAACGCGAAATCGCTCCATCCTGTGACTGCAGTTCGCAGATTGCCCCAATCGGTGCTGTCATGCCTTCGATTTCGACAGACTCACCCGCAACAGCTGAGACGCGCCCTCGTACCTGGTGTGCAACAGCTTGTTCAATCAATGCCTTGGTCACCTTGGGATCAGGCAAGCTTGGAGTTGAAAACTCAAATACTTTCGTTGCTTTGTCCATCACTGCAACAACTCCTTGAGTCGTTGTAGTTGCGCAGTCAGGCCGGCTTGAATTTCACCGCCATTCTGACGAACAACTACTTCATCTCGAGCCAGGGTTTCGTCTGTTTCGATGTGGGTCTTCTCGGGCAATCCGGGTGCCAAAACCATCGTTTCAAATGCTGTTCCAGCTCGAGCAAGCGTTTCTGGATGCAACACGAGCGTCAAACTCGAAGCTGTCCGTGTGCTGTGCAATGCTTCTTTTGCCCACGTGACCATCAATTCCGGCTCAACCTCGAGTTTCCGTTGAACAATTTTTTCAGCAGCAGCCAATGAGGTTTGCGTGAGTACGTCTCCGTAGTGCGTCATCCATTGGGAATAAGTGTCATGGATCTGCTTGACTGCCTGTTGCATGACCTGCGTACTGGATTTTGCTTGCTGCTCAGCTTTAACCTGAAGCTTCTTCTCTGAATCGGTAGCGGCCTGCTCGAGGCCTTGCTGATATCCGCGTTCATGAGCAGCTTTGTGAATGGCTTGCACATCGCGTTCGGCTTTCGCCAGCATTTCCTGCACCTGCAAGCGACATTGATCCAGACGCGCACGTCCCTCATCAGCAAGATCGCTCAGATTGAATCCCGCGATGGCTGATGTCTTTTGAGCAGCCGTTTGCTGCTTGTCGCGATCGCCTGATTTCAAGACGGTGGCCATGAATCACACCTCTATTCAGGCAGCATTGGGAATCGGTGCGTCGACCACTTCAAGCGACGCGTGGGCAACAGTTTCTTTCGCCTCATCAATCTCCCGCAATTGCAATGCACCAAGCGAATTCATCGCTTCACGCACCTTCCGTGATTCTGCCTTGGGAAGCAGCGCCAGCACCGCCGAGGTGACCGGATTGGGAAGGCCACAAAGGGCTAACATTGCGACTCTGGCTTGGACCTTGCCAAGCGTTTCACAAAGATGCTGCGGTGACAGCTCCAGCAGGTGCTGATGAATCGAGTCTGTGGACGGGAACCGTACTGGATTCTCAACTGGATTAGCAGATTCAGGCGGTGTCGAAACAACGGCATCCGTCGCAGCATGTCGAGAAACCAGGGATGCTTCATTACCGTGTCGATGCCCGAACTCAGCGTCGGGCGATGCATTGCCTCTGTGCGGTGGCGAAGTTCCTTCAGCAATGCGCAGTCTGGAACTCAAATTTTCCGCTGCGGCTACCGCAGATGGAAAACCAGACTGCCGTTGGGGGTACTCGTCAAGTGTTTTGTCTTCGGATGAATGAGCTCTAGCAGCAGCCTGCCGATTGTTTTCAGGGTGCAGATTGTTTTCAGGGTGCAGAGTAGTGTGTTGATCTTGCTCCCCAGGCATCGCAGCCAGAATGGCATCCAAGGCTCGGCGTCCCAATGTATCACTGGCACCAACGATCCGCTTGCCGAGCGATTTTCGAAAATGATCTGCCAGCTCTGCAAGCGAAGCCGAGGGAATTGCTTCGATCTTTCCTATTCGCCCGAGCATGTCTTCCAACCCGCTGCCATGCTTCGCAAGCACACGAGCTGCATGTTCCGGTCTGATCGATGCCAATACAGTGGCAACGATCTGTGGACGCTCCATCTTCAACAAGTCAACCAGGACCTGCTCATCAACCTGTTCAAGAAACGCCAACGGATGTTCATCATCCGTCACTTGAGTGGCTGCATCGGCGACAGTAGTTGTCCCGGAGTTGCCAGGACTTGACCTTACGGCTCGCGAACCAGCATTGCCTGGTGCTTTCGTCTGCTCTGCAGCTGGCGAAGCTGGCTTGCGATCGCTGGATGCCTGAAACTTATCAGGTGAAGCCTCAGGTTTCTGAACGGAGACTTTAAAAGCATGGAGAGCGCGTTTCTGCTCGAGTGGATCGACATCTGTCAGTGACCTCATTGTGCGTCGCACAGCCACCTTGGTGTCAGCATCGATCTCGCCAAGCAGATTAGCAGCAACCGGCGCAGGCAGGTTACTCAGTACGATTGCAACGCGACGCAACATCGCTTCGCGCTCTAATCCTGAGTCCCATCCGTTTGCCATTTGGGGCCGCTCCCTCGTGCCATGCAAAATCTAAATCGTTCCCCAAAGGCCAGCAATCCTTTGCCATCAGCCCTCAGTGTCACTCTTGTAGTCGAACTTGAGCTTACATGGGAAGAGGAAATCAGTTCACTGCAGTTTTCTGCATGCAACGAAGGAAAATCCCGAGCATTTCTTACACCCTGATCAACCAGATTCAGGAGGGAGGTCCCATGGGACCGATTTCACCCGTGCCGCCACGGATCAGGCGGCGTCCCCAACCCACCCGCGAATCACATTCGCTGCAACCTCAGGATTGTCCTCAACCAGATGCAGTAATTCGTCTTTGAGAGATCCACCGGTGATTGTCATCCGCTCTGACTCTTCCTCCAGTTCCTGCTCGGACTGGGGCGGCCGTGGCATTTCCAGGCCGAAACCCTCTTGAAAATCCGGTGGTGTGGCATTCCCCGTGGATTTCGCCGCTGAACGAGCGACGAGCAGGGCAACGAGTCCCAAAAATATCAGCGCCAATGTTTGCCAGGAGTCAGCCAACCACGTCAAAGTCTGGCTGGTTGCCAGCTCTTCTGTTGTCGCAGCAACCTGCAAATTAGGAGCGTCGCGCACCGTCACCAGCGAAACAGGATCAGCTCCGGCTGCAACCTGAGGTAATAGAGGACTGACGATTTCCTGAATCTTTTTCTCTGTCTTGACTCGCAAACTCTCCAAGGTCGCATCATCAAGCACAATGTCCTCTTTCTTTTTTGTCGGATCACTTGTTTGAACATTCTTTTGGTTGAGTTGTTCGTAGTAGCTGGTTGGCAACATGATCGAAACCCGAATCGTCTTGACCTGCAAATCCGCTAACTTTGAACTCTCAAACTGTTGCCCCGCCACTCCGCTGGTGTCCCGTTCATCCTCAGTCGTGTTCAGGACTTCCATTTCTTTGCCAATGCTTTGGGCTCGATTACCAATTGCATTGGGATCCGCACCGGGGACACCACTTGCGACTTGTTGATTCCGTGTGGTTTCAATTTTCTTGGAGCTGTTCCTCAGATTGGTCGGCTCTGGATCGAATTTCAACGATGCCAATTCAGAGTCCATCGTCGGATCAATCTCGGCAAAAACTGCAATCTGGGCTGGATATTCGACCAGTAGTTTCCGCAGTTTGTACTCAATGTGCTTTTCAGCCTCACGTTGCTTCGTGAGCAGCGGATCTTCGTCTTCAACACCCACGCTGACTGTCGTACTATTGGTATCAATAACAACAACATCATCGGTCGCCATGCTAGCGTAGGAACCACGTATCAATTCCTGAATTGCAATGATCCGTTGACGTGACAGGGCACGACCGCCTTCTGGTTGCACCATCACGCTTGCGGATTGTGCTACGACGCGTGACAACCCAATACGTTCCCCACGATCGTATTCGACACTGGCCCAGCGGACATCTGGAAAGGCGGAGATTTTATTCCCGAGATCCTTCTCCTTGGCATGCATCTCACGCGCGTGCCTCAAATCAGAAGAGTCAAAAGGGCTGCTCGACTTGATGGCCTGATCGACCTCTGTCCTCAAGGCGATCGGCAAACTGGTCGCATCTCCCAACGCAGCCAAATAAGCAGACTTGGACTCCTTGGGGACCTTGATCCGACGTCCTTCCCGTTCCCATTCATTCAAACCCGCTGCACTCAAGGCGACCTCGATGGAATCCATCTCCTGCTCGCCCATTGAGCGACCACCAAACAGGTACTCCGTGGATTTTGTATCAGAACCACGAACCAGAAATGCCAGACCAATCGCGATCACTGCGACCAACATCGCCGCTATAACGCGCGACTGCATCGGCATTGATAAAAACACCTGCCGCGCCTGATCAGTTGATTGTCTCAGAAAATTCATGAATGTTCAGATGGTGCCGCAATGGAAGTGAATTGGATGCTCAAGTGGTCAAATTCATTGAGAAGCAAAGAGCGATGGAGTCAGATTTGAATTTGCTGGACTTCCCGATACGCCTCAACCAGCTTATTACGTACCTGCAATAGCATGCGAAACGCAAGATCCGCTTTCTGCACCGCAGTCAGCACCTCAGCCTCATTAACATCACCGCCAGTCAACAGTGAATGAACCATATCATTGGCATCAATCTGCATCGAATTGACATCATTGACTTCATTGGTGAGCACTTTGGCGAATTCATCGATCCCGGATTGAAAATCCACCTTTCCCGATTTTGCAGCTGCACCACCGTTGAGTGGCTCGAGACGAAGTGGCGGTTGGATTCCGTTAATAGGTCGCATGATTCAGGTCGATTTAGCCCGTGCCAAATTCATTCTTCAAAGTGTTAAAGGTTGACTGCATGCCGCAGTACGACGCACCAAGGCGGAGCAGGGCAGGGGCCCCACACAGCAGGCTTTCCACGACTAAGCCAAGATTGTCAACGTTTCGCGACTCAGATTTTTTGTAATCTCCATCACACCAACATTTGCCTCGTAGGCTCGTGTCGATTCGAGGGCATCTACCATCTGTGTCGTAAGGTCAATATTCGGGTAGGCGACATATCCCTTCCATTTGCCATCTTTGATTGCCAATGGATGTTGGGGCTGGTAACGGTACAGCGGCTCGGCATCACTCGACCGAATCTCTTCCACCTTCACACCCGAAGCACCTTGCGTGGAAATTTCATCATCTACCTGAAACACGACTTCTCGTGCTCGATAAGGCTCTGCCTCACCCTTTTCATTTTTGAGCGTCGAGATATTCGCAATGTTCCCTGCCACCGCATTCAATCGAGTTCGTTCTGCCACAAGGGCAGATGTACTTATATCAAGTGCTCGTAACATGATCTTTCCTGTTCGTTCCTACACGACATGTCAGGCAAGCCGACACGCTCGTCCAGATTTCAAAACCCTACGCACGTTCAGTGATTGCGGCTCTTAATAAAGCAAACTGACTTCGCATCGTTGTGATTGCCAAAGCATGCATGTGTTCGTTCTTTGCCACTTCTGAAACCTGTTGTTCCAGTGATACATCGCTCTGATCGTGATAAACTACCTGCTCCATCGCGTCTCGCGGACCCGATCGAATGTCATCCCTTGTAAGTGGTTGCCCCGAATCGATCGCCTTCTGATGCGTGTCAATTGACTCTGCAAGTGCATTTTGAAAATCGCCAACATCGAGATCTTTCGCCCGGTAGCCTGGGGTATCAAGGTTCGCCAGATTTCCAGCAAGTAGTTCATGACGTTTCTGGGCAAAACTTAACGTCTGCTCCAACGCTGGAATCGTTGTTGTGTTGAAAATACCAAACATCAAATGGGTCTCCCCAATAAGCCGTTGTTCATGCTGCAATGCGACCAGTACCGCTTTGTCGATGAAATGTCATTGTGACTGCTGCCCCACCCTGAGGACAGTTCTGCCAGACCAATTCTACTCCCAGAGCGGCTGCCGCAATGGGAATACGTTGCAGACGATTTTCGATGTCACAGCCCGTGTCAGCAAGTTCCAACTCGAGTCCCTGTGCCGTCTCACACGCAGTGATCGTCAAATCACCTCCCTCGGGCATTTCTGAGAGTGACTGGTTGACCAACGCCTGCAGGAGGTCAACCGTCCGCTCTGAATCAGCTGGCACTTCAAATGAAGTATCAATGTCCAGTTCAAGGCAAATCGCCGCCTGATGTTCAATTAAAAGAGGTGCCGTCACCGATTCCACAAGAACGGCTAAAGATTGGCACTGGCTTGGATCGATCCAATGATTGGGCATGGTACGCTCCCGATGTGTTCGGTGCAGCGGTCAAAATGAAAGACACAACCAAAGTGCATAGCAGCAAGCTGTTGCGCGATGCAAGACGGATTCAGTAAAATCGCGTCTGCTAGCATTGCCCTTTCGCACGCACCCAGAGCAGTTGCTCTGTCCGGAACACGCTCTGTCCGGAACACTTGGGGGCACCTCTAACAGACAGGGCAGGAACCCTACCAAACATGGCGTGCACAGGATTGAGTCCAAGCAGCCAATTCCCGGACAGATCAGTCTCTGGACAGATCAGTCTCTGGACAGATCAGTCACTGGACAGATCAGTCACTGGACAGATCGAGGGATCCACCGGTGGTGCTTTTGACTGAGTGATCAGCATACCCCGAGACGGCTTGCCATCCGGAGTCAACACGTTCCAGTCGTTGGCGTAGTTCGTCACGGTTATGGCTTAATTTGGACTCGCATGCTGCTTCAATGGCCAAAAGTTCGAGATTCATTTTCTCACACTCAGCCTGCTGCTCCCTGCACCGCTCTCGAACATCATCGCTATCCCAATGCCGCTCTCGTGAACGATCTTCATTGGCTGCCCCAATTTGATCACCGAGTTCAATGAGCTGATTCAACGGCTGCTGTTTTTCCGATAGCAGACGCATCAAGTCACTCATCTGTCCCTGCTCGATGGCCGCCATTTGCAAACGGCTGATACCGAGCAGGCGATTGAGAATCTCCCACCTTTGTCCAATTAAGGCAGCAACTTGTTTTCCGTTCATGATTGATATCCTCGCCTGCTCACGCCTTCTGCTTATCAAAATCCTGGATAATCCAGTCCAACAACTGCTGCCATCCCTCTCGGTCGTACCGTGTCGTTTCCGCAAATTCGGGATCTGACTCGACAGGGATTTGTTTCAACATTTCACTTGCTTGACGGAGCAAAATTTCGAATTCACGATCATTCCCTAATTGCCTCGCGCAAGTCGCTCGACCAACGATAGCTTCGATCGCAGCGGGTTGCCCGATGTACAAAGATTCGATGGTTCGATAGACATCAGCAGCCTCCCGATACTTATTCATACTCTTCAAAACATCAGCCTCAAATATCATGCAGTTTCGCTGCATTGCTTGATCTGTTTTGGATAAATCTTTTTCTTCGTCAAGCGTTGCAAGATACTGTCCCAATCGCCGAAAGCCCACCAAAGCCTTTTGTAAATGCACCTCCGCTTCCCTGAGTGATGCTCTTTGTGCCGCACTCAGAGTATCAGGCAATGTGGCTTCCATGCGAGGCAATTCAGAAGCCATCACATGCGTCCGCGCGGTAAAGTAGGCGTTCTGCTTTGACCGGGCATCATCATGTTCATCCCACCAGCGCTGGTCAGCGACTTCCAATCGACGAATCGCAGACTCCAGGATGGGCTGATTCTCACGCAACAACTCCAACCGCTTTACCGCATCGGCCTGTTCTGCCTCGAGATAATTTCGGTAACCCAGTTCATAAAGCAGCGATCCAAGAGCAAACAATGAGTCCTGCCACTCTGCGCTCTCAGGTTTAAGATCAGGAGTTTGATCATCCAGATCTCGGCCCTCACTATCTACATTTTGTCGCAATAGCTGACGCGCAGTATCGATATCGCCTGACTCCGCATAGGCCAAAGCACCGTAGTAGCGGGCAGAATATCGCAGAGGATCTTTTTGGTATTCGTAAATGCACTGCTCAAATGCATTGATGGCTTCCGCAGGCTTGCCAACTGCCAGGAGCGCTTTTCCATAAGCGATCAAACCCTGTGACTGACGGCTTTTGTCCTCCTGCTGAAGATAGGGTTCGAGAAGCCGTATGCTTTGGGAAAAATGGTTGCCATTTTGATAGGCATCAATGGCTGACCAGAGAGTCGGGATATATTCTTCGCTGTTGAATCGCAGCTGTGCCGCCTCCGCAAACGCATCTCCAGCAGCACGGTATCGCTGTCGCACTACCTCCGCAATTGTATCGGACACCTGGCCATTAAAATCGGCCCCGTCCTGCAATGTCTGTTCAGCCCAAGCCTGATAACCTTTGCCCTCCTGAACCAACGCTTCACCGAGATCGAACACAGGTGGCAAGCTGCGTGCTGCATCAATGGCAGCCTGGTACTCGCCTGCCTGCCGCAACTGATTGAGAGCCTGACTCATTCTTGTGTTAAATTCGCGAAAGGAAACCAACTCGTGGTCAAATCCTTCACGGCTGCCAATTTCATTCATCAGATAGCGAATGGCCTGTACTGCCTGCTCACCATCCGTGCTCTGGGCCAACAACTCAATTTCCTGAAGCCCACCGAGGATCTCAGCAGCACCAATCCGTGCTGCACTTGATGCTTGGTCTTTGCGCATCACACTATGAAACGCATTGGTGGCTCCCGTGACATCTCCTTGCATCAATTTGACACGCCCAATCCACAACCCTATCTCACTCGATTTTTCTGACTTCTGGTTCAATGCATTAAGAACCTGCAACGCACTTGCCAGGTCCACTTTTATTCTCTTGCGATCATCCTCATCATTCTCATCATTCTTGGTCTGCAAACTGGACTCAGAAGTGATCTTTTTGATATTCGAAACCGTGCGCAGAAAGATTGCACGATTCTTCAATACATCACCTTCTTCTTGTCGATTCTGATGCTCCTCTAAGGCGTCTTTCAACTCATCCCAAAGCCCCAGTTCCATCAAGATCTTGATACGCAAAATTCCAACAACCTTTCTTGCCGCAGCGGTCAACGCTGGATCAGCCAGATACTCATCAACGCTGGCTAACGCATCATCTTTTTGATCTTTTCTCGCACGGTATTGTGATTCGGCAATCATCGGCAAGAGTTGGCGTCTGAGCAGCGGCTCATTTTCAATCGCCTGGTTCAAGTTGATGACCGCATCATCAAAACGTCCCAAATGAAAGTAGGCCTCGCCGAGTGTTTGATACCCCTGCGTGCGCCGCCCCTGAGGAAAACCATGGTCTCGAGTCAGTTCCAAGTAGGGCACAGCAGCAAAGTACAGCTGCCGTTTTTCCCGATCCATTGGGGCGCGTTTAGCCTCGTATGCCTTTCCCACACCGATGAGAAAATCTCGCAAACGAATCAGATCCAATCGCTCAAGTCGCACCTGATCATCGGCAGCTTCACGCAAACGCTGTGCGTCAAGATCCTCGTCTGACGTGTCCAGCGGCATTTCACGAGGTTCGATGGGGGAATCAGCTGACTCCAACTCGGCAAGTTCAGCAAGCTTTCCTGCCACGATCGGGCGACCGTCCACGAACTCGCGTGATGCCAAACGCAATAACGATTCAGGCTCAGTAACGTCCGTCGTCCACCACATCGAAAAAAGAATCGCAAAGCCACCAACCGACGCCAGCGCAGCACCTAACAACAAGCCTATCGTGACCAAATCACGACGCCCGACCGGTTTGCTCTTCACCTCGTCTTCTGTGTCTTCTGTGTCTTCTGCTTCAGCCAATGTGCGGAACCTCCCAAACTTATTCGCGGTGTTAACAGGACCCCCGGCTGTAAAGCAAGACCTTCAATCATTAGCTAGCAACTCAAAAGCGGTTGGATTTCGCTGTGAGCGTGCCGCAATCACCGCTGTAGTCCCAATTTGAGCACAACGTTGCAGATCTTGCTCAAAACCCAATTTTCGCAAGTTTGTGCCTCCAAGCGTGTGAGAAAAGCACTTGTTTAGCCCATCTGAAAGCTGGAGCCCATTACCATTTTTCAGGCTCACCCACGGCGTGCTCTCTGCCACTGGTAAACATGACGACCAGAAATTTTGGGCTATCCGCGACTCATCGTCCTCCATCGTGGCTTGATATTCCACACTGCAAGCGTCGACGATTGCGCCAGCAAGCAATACATCTTCAGCCGTGATCCGACCGTCCGTGCCAGCGCAGACCAGATGCACCAATCCAAAACCACACAGGAATTCAACCACCTTGGGCAGATTCAAAAAACTGGCTGCTATCAGTTGCTTGGCTGGAGCGGCAGCTTCGATGGCTTTTGTGCCATTGGTCGTGGTCATGATCAGCATCTGACCACGAACCTTTTCAGGTGTGTACTCGGACGGTGAATTTCCGCAGTCAAAACCAGCGATTGGCTGGCACTTCCGCTCACCACAAAGCAAAGGTCGCAAACTCGCTTGATTAACGTCCGCAAGTCGATCAGCAAGGGAAAACGCTTCTGCGACCTGACAACAGGTAAAAATCTGCTTCGCTCCAGAATCCAACGCTGTGGTCATGACAGACGTGGCCCGCAAAACATCGACCACGACCGCAACATCCGCCCCAGCCGATTTATCGACGATGAGGTCCGGTAGCAATGAAGTTACGATTCGCATGCTGTGGACTGCCACCAGGAAGATGATTTTCGCCAATAGGAATAACGGGAATTCGCCCGTGATTACCATCTAAACCAGGGACGGCGAAATTCGCAAGCTGCAATTTCGCAAACTGCAATGCAGAGAACTCACCTTGGACCGCTCGTATCAGGGGAAAATGTAGCGAATCCAGTTCCGAACACATTGCCCGGGAACATATGCGACTGGCTGACCAATCAGCCCCTGACCCACCACCACCGCATTTTTATCCTGTCCGAGGTTGATTAACGGCTTTTTGGGAACTCCTCGAGCAGAAGGCCTGGTCACGGGTACCAAGCCCGATGGAACACTGGAAGCTGCCTGCGGTGGATTCGCAGCTTGCGGACCGGTCGCGATGTAGCCCTGAGAAGCCGTCGGCTGATAGCCCACGCAGTTTCCCAAGCCCATCGCAGCTACATAATTACTCGGCGGCGACACGCAGCAGCTATTGCCAACCGTCGCGAAACCATCATTCAATTGGGGGCGAGCGATGGGAAACATATCGGCCTGGGCAGGGAGTGCCTGAGTCGAAGGAAAAGATGCAACCGGCTGATTGTTTGAAAGAGGAGGGTTCGTCGGTAACGCAGGTGGGGGACCTGTGGGTGGGGCAACGACGACTGGTGAATTCACGGGATTGGACATCAGGGCGGGGTCGACGCTGCTGGACGGCAGCCCAAAAGGTGCCCCAACGGTCGGCTCTTGAAAACCCGTTTGCGGTGAAGACGGTTGTGAGGGGAATCCCATGGCCCCGTTATCAGGAAACGCCATCGGTGCAGCACCGGTTGCGGGAAGCGGCGGCGCCGCGAAACCGTTTTGCTGCAAACGAACCAAATGCCTTTTGCTATCTTGCCCATCTCGATATTCGCGGGCTACGGCTTTACCACCGGAAGTTTGGCCCACACGGCCCGACCGGTATTGATCGACGAGACTGCGCGTACCAAGCGGAACGAAGTGTGGTCGTGCCCCAACATTTGCCGCAGCAACTGACGTTCCGTTGCTAAGTCCATGATGGCCAGTCAACCAGGTGCCATTCCCTTGAGCCGCAACCGAATGCTGCCATACCGGCAAAGCGAGTACGATGAGAGCAAGGCACCCCAACCAACAGCGATTGCTTACATTGATGCGCATTTGGAAAACCTTATCCAGCCCGATGTTCAACTGGCTTTGCTCCATTCATTGCAAAACCGAATCTTGTTGTCCGAAAACAATCGGTAAACTGTTCTGCAGTCCGAACGCAAGATCGATGCTGCTGAGTTGAGTGAAATCACTCATGCCACTGATCAGCAATCGTGATCAGGGTCAGTACACCCTGTTGATCAATCTTGCGCAACAGCATCGGCAGCCTGAGTTTCCCGCGGCAGTTTCCCAAGGCCGCGGACGATGGCAACAAGCGCGGCTGTCCCGACAAAAAGACTGATCCAGGGCGAGACACCAAACGCTGCTGGCAGGGTTCCGCAGAGCACACAGACCACGCCAACCACCATCGCATAAGGCATTTGCGTACGGACATGAGCGACATGGTCACAACCACTCGCACGGCTCGACAACACGGTCGTGTCAGAAATGGGGGAGCAGTGATCACCAAAAATAGCTCCCGCCAGAACAGATCCACAGGTTGCCAGTGCGATCGCGCCCTCAGGCCCACCTGTGACATCCAATTGCAGAGCTAATCCAATGGAAAGTGGCGTGAGAATGGCCATCGTCCCCCAACTGGTACCTGTGGAAAAAGCCATAGCCCCAGCGATTAGAAAAACAACGGTTGGTAGCAGATGAACATCGAGACGATCGGAAAGAATACTGGAGAGATAGCCTCCGGTGTCGAGCGCGTTTTTCTCTGTCATTGCGGACAGAGCCCACGCAAACCAAAGAATCAATAGGGCGGGTCCCATCTGGCGGGCCCCACCCCACGCTCCTTTCATGCATTCGACAAAACGGCAGCCACCCAACGCCATGTGCATCAATACTGCGGTTAGCAGCCCCACGGCGCCGCCCACCATCAAAGCAACATAAGAATCACCATTGCCAATGATCTGGCCTGCCTGCCTCAGCAAACCATTTTCAGCCTGATCCACGACCGCCGATTCCGGGACGGAGGCACGTGCTTCCAGCCCGGTGTAGACGAGCACCAACATCACAGATACCACGCAAAGCACGACAGGGACAACCGCGGCCCACCATAAACGTGGATACGGTTCCACTGCATTTTCATCAGCTTCAAAATCACCATCAGAATCTGACGTCAGGGCCGCCTGCTCAGCTTTCAACATCGGTCCAAAATCCCGCTGAGAAACAGTGATGCAGTAGACCATCACCAAGGCAAGCCACGGATAAAAACGATAAGGGATGGACTGGATGAACATCTCAAATGCAGCTTGATTGTCTTTGATTCCAGCAACAGCCAAACCATCAGCCATGTAGCTGATTTCAATTGCTGCCCATGTACTGACAACCGCAAGCCCTGCAACTGGAGCCGCGGTCGAATCAACCAGGTACGCAAGTTTTTGGCGTGACAGCCGATAACGATCGGCTGTTGAACGCATGGTTCCGCCCAACAAGAGGGTATTGGCATAATCATCAAAGAAAACGGCCAGCCCCGAAGTGGCTATCAGTGTCTGTGCCCCGCGGCGGGACTTGATCTTGCTGGAAACTCGCTGAATCAAAACACGCATTCCCCCACCTGATTCCAATGTTCCTACCATTGCCCCCAACAACAGGCTGAATATCAAAGCTTGAATGTGAGATATCGAAGAAATGGATTCGTAAACGGTGGTGACAAAAATCACCAGCGCATTCCACCAAGCAGCACTTGGAAATGAGATACCCAACTTGGGGATGATTTTCCATTGAGGTTCAAAATCAAGAATCTCCAAGTTGCTTGGCAGGCTTGATGCGATGAGCGTACTCGGCTCACCTTTCTCCAGGGAGATGGACGCAATCGCTTGTGCTCGAGCGCTGCTTTTCTCCAGCGCGTCGATTAAATCTTGAACAGTAGATTCACTTCCGGAAGTGCTATTGAGTGTGATCTCGAGGCTGTCAAGCGATGGCTCATTGTCAATGAAAAACTGCGGCGCAGAGACGAACGGCAACCGCGATTCCCCGTAGTCTCTTCGAATCAGAACAAGTCGGGTTTTGTTTCCAGAAACCCACGGTGATGGCGCCACGAACCTGACTCGAACCGCGTCATTGGTGCCAAAGTCGGTTACCAACTCAACACGTCCGAATGCCAAGACGAGAGCTCCGACCGCTACGCCAGCAGCCAAAGGCACAACGACTCTTCGGGTAGCCACGGCCAAGACGATTGCAACCAGAGGTGGCAGCAGGCTCAGAAATCCAAATTCCATCGTTATCCCTCGCCACAAGTTTGAATGATTGTGTTCAGAACAGACCGCCTGCGTTGACGCACCTTAGGCTGCGCGAGGGTCACGATTTTTTGGAGGCGACAACTCCCAAAACGGGCGGCACAAGAAAGCAGCCCTCGCTTCGCGACGGCGCATTTGCCAAAGCCTCTTGATTGGTGAGACCCTCCAGTTGGCGATCTTCACGCCAACGATTGTCCACATCCAACGCCGTCGTCATGGGCTCGACATCTGTCGTGTCGAGCTCCGTCAACTGCTCCACAAAAGCAAGAATGCTATCCAGCTGAGGCCTCACATTCGCGACCTCATCATCAGACAAGTCAAGCCTTGCGAGCAAAGCCAGTTTTCGAACTTCGTCAGCAGAGAGAGACACGACGGTTACTTTTTCGATCCACTAACATCAAACGGCTTGGTCTTCACCGTCTTTCTTACGGCGCCACTGCGAATGCATTGGGTGCAGACCCGCATCGACTTGTTTTGACCATTCGGCAGGGTGACGTGCACTTTCTGCAAGTTGGGAACGAACTTGCGACGTGTAATACCGGTGATTTTGGTACCCACACCGCCTAAGTATTTGGCTTTACCGCGTGTTTCGACACGATTGCCCATTTGGACGCTCTTGCCACACACTTCACATTGCCGTGCCATCGGATTCTCTGTCGTTTTTCTCGGGTGATCTGTTACGGGAAGCTCGGTAATATACAGATCCGGACAAGAATCCGAAAGCAGGATATCAGCTGTTTTCTTTCATCTCGCCAATCTGAACTCAATTGGATGGCCCAGCGAAAAGTGAAGTTTCTTCGCAAAAGCGGGGATTTTACCTTCAAGACGCCACCTTAAAATGCCGATTGAGCGAAAAGTCAGCCTAATCAGCAAAGTTTAACATCGGGGCCGGCAGCACAACATTTTCCAACGGATTCCTCCCAAATGATTCCGAATCACGCTCAAAAACGAACCTTAATCGGCATGTCATGGCCTATTTTGGCCTGCCTCATGTTGGCGGGCTGCACCTCACTCAAATTGCCCGGCACGGCGTTTTACCTGCCATCCAACCCTGATTACCAGAGCGTCAGTTCCTCGCTGGATCTCGATCACGCCGTCCAGGAAAAAGCTTATTACGCTGTGCGTCAGGCGAAAGCCGAAAATGGCGTGGTGCTGGAAGTCGTCGGCGATAACAACCTGGCCCGAGTCATGCCCTTGCCAGACGGCAAGCAAGCCGTCTACGTCAGTGATCTCCTTAAAGAAACCGGGGTCATGGACAAGCTGGAAACGGTAGGTGCGACACTTTATCGCTACACCCCGGGAACCGTGAATGGAGTGCCCATGGAAGTACAGATGATCGACTCCTGCACCGCAGTACGGCCCGAGAGTGACTACGCGCTTCAAGCGGGCGACCGGTTGCGAGTCTGGAAAACAGCAAATCCCGCTATCGGCCAGTTGTACAACGCTTTTCTGGGACGCTAGCCAGAAGGACAGAGCCGATGTGGCTGTAAAGTCGAGAATATCTGGAACCGCAGCCACTGCATTCCCGGCTCGATGTCAACAACATCGAACCGAAAATCCATGATTGACAGCAGAACAGTCGGCCACGTGCTGGAACGAAACCAGCCAACTGGATGGGGAAATCAATCGAGCTTCTTGACTCGAAGATTCTTGAAATGGACTTTGCTGTCTGGGTCGTGAGCTTGTAACGCAAATGTCCCTTCACCAAGCAGACGCTCGAACTGCTTACTTGCCGCAGCTTGGCCCTCGGCTTCGGTGTAGTCAACCATTGTCTTTCCATTGACCTTGAGAACGACATTCTTGCCTTGAACGATGATCTCCTGAGTGTACCACTCGTTGTCTTTGACTCCAGGATCAGCAACGTTCACGACGGCATAAAGGCTACTCGTCTTCTTAGGATCTTTGTGAGAAACATTCACTTGGCACTCAAAGCCCTGCTTTGGCCAATCGGTCGCCTGATACTTTGTGTGGAAGTAAATTCCCGCGTTGCTGCCGGGAGCGGTTTTTACCTCAGCGATAAAATGAAAGTTCTTGAAAGGAGCAAGGTTACCATCGTAAAAAAGATGACATCTTGGTCCTTCGCAGACCAACTCACCATCGACCACTTTCCAACTCTGCGGATTCTCTTCCGCCACCTTCCAACCATCAAGTGATTTGCCATCAAACAGTGGTACAAATCCATTTTTTGAATCCTGCCCTTGTGCATTGAATTCCGCACACGCTACTAGCAAGAAACAGACAAAGACGGTTTTAAATTTGGAGTTCATCGTGATCTTCATGGGGGAGAGGAGGTAGGAGAAAAACGAGAGTCGAAAACGGTAATGTAAACTTCGCAAGGCGCAAAAAAACCGCTTGTCAAAATGCGTTGACAAGCGGTTCATCACGATACCAAAGTCTTGTTTGAATTCCTACAGACCTGCGTCGGTAGCTGGCAACTCATTGTTCTTGAGTTTGTCGGCGAAAGTTTTTCCATCTTTGCTTTTGGCTTCACCAGCTTTTTTGAAACCTTCCAGAATTTTCTTCTTGGCTTCGTCTGGATTCGCTTTGACGTACTCTCTGGAGAAGTCCTCTGATTTCAACAACTTGTGGACTGCGTCTCCATACTCGTTACGCACTTTCTTTTTATCTTCGCCTTTGACGTGGCAGACGTAACAACCGGCCTTACGACCAGCTCTTTTGAAATCCTCATCCACATCCTCACCGCCGAGGAACTCGTTTTTCCACTGCTTGCCAAATTCGCTGATCGCCATGACGGGAGTCGCCAACATGAGGCACGCAAAAAGAATTGCCAATCGTTTCATTCAATCTTCTCCGGAGGTTGCAAATGGTCCCATGTTTCTCGAAGCGAACCTTTGCACATGGAAAGGTCTATCGAGACTGGTTCAGGTGGGTCGTTTCAAAGGCAGAAAAGAAGTTCCCGCCCCTATAATTAAGTCTAAGAAGCCATCGATTGTCAAATCCCAACTTCAATTACTAGCTAATTTCGGCACTTTCAGAGCGTTCGCCCAATGGACAATCCCTCATTTTCGTTGTTTTTCGGTACAGGCAGCGTTGGTAACGAATCGGGGGTGAAACCTCGCGGAGAGGCATCGGTTTGTTGATAAACTGCCGGAATGCGTTCACCTGCTGGCGGCCATTCTCGCGGAATTCGCACGACACTTGAGGATCGCCGCGGCGATTTCTCCGTGACCCATTCGGGAGGACTTTCTTCAAGATCCATCATCTGTGTCACCGTGGCAACACCATCATCTGCCACAACGCGGAGCATGACATCACGAAAATCGGGCCCCACCTGATAAAGGTTTGAGCTTCCTCTCAGCAGGAGCAATTCGCTGCCTTGAAAGCGTTTTGGAAAGCCTGAAAACTGAAAATGCGGCCGATTCTGGTCGACGATAAAAACACTTTGACGGGCCTGGCGATCAACCACAGCAGGGTAGGGGGTATCAACGGCTGCACTCATCCGAAAAATCCCGGCTGATGCATGCACAGTCACTCGCCAAAACTCAAGCTCGATACGGCTGCGTTCCTCAACATCTTCTGCACGCGTGCCACCCGTGTCGATCATATTTCCCGACACGGCAAGTAATCCATTGTCCCAATCCAACTCCAGTCTTACTGCCTCCCCCATATGCAACATTGTCATTTCACCCCGGACAACAACATTATTGAGTTCGATGTGCACCTCTGGCTCACCCACAGTGGCATCACCAAAACGGCTTGCCGCAGCAATCACATCAAAAGCATACAACCTTTCGAGAAGATCTGGATTTGGGTTACTGACCGTAATGCTGCAATCGGTAAGACGTAGCAGCGTATTCTCATGGACCTCAAATAGAGAACCGCCAGAAACACGATCACTGGGGACCTGCCACACAAAGTTGATATCTTCCATCACGACATCACTTGATCCCACATCAAGCATACTTCCCTGGACGCGAGCACTGGTATTACCGGCCTCGAATCGGATTATCGTGCCACCGCTGACAGTCGACCGAATCCACAAGTCCTCAACCTGAAAGTCAACAGGCTCACTGACGACTTCCGGCACTGTGATTTCAATGAGATTGACCTTATTTTCCCTTGCCATCACCAAAGCGTCTCGCAGTGTTGTGGCATTCAAGACATCACTGGCCCCAGCATCTGCGTTCAGTTCAGCAACAATCCGGATTGTCTGAGGAGTGACCTGCCCTGACGCCTCATTGGAATCTGCATCACCACGATCTGATCTGCCGGACTCGGACCGCAGATTTTGCTCGTCAGCTTCATTTGGAATCAGAAAGGGCGTGAAACCATTTGAGTCTTCCTTGTTTTCCACCAAGCTTTTTTTTGTTGGGTCGTTGGAAGAATCGGTATCGTTAGAGCGACTGCTTCGCGGATTCACATTCCATTCAGGAGTGACGTCAAGTTCCATATCTATTGGTTTTTTGGTCGTTGGCAACTCCTCTGCGGGCACCTCCCTCACGGTCCCTATTTCTGGTAACACGGCCGTGCCCGGGATCACGACATTGTCCCAGGAAGTGGCTGATTGCAACTGCAGCCAAGCAGCAATCAAGACTAAAACCAGCAAAGCCGCGATCCAAGGAGCATGTTTTTCCAACCAAACACCGACAAGATTTGGCTGTGAGATTGAGACAGGGTTGAGAGCCTGTGAACGCGACAAACCATCACGCAGAGCAACCTCACGTAAATCAGCAACCAAATCAAAACCGGTTTGGTAACGGTCAGCAGGACTCTTGGCCAACATCTTTTGAATCACTGCAACCAGATGATCGCTGACCTCGGGACGCATCGCGCGAGCGTCAGGCGGCGGCGCATTGCCGTGGCTCAATAACTTTTGCAACATGGTGCCACCCGGGTAGGGTGGGCTTCCCGTCAACATGAAATGAAGCGTGCAACCTAAGGAATAAATGTCGCTTCGCAAATCAGCGTCACGAGGGTCCTTCGCCTGCTCGGGCGAAATGTAATCAAACGTTCCAAGCGTGACACCACTGGCTGTCATGTCTTCGCTCAAGTCGAGATTCTCTGATCTCGCCAATCCCATATCGACGAGTTTGATCTTGCTATCTTGACCAATCAAAATGTTTGAAGGTTTGATATCCCGATGCACAATACCGCGGTCCGCAGCATGCTGTAGAGCATCTGCCAATTCGCACGTGTAAAAAACGGCATCATCAATGGGTAGCACCGTATTTCTGGTTACCAGATCACGGATGTTCGTGCCTTCGATATATTCAAAAACGATGTAGTGCCAATCACCATGGCTTCCTACATCAAACACTCTGGCTATTCGAGGGTGATCCAGCTTGGCTGCACTTTGCGCTTCATTTCGAAAACGTCGCTGCAAATCGGGATCATCGCCAACAAATGGAATGACCTTGATTGCAACCGTGCGATCCAGCTGCTCATCAAGCCCTCTGAATACTGCTCCCATTCCACCACCTCCTATGAAGGCTTCAAGATGGAAATGATTCAGCTGCGTTCCCAGCAAGCCTTTCGTGACTGCAGCAGGAGTGCGATCGATGATAGCGGCAACCGACTTCGGTTTTTCAACCCGAGATGAACCTCGTATTACCGTGTTGGCTTCGGCGATTTCTTCAACGCCGCCCGTTCCGACGGAGCCTTTAGATCCATCAGCAGTTTCTAAACTTTGACCGCCTCCGATGATCTCACCTGAAACGTCTTGTTCAGTACTGGGATGCACGGAACGATGTACCGTCGACGCATCGATTCGAATCGGGTCTTCCGATGTCATGATGATCAGTGGATTGTGAAAGCGGTGGGGATGGCTGGTACCGACAACCTGCGCCACGGGGACTCGTCACGTCCAAACCGCGACCGTCAACCAGTCACTGCCCGTAAGTGATTATCCACCAATAGTTTAGCAATACCCGAGAAAAGCATCTTCATAGTTTAGTTTCCTACCCTCCTTTGGTCAACAAAACGATGGAACGTCAGGTTACGATGGTGCCCCACTAATCCCCAAAATCCGCGTTACTCACCGAATCAACTTCCGATGCCTCACAGCTCCGTAGAAAAACATCGTCTTCTAGCTACTTGCCTTTCTCTTTTTTTTGCGAACTATTTCGCGAACCCTTGCCCAGCTGAAACGGCGCCCACGCTAAAGCACTCGAATGTGCTGCTCGTCATCGTTGATGACCTCGGCTTCGCCGATCTGTCCTGCCTCGGCAGCGACGACATGCAAACTCCAAATCTTGATCAGCTCTACTCCGATTCTTTGAAGCTGGAAAGGCTCTACGCGAATTGCCCGGTTTGCTCACCTACTCGCGCTTCTGTGCTCACAGGTTGCTATCCAGATCGGGTTGGAGTTCCGGGTGTGATTCGCACGCATCCCGAAAATAACTGGGGTTATTACCAACCTTTCACACAGACACTTCCACACCAACTGCAAGAAAATGGCTACGAGACCGTCGCCATCGGTAAATGGCATCTCGGTCTGTCACCTGAAACGCACCCACTGAGTCAGGGCTTCGAACGCTTTCAAGGTTATCTTGGTGACATGATGGACGATTACTACAAACACCGGCGTCATGGCATCAACTACATGCGTGACGACCGCAAAGAAATCGATCCCAAGGGGCATGCAACAGATCTATTTACTCAATGGGCGGTCGATTACATCAATGGCCATGCACAACAATCCAAGTCAATTGATGCAGATGTTTCAGCCCCACGAGAAACCGGGTCGAAGGGCAAACCATGGTTCCTTTATCTGGCCTACAACGCACCGCACACGCCGATCCAACCACCACAAGACTGGTACGAGAAGGTAAAGCAACGGGAACGAACCGACAGGGGACATGCAATCAGTGACAAACGTGCAAAAATTGTGGCGTTGATTGAGCACATGGATGCAGGAATTGGAGAAGTACTGAATGCCTTGAAGGAATCGGGACAGTACGAGAACACGGTCATCGTGTTCACCAGCGACAATGGTGGGCAAGCAAATGTTGGAGCCAACAATGGCCCTCTCCGAGGTGAAAAGCAGCAGATGTACGAAGGCGGTCTGAGAATCCCGGGCTGCGTTCGAGTCCCCGGACGAACGAAAGCAGGTGCGACAAGTCATACCGTGTGTTGCACGGCAGACTTTTTCCCAACCATCGCTGACCTGGCTGGTATCAATATATTAGACGGACTCGACGGTCAATCGCTGCTGCCCATTATCGAACAGCCGCTGAGTGCCAACGGTCATAACTTGTGGCCAACACGCGAAATCTACTTTGTCCGCCGCGAGGGCGGCCCTGCCTATTCTGGACTTACCAGCCAAGCTCTTCTTCACGGGCGTTACAAACTCGTGCATGACTTGCCAACCAAGCAGTTTGAGCTGTTCGATCTTGAGACAGACCCCGCTGAAAGTACCGACCTCGCCCAGAAACTGCCTAAAAAGCGACGTGAACTAGCCCGCCGTCTACAACTTCACGTTCAACAGGGCGGACAGGTTCCTTGGCAGCCATCGCAGAAAGATAACGAAATCAGCCGCGAATGATTCCAATGAACCAACAAGCAGGGGGCCTGTGATCCACCAAACCAGTGGAGTAAAGCCCCTGCCACGATCAAAAATCCATGCTAGCCGTCGTCAAAAGCAGGTTTCGTTGACGAGCCCAAGCACCTGCTCTCCACCCCAACACACTGCGTTCATTTGCAAAAGCGAAAGAGAAATCCGCTCCCCAAACAAAACGTAGAAATCGAATCGCAAATTATTGGCTTGCGAACCAGTCAGCCCTGTGGTCACACTCGTCTCCTTAATAGCATAATAATGTTCCCGTTCAGCTACTTTGACCAGCGACACAGGCTCGACCAAGCCTAGTGAAATCAGCAACCGTGATACGAAGGATTACCCATGATGTTGGCGTTTAGACGCTTTTTTGCGATGTTTTTGGTAATTGGTGTACTTGGTTCAACGGTCCTCGCCATGGTTCCGCAGGAGAATCAAGGGCCAACAGGGAGCCAAGAGACTGCAGAAGCGGAAACTTCAGGTGACAGGACCTCAGCAGGAACCGCTCCGACTGACCCCGCTCCAGGCGTATCGGGAGATGCCAGCCTGCCATGGATCGCCTACCTGATTCCGTTTCTCGGAATTGCCGGCTTGGTTTTCACTTTCTGGAAATCTTCGTGGGTCGCGAAGCAGGAGGTCGGAAATGAACGAATGGTCGGAATTGCCGCTAACATCACAGAGGGGGCAATGTCCTTTCTCAGGGCGGAGTACTCGATACTCGCATTTTTCGTTGTCGTGGTAGCGGCCCTGCTTGGCTACGCGGGCAGCACTCAGGAAACCAATTCGTCACCTTTGATCGCAGTATCATTCGTGTTAGGTGCCCTGTGCTCGGGGCTGGCAGGATTTGTCGGGATGCGAGTTGCAACGAAGGCGAATGTCCGCACGACGCACGCTGCACGAACTGGCCTCGGTCAAGCATTGGAAGTCGCTTTTGCAGGCGGTTCCGTGATGGGAATGGGGGTGGTTGGACTGGGCGTTTTGGGGCTAAGCACCTTGCTAGTCATCTACAGCAGCATTTTCGGCATCGAAAACATCACTCAAATTATCACCATCCTGACTGGATTCTCGTTTGGTGCCTCATCGATCGCGTTGTTCGCTCGCGTGGGTGGAGGAATCTACACCAAGGCAGCAGACGTTGGAGCGGACCTTGTAGGGAAGGTCGAGGCAGGTATTCCGGAAGATCATCCACTGAACCCAGCCACCATCGCGGACAATGTTGGCGATAATGTAGGTGATGTTGCGGGCATGGGAGCAGACCTCTTCGAATCTTATGTCGGCTCAATCATCGGCACCATGGTTTTGGGAGCAGCATTCGTTGCCCTGCCAGAATTTGCTGGACACGGCATGAGTGGTTTGTCCGCTGTGATGCTACCTCTGGTACTTGCTGGTGTTGGCATCATGACATCGATCGCTGGTACTTTTCTGGTGAAAGTGAAGGACGGTGGTGACCCACATCACGCACTGAATCTTGGGGAATTTTCGTCAGCAGGTCTTCTGCTGTTGCTCACCTACGCAATCATCTACATCATGCTTCCTGCAACATGGACTTACGGTGACATCACTTACAGCAGCAATGGAGTTTTCTTCGCAATTCTGTTTGGGCTGGGTGCCGGACTTGGAATCGGAAAGATCACGGAGTATTACACCGGAACTGGCAAGGGACCAGTAAAGTCGATTGTCCGTCAATCGGTGACCGGGTCGGCCACGACGATCATCGCGGGATTGGGGGTTGGCATGATGTCGACAGCAATTCCAATCCTGATCATGGCTGTCGCCATCATTGGTGCTTACAACTGTGCCGGTTTGTACGGCATCGCGATTGCCGCCGTTGGGATGCTTTCCAATACTGGAATTCAACTCGCTGTTGACGCTTATGGACCTATTTCAGATAACGCTGGTGGCATTGCTGAGATGGCCGAATTACCGCCAGAAGTCCGGGAGAGAACCGACAAGCTCGATGCGGTGGGAAACACCACGGCGGCCATCGGAAAAGGATTTGCCATCGGTTCAGCCGCTCTCACGGCACTCGCCTTGTTTGCTGCGTTCAAGGTGACTTACAACGAGAGTCATCCTGACAGCCTTATCGACAGTATCGACATCATCAATCCTTACGTGATGGCATCGCTTTTCATTGGAGCCATGCTGCCGTTCCTGTTCTCGGCTCTTTCGATGAACGCCGTTGGCCGCGCAGCGATGGCAATGATCGAAGAAGTAAGACGCCAGTTCAGAGATATTCCAGAGCTTAAGGATGCATTGCAGGTGATGCAGAAACACGAGAACGAAGAGTTCTCTGACTGGCCAGAAGCCGACCAGAAAACCTTTCAAAAAGCCGACGGAAAAGCTGAATATGGTAAGTGCGTTGCCATTTCAACGCGTGCGTCGATTCGCGAGATGATCCTTCCCGGACTCGTGGCTATTCTTGTACCAGTCGCATTCGGATTTGTTCCAAAACTTTTGGGTCTCAGTGGAAACACCAATGCCCTGATGCTTGGTGGTCTGCTCGCTGGCGTCACCGTCAGCGGTGTGCTGATGGCACTCTTCCAGTCGAATGCTGGTGGGGCGTGGGACAACGCCAAGAAGATGATTGAGGAAGGATTTGAGGTCGACGGTGTGATGTTGTCCAAAGGTAGCGAAGCTCACAAAGCTGCCGTCGTGGGTGATACCGTGGGGGACCCGTTCAAGGATACATCAGGGCCGTCACTCAATATCCTCCTGAAACTGATGAGCGTGGTAGCCCTTGTAATTGCCTCGCTTATTTAGTCGTTTGGATTACAGTGCCAGAGCAGGTTTGCCGAGAAGCATTCTGTTCGCCTGACATTCATCACTGACGCTATTCGCTGAACACAGCTCATGCCACAGCCAATCACCGGGATTCTAACGCCCAACATCACGCCGGTCGATGATTCAGGTCGTGTGGATGAGGAACGTCTACGAGGCTATGTCGACTGGCTGATTGAGCGTGGTGTCGATGGGCTGTACCCCAACGGAAGCACAGGAGAATTTGTACGTTTCACTGCCGAGGAACGTCGACGAATTGTCCACATTGTGGTTGAGCAGGCTGGCGGCCGCGTTCCGGTACTGGCAGGCGCTGCAGAAGCCAATGTCAAGGCTACGATCGAAGCGTGTGATGCCTATGGTGCCATGGGTGCTCGAGCCGTCGCAATTGTCGCACCCTTTTACTACAGACTTAGTAGCGAAGGAGTTTATGCATACTTCCGCGAAATCGCAGACCACGTCTCCATCGATGTCACTCTTTACAATATCCCGCTATTCGCTTCACCCATTGAAGTCGACACCGTCATTCGCTTGGCCTCTGAATGCCCTCGCGTGGTAGGAATCAAAGACTCTTCGGGTGACCTGCCGAACATGTTGCGAATGATCGCTGCAATCCGACCCATCCGCGAAGACTTCACTTTCCTGACAGGTTGGGACGCGGCGCTTGCTCCAATGTTGATTGCTGGAGCAGATGGTGGCACCAATGCAACGAGTGGCGTTGTACCGGAACTCACCCGCGCGATCCATCGCAGCGTGGTTTCTGGCAACTTCAAAGAGGCGATGCGTTTACAGTACCAATTGCTACCACTATTCGATGCGATGATCTCGCTAGGGGAATTCCCCGAAGGTTTTCGCGCTGGCGCCAGATCAAGAGGCTGGAATCTGGGTTCGGGGCGAGTCCCACTTTCGGAACAGCAAAAAGATGCGGTCGCACGCACCCAACGCGAAATTGACAATCTGGTTGCGGAAGTAGCCGAACTTGATGAGACGCTCGTGATGCCTCCGGAAGCCATCGAAAAGATTGTTCAGCGTGTGATGCGACAGCTTGGTTCCTGATCCTCGGTGAAATGTTGCCTGCCATCGGATCTCTGCCAGCTTTCCAAGCATCGGCAGCTTTGCTCAACGTTCATCTGCCCAGACTGCGAGTGGACTCACGACACCAAGTTTCTCAACCGCGAATACCGAATCAGGGATTTGCGAATCAAGCCTCCATTGGAATTTGGCGCTCACTTCAAAATCCTGAACACCACCAAGTGTCAAGGCGTGCAATTTCACCGGCAACTGCATCCCCTCCATACCCCTCACGTCAGCCCAGGTGGACTTGGTTCGAGCGTGTGGTTTCAGGATTTTATGAAGCGAGGACAATTCTTGCTGCCCGCGTTGATCGCCCAACTCTGACACTTGCACCAAGTCACTACCCAACGACACAAAATCATCAATCTGCACAGGCGACGCACGACGAAACATTGCAGCCCGAACGAAAATCAAATCAGGCACAGGGTGATACTCAAATGCTGCAACGGTAAGGTCACCTTTCCTGTAAAGACCAATCAGATTCTTCACGTGCAACTGGCATTTACCCCGATGAAAAGCATTCCCGGTAGTGATACTGATTACCCCACCCGTGGTCGCACAAATGGGATCGAAGACACCACACAGTTTAAAGCGTTCATTCAATGACTTGCTCTTCGAAGGTGCGTGCACTTGCTTACCGGTCGCACCATGAAACCAATGTTCAATTCTCAGTTGGTCATATGCCGACGCCTGCGAATCAATCAGATAAGCACCCTGCATCGGTTTCATGAAGGTGCCTAGCAGGCTTTGGTCTGCAAAGATCAACCGTTCACGATCACCTGGATGGTCAACGATCCAAGTGAACGCAAACCTGCGGGCAACAATCCGTTCCGTCCCGCCGACCTTTGCTCCAATGTATTTTTCCCCGGTCACGTCGACAGAGAGTCGATCAACGAGCAAGTTTCGCGACTGCAAATCAACGATCCAATCGCGAATCAACTTACGTTCCCGTTGAGTGGGAACCTTGAGTCTTCGCAAATCAACTTTTGGATGATTTGTGTCTGCCGATTCGCTTGCAGTCGCAGGTTTTTCACCATGACTGGTGCTTTGCGGTGCCAATCCGGAAATAGCTGGAAGGCAACACACAAAGAAAATCCGTCTTGTCAGATTCATAACCAACTCCCTTGGACAAAGATTTGCTGAGAACAGATTGCAATGACATACGAACTCATGCTCGCTGCCAGCACTCCTTCAGCGATAATTTCTTGGCAGATCATTAATGCCATGCCAGTGCGTCTCGCGATTAGGAACAGTTTGACGCGTCGGATCCGATTCTCCCACTTCGCTGTCAGCAGCATCCGCCTGGCACTGCGTTCCCATCTCGGGTACCCATCGGCCGATGTAATATCCGCTCAGTGGAACACAAACCGCGCGGTCAAAATCGATGGCACAACTCCCTGCACAACGCCAACTCAGCAAACAGCGGTGAAATCTCCAGCTGGTAACACGCCAGCCTTCACCCTCGTTTTCCGCCTCACGATAGACACCAACCAATGCGTCAAGAGATGAAAATCTCCGATCATGTCCGTCACGGTTGGTGCAGTCATAGCCGACGAGATAACGCGTTGCGTAAGCACCCAGGACCTCCTTTCGTTTACAGTCACTGCATTGTTTAAATTCTGCCACGCTTGTAGAAGTCAGTCCCACGTCTTGTGCCCACGCTGAAATCATTTCCCGACACGTTGTATCACTGAACGCATAAGTACATTCCCAGTCGTGAGGACTGGTGCGTGTTGGTTCCGGTGAATCCGCAAATCCGCAATTCCAATTCCCCAGTAACAAACCAACAATCACCACCAACCATTTTTGCAATTTCATCTATTCTTCTCCATTACGAACAAGCTTTAGAATTCCAACGACTTGACTATCAGAGCCACGCACGAGTAACTGGGGCGGAAAAGGGGCCTGGATCATTTTTTTTTCATGGGTTTGGTCGTGTTTAACTTTTGCAATGACGACCTCAATCTTGGACATGACACTTGAAACACGCTGCACCTGAACTGTGACATCTGAGAACGGTGTATTGACGTCCGGTGTGGCCTCGAGCGCAAACTCCAGTTGATTCACAGGCATTTTCAACTTGCCAGGCACCACAATCATGCGAGCAGTTCCAACCCAACTGCTTCCTTTCTGATCAAGATTCAAAGTTGACGGTAGAAATCGCACTGGCGTGGTGAAACGTAAAATGATTGGAAGATCAACAATCTTTCTCTGCGCACTTGAATCCCGATAATGAATGCGTACCAGATCCTCAACATCACCAAACGAAAAAGTCGGTGTTGCACTAAACTTGAAGCTTTTGGAGGTCTGTACAAAGGATTCACTTGTCAAGAAAGCTCCCCGCACGCTCTCGACCCGCTCGATCTGTCCACCCAACTCGTGGATTCTTCCAAAAACAGTGAATGGTGAATCGGGTTTTGAAAGATGCACGGTGGTTTGAGAGAGTCCCAACGGACCACGGATCCGCACGTCGACATCCAACACAAGCGGAGATTCTGATTCCTGGAAGAAAATACGAATCGAACGTCGAACATTTGCAATTTTGTTCGATGGTGCCAACTTGAGCGACAGGCTTAAAGTCCCGTCAGTTGCCAGGGATCGTTGTTTTGGCACAACGGACAAACAACCACAATCAGGATCAATGAATCGCACATTCAACGGCAAGCCCGTCGAATTTTTCAGACTGACCCTCGCACGGACTTCTCGACCAATGGGGTGATTTCCCAAGTGGGTTCTCACGCGCGACGGAATCGACTTCAGCACAACAGCCTCACTCAAAAGCATGGGGCCTGTGCTGTCCAATTGACCCGGACTTTGGCCATCAACAGGTCCTATGATCACAAAGCCAATGCATGCCTGCATCAAAATCAATCGCCAGAGTTGCATTGTTGCCCCCGTGTAACCCAATTTGATTTCTCAGTGCCCTCACATACCCCCAGGCGGTGTTCAAGCGTTCACCACCAAAGAGAGTGCAAGATAGGCCAGGCAAGGAACGCGTCAATCGTTTTCTATTCGAAAAACCAAAAAAACTCGCAGCGGCTTATGACAGCAAATGATGCATCGCTGCTCCGACTGCAACCCAGTTCTGGTTGCAGTCCACAGCCTGAGCGACGTCGAAAAGAAACCTCACGCTGTGATCCAGAACTCATTGGCGCAATGGCTTTGATGTGATGGCGGGGGTTCACTGGATCGCGCACCGAGCAATGCGTGCGTCGAAATCAGATTAGGTATCCCGCGTTGAGGCGAATCAGTAGCGATCCTGTTCGGGCTCAGCCCAAACACGTGGTCCATCATCATCCCAATCAACATGAATCACGCTCGGATTGCAGCAAACCGGACAATCTTCAACGTAACTCTGTGAGCGTCCAGCCGCCGGATCCAGTGGGATGATAATTTCTTCACCACAACTGTCGCAGATGTATTCACCATCTTGATCCATTACGTTTCTACGCTTCCGATGATTGAGTAGTTTCAATTTTCACTGGTGCTAATGACATCAAAGACCACTTTGAAAGCGGCGGGATCAACAGCCATTTGGAAAGCTTGTTCTGCTTCCTCTAATCCAAATCTGTGCGTGACCAACCCTGACAAATCAAATCGTCCCGCTTGCAGCAATTCGATTGCCAGACCGAAGGGACCACACCTGGAACCCACCACACGAATTTCATCGATCACCACAGGAGCCAGAGCAACCTGATGATCAGCGGCAACGGTGGTTTTCATCACGATCGTGCCTCGCGGTTTCACCAATTGTAACGCCAGTGGTAACCCCGTCACGGATCCCGTGCAATCGACGACCAGATCGTAGTCTTTTTCGGTAATCATGTCATTCAGTAGAGTCGTTTTGATACCTAACCTTCGAAACCTCGCCAGTTTCAGCTCGTGTTTGCCAACCACAAGAATATTCTCGACTTGTTGCGAGATGGCTTGAGCGCACAAGTTCGCCAGCCGTCCATCTCCCAAAATAATTGCATTTTGTACCTCGCCGAGTTCGATTTGCTGCTGGATTTGCAAAGCGGCTGCAAGGGGTTCGATTAAAACGGCCTGATCATCGCTGATCGTATCGGGCACAAGGTGCAAGCTTGATTGGGGAATCGCAACCTGATCAGCGAATGCACCGTCATGCTGATGGATACCAACAACGGTACGCTCAACACAGTGGTTACCTAATCCGGATCGACAACGAGGGCAGTTACGACAGTTGCAGTTGATTTCTCCCACAACGCGAGCGCCCGTCAAAGGTCCGGAGGTCGCCAGACCGACAAATTCGTGGCCAAGAACTCCGGAAAATCCCATGTATCCTTGGGCAAGCTGCAAGTCCGTCTCACAAATGCCGGCGACAATCACATCAATAAGCACCTCCCCCTGGAGGGGAACGGGTGATGGAAAATCAGGGTGAAATTGGACGTCATTCTGGTCAAGACAGATTGCTCTCAATTTTCGGCTCCTGTGGGAGTGAATGCGGTGTGGGACAAGAGCCAGCGGTCGTATAATCCGCCTACAGCGATCCCCTTCGATAGACTTTCGACTGGATTTTAGCGTCATGGCGGACAAGACGGACCCGACAACTCTACTCACGACCTTTGGCTTGAGCGAATTTCGCCCGGGCCAGCGAGAAGTAGTCGATGCGGTTGCGGCTGGTGACGACGTGATGTGCGTGATGCCCACCGGAGGTGGCAAGAGTCTCTGCTATCAGCTGCCAAGCCTGTCCCGACAAGGCACTACGATTGTCGTTTCACCTCTCATCGCCTTGATGAAGGACCAAGTGGACGGGCTTCAAAAACTTGGAATCCGAGCAAGCTTGATCAATAGCAGCCTCTCTGCGGCTGAGCAGAGCGAGGTACTCAACGAGATGGCAAGTGGCAACCTGAGTCTGGTCTACGTTGCTCCGGAACGACTTCGCAACAGTCGCTTTCTCGATGCTATATCCAACGTCAATATCAATCTGTTAGCGATTGATGAGGCCCACTGCGTCAGTGAGTGGGGCCACGATTTTCGTCCTGACTACTCTCGCTTAGGCAGATTCCGTGAACGCTATCTGAAAGACGTACAGACAATCGCTTTAACTGCCACGGCAACGCCCGTGGTCAGGCAAGACATCTCGGACATCCTGCGATTAAAATCTCCCCTGGTGTTTGTGACTGGATTCGCTCGAACCAATCTCCGATTCACTGTCACGCATGCCAAATCTGATCGAGAAAAAGATGAAGAACTCACTCGCTATGTAAGTTCGCAACAGGGATCGGGCATCATCTATGCCGCAACCCGTAAACGTTGCGAAGAGTTAGCTCAATGGTTACCCGAAAAGACCAGACGTCCCATTGGTGCTTACCACGCGGGTCTTGAACCCGGTCAACGGCAGCGAGTCCAGGACGACTTCATGTCGGGCAAGTTATCCGCGATCGTTGCGACCAACGCTTTCGGCATGGGAATCGACAAGTCGGACATTCGTTTCGTCATTCATTACAACATCCCTGGAAGTTTGGAGGCTTACTACCAGGAAGCAGGTCGTGCTGGACGCGATGGGAAAAATAGCGAATGCCGATTGATGTTTTCTTACAGCGATCGCTACATTCAGGAATTCTTCATTGAGAACCGTTATCCACAACGCGAAACGGTCAAAAGCGTTTATGAATTTCTACTGACGCGGGAAGAAGACCCCATCGAGCTGACACTCGAACAAATACGCGAGCAAATCGGCGTAAAAGAAGGCACCGAAGCCATCGGTACTGCTCTGACACTGCTCGCCAAAGCGGGTGTTCTGCGACGGCTTGATAGTACTTCGAATCACGCCATCGTGCGAATCGAAAGTGAGGCCCCAACACTGTTGGACTTTTTGCCAAAAGAGGCAAAGATTCGCCGCAAAGTCATGCAGGCCATTGAACGCATGGTAGGCAGACAGCGTGGCGAAGACATCTATGTGCGTCTGCCTCGTTTGGCTGACATGGCAAATGTCGATCGCGATCAACTCACTCGAACTCTACGTGAATTGAATCGGCTCCGTTCATTTGATTACATTCCGCCATTTCGAGGGCGAGCAGTTCATTTGGTGCAGCGCGATCTCACGTTTGAACAACTTGAGATAGATTTTGAAGACCTCAACACTCGGAAATGTGCTGAATTCGACAAACTGGAATCGGTCATCAAATTTGCGAGAACGGCAGGTTGTCGCCAACGAGTAATCCTGCAGTATTTTGGCGAAGCAGACGCAACAAATTGCGGTCTCTGTGATCGTTGCCAACCCAATGATGGATCCGTCGGACGAGCCTCGGATATCTCCATTGCCAGTGAAATCCAAGGACTGGATTCCAACGCACTTCTCCGAGGCATCCAAGTCGTCCTCAGTGGTGTCACTCGTATGCACGGTCGCTTTGGCAAGAACATGGTGGCTCAAATGCTCTGCGGATCACGAAACAAGAAATTGCAGCAATGGAAATTACATCAACTGAGCACTTATGGTCTTCTGTCAGGTCTGCGTCAAACAGAAGTAGTCGGGATCATGGATGCACTAATCGAAACGGGGCTACTGCAACAGAAAGAAGTTGATGAAAGGCGTCCCACGCTGCATATGACCGAAGAAGGTCGCCAAGTCATGCGTTCCCTAACACCTTTGCCAGCAGGACTACAACTTCCTCTGCCCCTCGCCAAACGGCTTGCCAAAGCAACAGGCAAGATCGAAGCAGCCGACGTCCAATCCGATTCAATACCCGCTGACTCCAATGGCGGGGCTACCGAAGGCTCCAGCAACCAAATTTCTGAAATCGCAGAAAAGCTGAAGCGTTGGCGCCGAAAAAATTCAGCTGCACTGGGAATTCCGGTCTACCGCGTCCTTACCAATGCGACGATCGACCGCATTGCCGAATCATGTCCAACCACAAGGGAAGATCTGGAGTCGATTTCAGGGGTAGGTCCGGCAACGATGAACCAGTTTGGCGATGACATTCTTGAGCTGGTCGAATCATTTGTCCCAGATTCAACCCGCCCATCCTCCAAAAATGACTCCACCAACGCAGGATCGCAAGCAACTACCCCCGGGGCTGAAACCATCAATCAGGCCGAATCCGTAGCGAATTCAGGCTCAGCAACCAGTCCAATCAACATTTCCGATCCCAAATCCGCCAACTCCGAGTCCAATTCCGAGTCCAACTCGGAAAACAAGCCAAGTTCTGAGTTGCCAACCGGTGACAATGTGACGTCTGAGAAAACTGTCGGATATTGGACATGGAGGCTGTTCAGCGACGGATACTCGGAAGCAGAGGTGATGGCGATCAGGCACTGCGATCCAAGCGAATTGGCCTCTCAACTGTTGTTGGCAGCGGAAAATGGCCTGGTTGTTGATCCTAGCTGGATCAGCGACGAACAGGCGGCTGAACAACTTCGTAAGTCCAGTACACGCCCGTCAGTGGGCGGTTAGTCACTTTCGCCACGACTCACTACAATCTAGAGGGCACCCTTCACAGGCAGTGGGCGGGAGCCCTGATGTGGCTCGGGTAAAGACGAGCCCATCACACCATCAGCAACGGCCAAAAAGGCAGGAAATGGATAAGAAGTCTGAGAAAAACGAAGCGCCAAAGTCCGAGCCTCAGGAAGGCAGGCGTGGCAACAACTCACTGATCATTGCCTTGCTGCTTGCAGGTTCACTGGTCCTCTTGTTTTACAACAGGGGAGAGGACCGCTCCGTCGTGTCAGCGAGTTTCTTCCAGACTGAACTGGCGCGCGGAAATGTCGAAGAAGTCAGTATTGGCGAGAGGCGGGTTTCCGGAACGTTCAAAACGGCTCCCGAGGCGCCACCTGCGAAGGAGGCTGATGCAAAAGTCGTTGAGGAGTCAGACAAAGCGACCGAAAAAACTCCCGCATTGACCGAAGACAAGAAGTACCAAAAGCAGTTCTACTTCAATCGCTCGACCGATGCAGGTGCCGCAGTTGAGCTCGAAAATCAATTGAAAGCCGCAAAGGTCGAGTACAGATACCTGGAGCCTGACAACACGCAGCAGATCATTTACTTCATTGCATTGATTGGTCTGCCTTTGGCCATTCTCTTCTTCCTGTTCATGATGTTACGTCGTACCAAAAGTGACATCATGGGAGGTGGATTCCTATCCGGATTCAGCAAGAGCCCGGCCAAGAAGTTTGAAGCGAATGAGAAGATGGTCACCTTTGATGACGTTGCCGGTCTCGACGGGGTAAAAGCAGATTTGCAGGAAATCGTTGACTTCCTCAAGACTCCCGACAAGTTCCAGAAACTTGGAGGTCGAGTTCCAAAAGGTGTTCTGCTCAATGGCCCCCCTGGAACTGGAAAAACTCTGCTTGCCAGAGCGGTGGCTGGCGAGGCTGATGTCCCATTTTTCTCGGTGAACGGTAGCGAGTTCATCCAAATGTTCGTCGGTGTGGGTGCAAGTCGAGTTCGTGATCTGTTCAAAACGGCCAAGGAGCAGAGCCCTGCAATTATCTTCATCGATGAAATTGATGCGGTTGGGCGACAGAGGGGTGCAGGTCTTGGTGGCGGACATGATGAGCGAGAGCAGACATTGAATCAGATCCTCGGCGAGATGGATGGTTTCGCCGGTAATCAGGCGGTCATCGTGGTCGCTGCCACCAACCGCCCTGATGTGCTTGATCCTGCTCTCTTGCGTCCAGGCCGATTTGATCGACATATCACAGTTGGCCGTCCCACGATGAAAGGTCGGGAGGCAATCTTTAAAGTCCATGTTCATGATGTACCATTGGCCGACGATGTTGACTTGAGACGTCTTGCCGCAGGCACCGTCGGACTGACGGGTGCTGATATCCGAAATATGGTGAACGAGGCTGCACTATGGGCCGCTCGACACGATAAAAAAATCGTGGACATGAGTGACTTTGACAACGCGCGTGACAAAATCCTGATGGGCGCGAAACGTGAGGAGGTTCTGCAGGATAGCGAGAAAGAAAAAACGGCCTATCACGAAGCAGGCCACACTTTGACCGCGTGGTATCTCGATGGTGCGCACATCGTCCACAAAGTCACGATCATTCCCCGTGGTCGTGCTCTCGGGGTGACGCAGTACGTTCCCAATGAAGATCGGCTCAGCATCAGCAAACGCGAACTGGACCACCAGTTGATCGTCCTGCTTGGCGGACGAGCGGCAGAGAAGATCATCTATAACGAAACTTGCGTTGGCGCAGAAAATGATTTGGAACGTGCCACCAGTATCGCTCGCAGAATGGTGACACATTGGGGAATGAGTCCCAAAATCGGGCCTGTCAGCTACAAGACCAGCGACGAAGATCCATTCCTTGGCCGGGAGATTCACCAATCACGGCAGTTCAGTGAACACACCCAGGAACTGATTGATGAAGAAGTAGGTAGAATTCTCCTCGAAGCTGACCAGAAGGCTGAGCAACTGCTTCGCGAACATAGGAATGATCTCGAGAGCATCACGCGATCACTGCTGGAACACGAAGAACTTGGTGAAGCAGAATTGACTGAGTTGATCGGCCCTTCAATCCAGTCACGCACTCAATCAAAGAGTGAGGACTCTGAAGAAGCCAAGACACATGCCCCGGACGGCACCGATGCTCCCGAGCCTGATGTTGTCACGAAACAGGATCAGCAGTCGTGAGACAGCGATTGACGCAACGAACTCGAACGTGGTGGCGTCACTGATATTTCATGGGAAAAAAGCGTCAAAAGCAGCGAACTGATTTTCGCAAGAAGTATCAGGGCCGCGTCCGAAAAGGCGACCTGACTCGCGAATTTCGGACGGGCGATACGGATAGCTTGGCAGACGTCTCACAAAGTGAACGCGTCAGTGGCAAAGGTGATTTGACGCGTAAGCGAACAATTCAGACAAAAGGCAATCACGAACAGCAGGTCAATAGCGGGGAGTTGAAAACCGGCCGGGTTGTCAGCGTCCATGGCCTGAAGAGTCGTGTACTGGCGGACGATGGCGAGATATATGAGTGCGCCGTCAGGCAAGTGTTGAAATCCCTCAGCATCGCGCAACGCAGCATTGTTGTTGCAGGAGATCACGTCTTGATAAGAGCAGCATCGCAGTTGGACGGTGTGATCGAAGAAGTCAAACCCAGGCGCGGCGTGATTAGCCGAACCAGTCGTGGGCAACAACACGTTCTGGTCGCCAACGTCGACTACCTGCTGATCATCACAAGCGCAGCAGAACCAGGACTCAAACCAGCCTTGATTGATCGCTTTCTGCTTACAGCACAACAATGTGATCTCAAGCCTGTCGTTGTGGTCAACAAGATCGACTTGGTGGACAGTGTGAAGTTGCAACCGATGCTGGGTGTTTATGCGGCAATGGGCTTTCGGGTCTTGATGACTTCAGCAGAAACAGGCGTCAACATTCCCTATCTGCGTTGCCTTCTGGAAGGCAAGCAAACTGCTGTAACAGGGCAGAGCGGGGTGGGCAAAAGTAGTTTACTCAATGCAATCCAACCCGGCCTTGGCCTGGCGGTGGCAACCGTCAGTCAGGACAACGACAAAGGCCGACATACCACCACAGCGGCCCGATTGATTCCGCTGCAGGGTGGTGGTGCAGTTTTTGATACCCCAGGCATCCGGCAATTCCAACTGTGGGACATTTCGGCCAGTGAAGTTGCCGGCCTGATGCCGGACCTGCGACCCTACGTGAGCGTTTGTCGCTACCCTGATTGCCTTCATCTCAGTGAAGACGATTGTGCTGTCAAAGATGCCGTCGCCGATGGGCGTATCGATGCACGCCGCTACGATGCGTATTGCCATTTACTGGAAGGCGACCTCATGAATGAATCCAGATAAGATCAGCGAGACACAACAATGAGCACCCCCGAAGATCCATCCGATTCGAATCCATACCCATGGCTTCGCGGTGCTGTGTACAGCGGCATTGGCGTGGTCATTGGGATCGCTTCCCTGATTCTGTTCTGCCATGCCATGGGATTGAACCTCCAAGATGAGGGTTGGGGATCCGACACCAACGCGTGGGATTCAAATCGCGGCGAATTGCTATGCTCATTCATTGGCTTTGGCATTTCCACCGTCATTTTCTGGCTCGGTTTTCACCAGACCACAAAGTCAATTTGAGTGGCGAGACTCTCATCAATCAGGTGAGAATATCGCGTCGATTTTGCACGTAGTCCCACACGACGAAACGATCGAGGTCACGCCCGCTGGTAAAAAACACCCGCCCCTTGGTGGTTTGCGCCAGTCGTTGCGCAAAACGAACATCTTCCTGACTTTGTGACCAACTCGGAATCAGAAAGATGTTGATTGTAATGTCATTCTTGCTGCATAGCATTGCTTCCCGCATTGTCGCCTGCTCGGTCCGTGGATCAGGCGGATAAAGCATGTAGAGTTTTTCCTCTTCAAAGTGTGCTGTTGGCAGACCATCCGTGATCAAAACAATCTGTCGATTCGGAGTATCGCAATTTGCAAGATTCTTACGTGCAAGTTGCAAGGAGTGCTGGATGTTCGTGAAGTGTGGATGCACTTCGTGCTCACTGATATTCGGATCGCTCATATCTGCCCAAAGCTGGACCCACGGATCATGAATTGTGACCGGTTTGGGCATCATATTGATGATTTCGCCCGGTGCCCGAAGCTTTGCAAATGTGTACATCTCTATGAATCGCAAAAAGTCGCCGGGATACTCTGTTTGAATGAGTCCCTGCAGCGCTAATGCCATCCGTTTCACATTGATGTATTGTCCGTCGTATCGCATGGAACCACTCATGTCCATGATGACGCAAGTCGCGCACTTCGGGTGGTTCCGTGTTTTGTGAACTTCAATGTCATCCGGACGTAGACGAATTGGACGAGTGTCTCCCTGACGCAACAGTGCATTGATCACAGTTTGTGGAAGATCGATGTTAGCGACACTATCTCCAAACTCGTAAGGCTTCGTCTGCTGTAACTCGACAGCTCCCTCGCCAATCACATCTCCCTCATGACGACCACTTCGGGATTCCTGCAACTCACTGAAAATCCGCTCAAGTAGTCTTCCCTGAAAAACTCGATAAGCCTGCGGTGTGAGCCGGAATACGCCATCTTTCCCGGGATCTTTCTCGAGCCCCTGCCTTTCCGCTTGCTCACGAATCAAGTTCTCCACCTGATTCCTCATTTCTTCAAGCTGCTGCATATCTGATGGCTGAGCAAACTCACCGAGCAAATCCATATCAATGATACCGATTTGGGCTGTTTTGGATGCCTCATCAATCTGCTTCAAGAGCTCATCGATTTGCTCAAGCTCCTCCTTCACTTCCAATGCCTTGTTGATCGACATCGATTCATTACCGGTGAAGTCATACTTGCTTGCGAGTTCCTCAATGCTGTGTTTGTCCTCCATTCGCTGCCCAACTTGCAGCAAACCACGAGCTAACGGACCAGTGTCATCATCGACGCGATACCAAAGTCTCTCAATCAAGTATTGCTGCTCGTGAACAACCGCCTCTTTGAACGTTTTCTCCAAGTCCTTGGGAACGCGAAGATTCTGAGCAGATCCTCGAAACGCCTTCCTCGCCTTTTTTTGAACACTGCGACATTCGTAGGTCTCCAGAATCTTCCGTTTCCGCTCCTCCAACATGGCTCGAAGCATATCCAGACTGGGTCCCATTCCAGCGATCTGGCTGGGATCCAATCGGACTGCTCGTGCCAACTCTTCTTCGGTCAATTCCTGATAGCTGCCATACATCAACGCCTGCTCAAACGCCGGCGAAACCAGATCGGGCGGTGGCTGGTTTGGTGGCGGAAACTGAGCCGGATCATACTTTTGGTAGGCATGGATCACGCCACCCGGACGGTAGATCGCATCATTGCCACTGCGTTTTCCCTTAAATTTCATATTCAATCTTACCGTGCCGCTGACTTCGACTGATTCGTTCCATGCTATACAAACCTGCGAGCACAAACTCAACGCAACTTGCTCGCACCGCCTCGCTCTCGCTCGCGTTCACTTCGAATGCCATATCCCACGCCGGTGGCACTTTTTTCAAACGCTCCGCGTATTCCTGACTTGGCAGCAAGTCGCCAACTTCGACACGAACCCCTCCACGAAAGATCTCAGCGATCGTTCCCAAACCGTGTTCTTCAACATATTCGTTGAAGACAATTTTGATCGCTTCTGCGGTCACCGCCTCTAAAACCTGACGCTCACTCATCTGATGTGTGCCCATCAAATCGAGTTCCAGCTTGCCCAACGAACTGGAATGCAGGTGCCCAAAATCGCTGATCCGCGGCGCCGCAGGCCGCTCGCCGTGGATAATTCCACGGTGGCGAGCAGACGCAATCAGAGTCCTGAAATTCGCCAACGAGAAGCGGGCAGAAACACCCGAATCCTGATCGATGTACTTGCTATGGCGAGCCTGGTTGGTGATCTCTTCAATGATCTGGTACATGAAATAAGGAACAACCACGGGGTAGTCGCCCTCGAGCTGGTCCCCCAATTCCTGCTGGAGAATCTCAATTCCCTGATCACGTTCTTCGGGATAGTGCGTCTGCACAATGGTTCCGATACGGTCCTTTAATTGTGGGATCACCTTTCCGCTGCGGTTATAAGTCGACGGATTGGCAGAGAACAAAATCATGAGATCCAAATCAAATTGAATCGGATATCCGCGGATCTGAACATCTCGTTCCTCCAGGATATTGAACAGACCCACTTGAACCAGATCATCAAGCTCTGGCAGTTCATTCATGGCGAAAATGCCACGATGCAAACGCGGTATCAAGCCAAACGACAAGGCCTCCTCAGCACTCATACTGACCCCTCCTGTCAGTTTTGCTGGATCAATCTCGCCGATGATGTCTGCAAATTTCGTCCCAGGACTGAGTCGCTCGGCATAACGATGATCGCGTCCCCACCACGCGATTTTGACATTGGTCGCATCCTGATCAGCAACAAGTCTCTTACCAAGCGATGTAATCGGATTTGTCGGGTCTTCATGAACAGCCAGATCCGGATGGTCGATGTAAGGGAGCCACTCATCCAAAAATCGCGTCAACATCCGCATGATACGACTCTTGGCCTGACCTTTTTCGCCGAGGAACAGCATGTCATGCCCGGCCAAAAGAGCCAAATTGATTTCCGGTATCACTGTGTCGTCGTAACCGACAATTCCGGGAAACAGCTCCTCACCTGCTGCCAGCATCCGAGTGAAATTATCGCGGACCTCCTGCTTCACCGTTTTTGATTTCCAACCACTGTCCAAGAGGGCCTGCAGAGTTGTTGGCTGGGGGGCTGCCAGAATGGCCTTCATGCGTTCATTCCTCGTGAGGTGTGCAAGTTCATACGCCAGATTGTAGTGCGATGAACAGATCGGCAAACGGAAATAGGCAAGATTGCGTTGTCTCGGCTTTCACCCCATCGAAATGCCAGAGATTGGCTCAGATGATTCTCCACTCAACAACCTCTGCAATTGAATCCAGCCCACAACTGTAATGGGTCAAGGCCTCATGCTGACCAGCTTCAAATCAGCTTTACGAAGGTGATCGGGAAGAGCTTCACTCATCTCACGCAACTCCGCGCCAAACTCCAGACGCTGACTTTCTGATGCCTCTTTGATTGCTTTTTTGAATAAGGAGACTGCATGTAAATGCATGGCATCCCCTGCCAGCCCGGAGGCTCGCTGTGCATTGAGATGCCAGCGTCGGGCAATGGCAACCCATTCCTCGCACCCGGAATTCGCCGCCAAGCCAAGTTCGCTTTTTGCTGCTGAGGCAATGCGTGGATCCGATGCACTGCATAACAATGGCAAACCGTCGCTCCAACGACGTAGAATCAAACAATAATAACGACCTAGCAGCCCTCGATTTGAACGGGACCAAGTATCAGGATTACTTCCCAGCAGAGATTCAAATCGTCCACTCTGCCGACTCACCTGCCCAATGGCTCGTTCATACCCCTGCAAATACTCGGTGGTATCTGCATCCTGCAAAATGCGCGCAAGTGGTCCAACAGAGCCAAGGATCTGCTTCGCCAGTTCAAACCGGGCTGAGACCACCAATTGATCCAATAACACCAACCCATTAGCAAGCAGTTCCTGTTGTATTTCGGGCAGGGCAGATCGAACATTGGCAGCAAGATAAGTCTCAACCAAAAATGATGCAGGTGCAAATTCATAATGGTGCTGCAGATCGATCAGGATTCTGCTGAGATCGGAAGTCCCGCTCGTCTGCCAGACGCTTTCCATCAATAAAACAGAAACTGCCCAGTACTCAGCGGATGCCAACCGAAGTGGCTCTCTGGCCTGTTGCAGAGAAACAATGCGTTTAGCAAGCTTGTCTGCGTTACCCGGAGCAAAAGAAGCAGAATCACTTGACAAGATCGACTCTCTCGCATCAGCCACTGCATTGCTTTCCGGAACAACAAGCTTTGTAATTCCCGGCCCTTCTTCGGCCCCCCTGCCTGAGACTGGCTTGACGTCTTGCTTGACGGTCATCCCGTCTTGTTTCGGAACAAGTTGGGACGCAATTGACTCGGACTCACTAGCAGATGTGCTTCCCGAACCTAATGACTGGGCTGGCGTTTCGTCAGTAGTAGAACTGAACGGATCCGGCAAAAACCCTGATTCCCCTCTCCCCGGCAATTCACTGTCTGCCGTTGGCACCATGTCCTCCCGCTTCTCAGACGAAAGTCCACTGGATTGCAGATTCGCAATAGGATTTTCGATTTCGAAAATCATCCCAGGAACATCGTCCAATGGAACGAGGGGTTCTGATTTCGAGCCTTGATCATCGGATCCGGAATCGTCAGTGAGTCGCAAATCTGATTCATCGATCTGTTTCAATCTCTGACCACGAGCAACTGCATTGCCTGTCGTGACATTCTGCTCAGACAGACTTCTGGAAGATTTAGAAAGACTTTTTTGGGAATTTCGAACACCCGACTCAACCAAAGTAGCAGGTTCAACCTCTTCCATGACGATCGACTCATCACGCTCTGGAAAGGCAAGAGCGGTAACCAACAATATCAGCAAGACGACAGCCAAACCAATCGAATACCAGCGTTTCAGCAATACTCGCTTACAGCGATTCCAACGCTTCAACCAGTGCGAACGTCCAAGAATATCAACGTCACTCAAGCTTTGAGCCCAGATTGGTTGCCCAGCCATCAAAGGCGTCGAATCCAATTCCATCAGTTCGATTAAATCTGCCTCACTGAACCCTCCACCCTGAAAAGGCATGCTTGCATCGGTGTCGCCGGAAATGGTTGCTTCCGAGATGCACACGTTTGCCAAGGAAGACTTTTGGCCGCCTGCATGCTGATTCTGAAACTTGGTTTGACCTGCCCACATCAAAACCGTGGGCAAAATCCTGCCAACATGGACCCGCTGGTGAGCATCACCACGGTTACGAGGATCAAGTAGTCGATAAGCCGAAGTCGTAACTCTTGATAATTGCAGGGCCGCTGTATCCGACGGTTTGGTGAGTTGATTTTCCGCGAGGTCTCGCGAGGTCTTTGTGGCAGCCCTCCGAATCACGGTTAACCGGATTTCATCAGGGCGCACGCCTAGACGCTCAAAATCTTCGACCCGAAGGTCTAACGTTGAATGAGAGTCTGATGTCATGTCGGACACGTAAAATCAATCACTGGGCAGCTTATCGTCTGAATTCAGCAAGTGATCAACAGCCAATGCAGTTGAACCACCTCTTGTGAGACACATCCCCCTGACGCCGGGTTCCCTGAATGCCGCTAAACGTCGCAAACATCAAATGCCTCTTTTAACGAGCCCACAGGATCCTTCTTGGTAGGAATGAATTCCTGTGCAATGAATCCCGAATAGCCCGTTTGCATTATCGCACGAATCACAGCTGGATAATTGATTTCCTGCGAATCGTCCAGTTCACCACGGCCAGGATTCCCCGCAGTGTGATAATGCCCCACAATATCGCTGTAACGGCGAATATTCCGGATCAAGTCTCCGTTCATTATTTGCACGTGATACACATCAAAAAGCAACTTGAAGTTGGCAGAGCCCACATCGGAGACCAATTCGGCACATTGATGCAAATCATCACCCCAATAACCAGGGTGTCCCTTCATGGGATGTGAATCGTCTTTACTGTTGAGGTGCTCCAGCACAATCCCGATATTCTTTTCTTCCGCGTAGGGCATGACACGTTTCCAGCAGTCAAGACAGTTTTTCCGGGCTGCTGCATCCGAGATCCCTGCCTTTTTCATCCCGGTAAACGTGATGACATTGGGAGCCCCGTACTGAACCGCCAGATCAATTCCTGCCCTCAATTTTCGTTCGACTTCGGCGTGGTTCCCAGAATCAAGCGGTCCTTTGGCAAAGCCGTGGCTGGAGACAAGTGAAATCTTCAGCCCCAAGTCGGTCACCGCGCCATATTGATCATTCGGGATCCCCTCCATTGCTTCCAAACCGATTTCTTTGCAATGTTTCGCCAGCGTGATAGTATCCATGGGCTTGAAACACCAACCCATGACAGATTGTCGGACCCTGCGTCCTGCGGGCTCAGCAACACCTTCCTGAGCAACGGCTGAATTTTGACAAAGTTGATTGTTAGCGGAGATGGCAGCACCAGCGAGCACAACATTCGAAGTCAGAAAGTCACGGCGTTTCACGGGAATACCTCGAGAGATTGAATGGTAGGAAAGCGATCACATTATAAATGGTTGTTGACCAGGGTGGGTGTCTTGTGGTGGCCAGAAATGGGGCAGGGCAGCAGAGCTTTGGGGGAGAAAATCAACCTGCGGTTGAGATGAACGGGCAGGGAAACAAAATCAACGCGAAAAATCGTACGACTCACTCAAGGCTCCGGCACGTTGAGCTATTGCACCTGTAAGCAGTCACGATCGTTCTCAGGGAATCATTTCCGTCATCCAGAAAGCTCTTTTGCGATCGGCTCGCTGCCGCACATCTTCCAGCATGACCTGAAGCGATCCATCGAACTGTAGACGCTTTGATCGAGTACCCTCACGGATTACGATCTGCTGGTTGAGATCAAGAACGCCGGGCATTGGTCGCAATAGCAGTCGAAACCTGTCAGCCGGCCCACGCTGCACTCGAATCTGATTGTCGACGTTGATCGCTGCCGTTACTTTGCCTGCACGAATGCGTTCAGCTTGTTCCCACAAAATTGGATCGACCGGAACACCTGGTTTGAGGCTGCCCAGTTCCAGCCACCAAAAGAACTGGTCGCCCTCTCGTATCGTTGCTACTTCAATCTCACGGGGCATATCCCGGCGTCGATGTGAGCTCACACTCATCCACTCGAATAGCCTTGGCAACTCATCGTAAAAATACTCTCTCCCTCGACCACGGTACATGACCACCATCGCATCATGGTTGAACGTCATGTAATCATTCAGGATAGCACCGCCTGCTTTTGCTCCATCCAATTCGCCCATCACCATGTAGAGAGGGACATAACGCGAATTGGGTTCATAATGGGGAACCGTTTTGCCAGGAGTCCCACTCATGGAGATCATGCCGGCCCATAAATCGGGATGTCCGAGGGCGATGTCCCAAGCCGCAGTACCACCCTCACCATGACCTGCGATGAACACACGGTCAGAATCAATCGAGGCTCGGCGCATCGCGTCTCGCATGGCTTTCAGAACGCGTTGGTGTTCTTGCGGTGTGTACTCGTAAGCAAGCTGGCCAGCACGTGACCAGACAGGAGCAACGACAATGAAACCACTGCGCGATCCATAGCCCATTCGCGTCTGGATCTGCTTGCGGTACGCACCAGACCACCAATCCAGTTGATTTTCGATTGGCGAACGCGATTCGTGCAAAGCAACCACACACGGATACTGCCGAAGTGGGTTGTACTCAGGCGGCAACTGGATTACGTACCGGAACGAGTCAGTTCTGACATCGAACATTCTTGGGATTTCAGGATGCTGAGAGCCTTCTGGCCAAGGCAGCACTGGCGTCAGCAAGGGTAAGATCCGATCTACATATTCAGCTTCACTTCCCTCCATATTACCCAGTTCTTCGAGAATGGCCTGACGTCGGGCAGCGTCTTCAGATGCGAGGTACTCCGCGACAAGGTCACGTACCTGAACCAATGAAATTGCAATGCTGAGGTTTTGCTCGCCCGAACCCGAACCAAGTATCCATCCAGCAACGGCCAATGCAATTCGATTATCGATCGGAAGATTGGCAACGTCACCCAGTCGCTCATAATCACTCAATCTTGAAAGTGTGTCTGCTGATAACCCAGCCTCCATCTCATCAAGAATGGTGGCCAAACGCATCTGCTGATTGCCCTGCAATTTGCTTACCTGCAGACGTAATTTACGCATGAGCTCTGCTGACTTTTGAACAGGTTCATTGAGCGTCTTGAACGCGTCCTCAACCTGAATTTTGGTGATACGGCTCACCTCTTGCAGCGGAAACCCCTGCAGGATTCCCCTCGCAAGTTGGTACTGCCCGGCATCTGCTCGATCTTTTGCTTCCAACAACAACTGCTCCGCTTGACGCTTTGTCAGAGCAGCCAGTTGCGGCAATAAATCGACTTCTTCAGGAAAATCATCGATCGTTGTCTGGAGCGCTTCCTTTGCCTCCCGGTAACGTTCAGCAGCAATGAAGAAACGCACGACCTCCAACCGGGCGTTCAAATCCGACTGGTCAGTTCGCTTCTTGAAAATTCGGGCAAGCGTCGAGGAGTCCAGAGTTCTTGTGGAAATCCTCATATCCCAATTCAAGCTTGGCTTTCCTTTGAGTGCGACAAGTTTGGCGTACCGAGAATTGACCTCCTCGATGCCCTGAATGATTCGCACCTGCCCACCATCAGGCCCCCGGACCGTCAAGATTCTTCTGCCGTAGTCGTTGAAGGGTGAAACGCCTTGGATCGTCCCCAACCCTCCCACAATTTTTCCGCCCAATGGTTTTGGCTGCCAAAACTCCAGATTTCGTTCCATCTCACCGACATCAACCGGTTCAACAGCAATCATGCCTTTGCCATGCAGGTAGATCCGCCGCAAACCATCATCGATCAACCAGATGGGTCTGAGGTGGGTTTCGCCAGCCGAAGCAGCACCAAAGCCATCTTTCAATGTGGCGATTTTCGCCATCGAACCCCGCAAGACCATGTTGTTCCGCAGACGGAACAACTGCTCGGCGGACACGACTGAAGGCAGCAACACGCATGCCACGCAGCCGCAAGTAACCCAGAGTGCGAGAGTTGACTTGATCATGGGCAAAACTTTTCAGTCAGGAGGTTCGGCCTTCACCGCCGATCGTCAAAATCGTTACGGCGCGCACCAGTGTTCGCCCCAGCGGAGCAACACCTTTCCCGACAGACCGTACAGTGGGCATTGTCTCTTCCACCCAATCCCGGTCTTGCACACTTCGCCACCAGACGACTGGATCGAGTTCACCTGCCGCCTGTGCCAACGTGCCCGAAGACGCCGATACATCTGTTATTATCGGCTTAGAAGCTGATTTTGTGGGATAAATTCCGACGACTGCGATCAAAATCGCGACGGCTAAGCCTGCCGTGAGCCTTGGTGGAATCGCGCGGTAACCCTTTGTAGCAAAACCAGAAACGGATTCAGGCGATTCACTGAAGTCTTTGGAATCTGATTCGACGAGTGGAGCAATTTCAATCCAGATCTGCATTTGCGACCGACAAGCGTCACAGTTGACTGCATGACGGGCTAAATCAGGATCTGCCCCGAGCGACAAGCGTTGATCCAGACGCTCGTGCATCCGTTCGAGAAAGTCATCACATTGCATCGCCCAGCCTCCTTGATTGCTGCAGTGGTTGAGCCGGCAAATTCCGAGCATTCACTTCATGCAAGCTTTGCCTTTCTTCGGAACCCGATATCTCACTACCCGCGAGCACCTCGCGCTGTCGAAGAATGCGAATCACACTGGAGCGGGCACGATGGACCCATGTTTTTACTGTTCCAACAGGACAATCCATCTCGGCAGCAATCTGGAGGTAACTCATTCCATGCTCATGGAACAAATGAAAAGCAAACTTTTGCCGTTCAGGCACCGATGCCAGAGCCAACGCCAATTCTTCGCGGAGCCCATCAGCCCTCCTGACAGCATTCGCCTCATCTGTGACAGGCTCCCACGTAGTCGAAAGTGAATGATGGGCGCGACGCCTTGCGAGAAACGTCTTGCTGCGATTTCCTGCAATGGTCACTAACCATGGCTCAAGTGGTCGACGCACATCCCACTGGTCAACATGCTTGGCAAAGCGTGAAAAAGTTTCCTGGGTTACATCCTCTGCATCTTGACGATGTCCCAGAATTTTAAGACAGACTCTAAAAACGAGCGGGTAGTGCCTGCGCACCAACTTTGAAAACGCGGTTTCATCATTTTCGCGAAATTGCTGAACGAGGAGTGCGTTTGAATCCTGCATAGTCCGCTCACAATCACTTGCAACTTGAAAAAGTCTTTCTGCTGCGTGCGTTCACCGTTCTTCCCACGATACAGTCAGTAAAGATTTGCCTGCTGACCAGAAAGTGTTACAACGGATAATCATTGACAAAGAAAATCAACGACCACTGAAAAAGCGTTTCAATGCTGTGTCCGCGGCATCACGCGAGTTATCGGTGATTGATTTCTGGAAGCCTTTGGGGAGTTTCCCAGGCTTCTTTTTATCACGTTTCTTTTTGCCATTGGGGTCCGAGGCATCACTTACAGACAAGTCGGTACTGTCACCACCTGCACCCCCACCGTCATCTTCACTATCACCTGTATCGGAGACCGCGTCACCTTCCGTGATAACACCTGACTTGATTTGAAACTGGCGAGTCTCCGGATCAGAAAGCTTACGCACTCGGTCAATCTGATCGGCCTCATTCAGCCATGAGTCAACATCAACTTCCTCGAACCGACTGTCATGTGAACCAGCTTCAACGGTTCGTGCCGCCGCATCGCTCATGTCGGCGACTTCCGGTTTTTTCGGAGCCTGCAACCCGTGCTCGATTACCACTTCAAACTTCAATTTGCCGACTCGTAATCTATCACCACCAGCCAGAACCTTGGCCTTGTCGGTTGGCAATCGCTTATCGTTGACATACGTTCCGTTGCGACTCTTAAGATCCTGAATGAGCACACGATTGTCTTTGAGAACGATAATGCAGTGCTTTCGGCTAACCGATTCACTCTTGGGTCTTAACTGGCATGACTCACTACGACCGATAAGAAATTTCTCACCCGACACACTGAGTTCACGTCCTTCGTGACTACCACTAAGGACCTTTAGCATTACCTGCATCAATTGCTCCCGATTATTCGTCGGTAGGGACTGCATGAGTCGACGGGGCCAAAGGGCCATAATCCGCGATGAGCGCACCAATCCTCAAAGCAAACCGACATGTTCCTGAAACCGGGCTTAGCACGAGTATCGACACGCACGAACACCATACCGCAAGAAGTTGCCGCACACTGAATCTTTCAGAGCTTGGATACGTAAGAAGGATTATAACAGTTATGCAATCTGTTTTCGTCTACAAAATCCTGCCGAATCAATATTTTGTCGCTGCCAATTACTCCTCACTGCTCTGGCACAAGTTCCGGACACCCACCCAATGGGGTGCAACAAGCACCTAACGCCGGCCGGTCCAAGCCGAACGAGAAAAGCGTTGGCTGGAAATTTTCTCCGCCGCACTTTTTTCCTGCTCCGAAAGATCGTCCACCCGCCAATCCACACCGATGCGTTCAGAAAGATTCTCAACCATTATTGGAATCAGCTGGTCGACAGCCAGTGGCTTGGACAGCAAATCACTGACCCCTGGCAGTTGTGGGGCGAATGGACTGTTATGGATGAGCAGACTGCCGTGCTGTAGTACCGCCGTACGACTTTTTCGCTGGGCACTACCGAGAACCTTGTAACCACTGACAATCAGATCCTCCGCGGTACGCCGCTGAAAACAGAGGAACTGCGAGTTCTCACTTTCCAGACGTGAATCAGCCCCGGTGAGACGAAACGGAACAGCATTGGCACCAAAACAAGCCAGTGCATCAGCGATTGCGGCATGAGTCTGCTGGTAGAGAGTGGAACGCGGACCAGCTTGGCCAGCGGACACGGGTATCGCAATGCTGTAGGTCAGCTCACGGTCATGAACAATGGCACCACCCCCAGTCGTTCGCCTGACACAATGAATCTGACTGCTTTGTGCGTGTTTCGAGCGTGCCGCAAGCCGTTGAAAATATCCCAGCGATAAGGTGGGCTCGGCCCACTGGTAAAACCTCAAAACAGGTACTCCATTCTGCGTCACAGAATCCAGAATCGCCTGATCTACGGCCATATTTTCGGCGGCCGCTGCGGTGACGATGGAAATCAGTCGGCCGACTGGGGGACTAGTCGAAACACCCTCACCTGTTCGCGTGTTCATCATCCCGCTTCAGCGCACTGCTTTTGATAGGCAGCATGATCGAGCAGAGAATCGACAGTATTGGCCTCACTGATCTCGACTTTGACAATCCAACCAAACTCGTAGGGATCATCGTTAAGCTTCTCCAAACTCTCGGGAAGATCCTCGTGGACAGCGATGACCTTCCCGCTTACTGGACTGTAAAGCGGACTGACCGCTTTGACGGATTCAACCTCGCCGAACTCCTCACCAGCAGTGAGTTCCCGCCCGAGATCTGGCAATTCCATGTAAACGAGATCGTTCAACTGCTCCAGCGCGAACCCTGACAGTCCAATGGTTCCCACGGTTTTCCCGTCTTCTTCGGCCAAATCAACCCACTCGTGCGATTCGGCATAGAGCAGTTTGGATTCATCACGTGACATCAAAGGAGTCCTTCTAAGAGGTTCATGCTTGGGCGCGTTTATAAAATGGCAACTTGGTTGGCTTTGCATCAACCAGCTTGCCCCGAATATCAATCTTAAATTCACTGTCGGCTGCGTGTGATCTATCAACGTAAGCCATTGCGATCGGATATCCCAGTGTCGGTGACGGCCCGCCGCTCGTGACGACTCCGATTCGCTGCCCCTCACGGTCAAGCACAGGGCATCCTTCTCGAGCCGGTCGTTTCCCCTCGGGTCGCAACCCAATCCGCACGGTTGATGGCCCTGTTTCTGCAATTTTCACCAACGCTTCGCTACCTAGAAAGGATCGATCCTTCAAGGTGCACGCGAATTTCAATCCTGCCGACAGTGGATCAATTGACTCGTTTAATTCATGTCCATAAAGCGGCATTCCCGCTTCCAGACGCAATGTATCACGAGCTCCCAAACCCGCAGCGACAAAACCATCATTACGACCAGCGAGCAACAAATTTTCCCAAATCCGGTTTGCTTCCTCCGCTCTGACGATCAGCTCCAAACCGTCTTCGCCTGTATAGCCTGTGCGACTCACGATTGCCGGCTTGGCAAATTGATCAGTAATCACGGCACGATAATACTTTAAACGTGTCGGATCAAAAGAGAACAAACGTTTGCAGGCTTCCATCGCCGCAGGTCCCTGAACAGCGATCATCGCGGTTAACTCCGTTCGGTCTGACATCGTAACGGTCGGAAACTCGTCCAGGATGGGTGTCAGCCACTTGAGAATTTTGTCTCGATTCGACGCATTGACCACCATCAGATGAAAGCGACGCTGGGATGGTGTCTCGACGTGGGACACAAGTACGTCGTCCAGGATTCCCCCATCTTCCTTGCAAATCAGCCCGTAACGCACGCCGCCGACCGGCAGGTCCGCGACTTTCCGTGTCAGGATATGATCCAAAAACTGCTCGCTTCCATCACCATCGAAGCGAAGACGCCCCATGTGGGAAACATCAAACAGTGCAGCAGCACGACGGCAAGCCTGATGCTCAGAAACGATCGACTCGTACTGCACGGGCATCTCATAGCCAGCAAACGGGACCATCTTTCCGCCATTAGCACGATGCCAAGCATCGAGCGGTGTCTTGGCTAGCTCGGTCGTCATTGGTTCTTTACCGTCTCTGGACATGACATTGCTGGTAGATTTAACCCCAAGTCTATCGAAGGTGGTGCTGCCGAAAAGATGGCATGAGTGAGATCATTCTTCAGTTCACACGCTAAACTATCGGAAATGGTCAATTCTGCTCTGCCGATCGTTATTGTTGAAACCCCAAACGGTGATTTCCCCGGCGTTGGTGGACCGCACCATCCGATGGCCGAATCCTCAGCCAACTCTGTTTCCGCGTGTGCCATTTGAAAGTCGGTGATCGAGGCTTTTGCTTTGTGTGACAGAACGAAAATGGAAAAACAATGCTGAACACGTATGGTCGCAGCACCGGTTTCTGCATCGATCCAATCGAAAAGAAAACTCTGAACCATTTTTCACCGGGGACACCGGTTCTCCGTTTCGGGACGGCCGAATGCAATCTTGGCTGCAAATTCTGCCAAAACTGGGATATTTCAAAAAGCCGCGATCTGTCTCACATCAGCTACACCGCGCACCAACAGATATCACGTAGACCGCTTTGAACCACCAATGCCACAGCGTTGTGTTCACGTACAACGAATCGATCATCTGGGCAGAGCACGCTCTGGACACCACCAAGGCCTGCCATGATCCTGGAGGCAGCACTGCGGCCGTGACTGCACGGTTATCTGACAGACAACGTGAGGCCAGATTTTTTCATTCATGGATGCGGCCGATATAAATCTCAAGGGATTTGCAGAGGATTTTTATCACACGGTTACCGGCGCCCAACTGAAACCAATCATGGACACCATTCGCTACGCGGTCCACGAAACGGAATGCCGGGTTGCGTGACCAACCCGCTGATCCCCGGGGCAAATGATCACCCCGACGATCTGAAACGAATGATCGATTGGATTCTCAAGGAAGTGGATTGTGATGTGCCCATTCACTTCACTGCCTTTCATCCCAACTTTCACATGCAGAACATCCCGGCTACCTCCCATGAAACCCTGTCGATCGCATACGAAACCGCGATGCAAGCCGGCCTTCACTGCGTTTAAATCGGCAACGTTTAAATCGGCAACGTTTAAATCGGCAACGTTTAAATCGGCAACGTTTAAATCGGCAACGTTTAAATCGGCAACGTTTAAATCGGCAACGTTTAAATCGGCAACGT
>PKCN01000271.1 GCA_002862205.1 Planctomycetaceae bacterium | reverse complement strand
GCAGTGATGTAGAAGGGCAGTGATGTAGAAGGGCAGTGATGTAGAAGGGCAGTGATGTAGAAGGGCAGTGATGTAGAAGGGCAGTGAATCGCCTTGCGGGCTATGTGGGAGGGTTCAAGGCGAGGTTGTTTGGGAAAAACATGCGTTTTCCACTCTGCTTTCAGGCCTTTCCCGTCGGTTCGATCGTTTCAGGGTGGCAGTCGCATGCCACCCGTTTCAAGGTGCTTGGTTTACCTTGGTGGCTCGGATGAGCGTCGGTCATGGGGACATGGGGGCAGATCGCAGAGCCTCAAAGTGGGGCGGGTCATGGGTTATTGGGGTAAATCATGGTGTTGAATCAAGCTTTCCCTGCCAAAGGCCTTGAACAAAATAGGGTATCTACCGTACGATGCGGGGCTCAGTGGCACTGTACTCAAGCCAGTGCCAACTAACTCAAACCATCTGAAAGACGCCATGAAAGACGGCATTCACCCGAATTATCAAGAGACGACTGTTAGTTGTGGTTGCGGCCACAGTTTCAAGACTCGCAGTGTGCGGTCCGAGTTGAAGATCGACATTTGTAATGAGTGTCACCCCTTCTATACCGGAAAGCTGAAGTACGTCGATACGGCTGGACGTATCGACAAGTTCCAGAAGAAGTTTGCTGCAGGTACTTACGGCAGTCTTGCTTCGAAGGGTAAGAAGTAGCTCACTGCTTTTGTCATCGACCACGATTACAGCCGCGCGGGTATCGCAACAGCGACCGTCGCGGCTGTTTTTTTAGAAGTATTCGAAGCGGTGTGATCAATTCCCAAAATCGATTTGCCAAATGGATGGTGAATGGGTGCCGAGGGAGCCTGCAAATCAAGGCTGATGTGATCACAACTACTCTCTATCGCACGAAAAGAACACCATGAGTGGATCAATACGCGACACGTTGGAAGACAAACTGTCTCGCTTTGAGCAGTTGGAGCGTGATATGTCCGATCCGGAGGTTCTGGGCAATGGGGCACGAATGAGTGCGACTGCGCGTGAACATGGTGGATTGGCCAAGCTTGCCAACAAGTATCGCGAATTCAAGCGTCTCACCGATGAAATTCACGACTGCAAAGAGATGGCAGAAGCGGCTGAGGATGCTGATGAGCGGGAAATGGTGGAAGGTGAAATAGAAACCTTGCGTGGCCAGCGGGAAGAGATCTGGGAGGATTTACTATCGCTCACTGTTGGAGGTGATGACAGTCACCGAACACGTTGTGTCATGGAAGTTCGGGCGGGAACTGGTGGTGATGAAGCGGCACTGTTTGCTCGTGATTTGTATGAAATGTATCGTCGCTATGCTGAGCATCGAGGTTGGAAGACAGAAGTCATGGATGCGAGTGCGACGGAGATGGGCGGCTTCAAGGAGGTGACGCTGACGCTGGAAGGAGAGGGTGTCTATCGCGATTTGCAGTACGAGTCGGGCGGGCATCGCGTGCAACGTGTGCCGGAAACAGAGACTCAGGGCCGCGTTCATACTTCAGCGGCAACCGTTGCAGTGATGCCGGAGCCAGAGGATGTCGAGGTCGAACTGAAGTCCGACGACTACCGTGTTGACAAGTTCGGAGCATCGGGACCGGGTGGGCAGCATGTCAATAAAACAGAGTCTGCGATCCGTTTGACGCATCATGAAACCGGGATTGTTGTTCAGTGTCAGGATGAGAAAAGCCAGCACAAGAATCTGGCCAAAGCCTTACGCGTTCTGAAGGCCCGGATTTATGAAAAGAAACGCGAAGAAGAGGCTGCCAAGCAGGCTGAGCAACGCAAAGGACTGATTGGATCAGGTGATCGCAGTCAGCGAATTCGCACTTATAATTTTCCTCAGAACCGGTTGACTGACCACAGAATCAATCTCACTCTCTACAAATTGGATCAAGTGATTGCCGGCGATCTTACGCCGGTAACTGATGCTTTGGTTGAGTATGACCGCGATCAACTTCGCGGTGACATGATCGATTGACAATGAAGACCACCTGGAAACGGAGTTGCTCTTCAAATGTCAAAAGCGACCCCCGCTGAACGTTTGAATGAGAGAAACAAAATGTCCGAAAGCCAAGACGAGCCATGGACCGTGCTGCGTTTGCTGGACTGGACAACCGACTTTTTTAAGCGCAAGGGAAGTGAGTCTCCACGTCTCGATGCCGAGGTCTTGCTGTCGCATGCCCGTGAGTGTGAGAGAATCGAACTTTACACGGCCTTTGCTGAGGAGCCAGATGGCGAGCAGCGTGTTGCTTTTCGCGAAATGGTACGTCGCAGAGGTGAGGGGATGCCAGTCGCACAACTGGTGGGTTATCGGGAATTCTATTCGTCCCGTTTTCGAGTCAATGAGGCGACACTGATTCCACGACCCGAAACAGAACATCTTGTAGTGGAAGCACTCGACTGTGCCAAGCAGTTTTCAGTGGATCGACCATTGCAAGTGATTGACGTGGGAACCGGGTCTGGGGCAATCGCGATCAGCGTTGTTCAGAACTTTGACTCTGTCGAAATGACAGCTGTCGATGTGAGCGAGGCCGCGTTGAAAATCGCGGAGTGGAACGCACAGAAGCACGAGGTCGCCGATCGAATTCAATTCGTGCAGAGCGATCTGTTGTCGGAAGTTGAGAAACCGGAACGTTTTGACATAATCTGCAGTAATCCTCCCTATGTCAGTGAGGCCGAATACAGAGAATTGTCTCCCACGGTGAGAGACTTTGAGCCCCGCGGAGCATTGGTTTCCGGGCCCGAAGGAACCGAGGTGATTGCTCGCTTGCTCGAGCAAGCTCCAGATCGGCTTCACGCCGGTGGGCGTTTGATCATCGAACTCAGTCCAATGATTGCTGATGCCTGCCAGGCAATGGCCCTTGCCGATCCTGCATTCGGTGATTTGCGTTTTATCAAGGATTTGGATGGCCACCGTCGGATTCTTTCTCTCCAACGTACTGATCATTCACGCTGAGATATACGGATCACCCCACGCCAGTGAGCAGTATCAGATTTTGGTCTCATGCGTAAACGAAAATCCAAACCGGCTCTTGGTGCATCTTGAGTCGTAGGTCGCACGAACTAGTCCGTGGGAAGTGCTTTGTCACTGATGTCTTTTCGGCACCATGCTCCGCGCCAACGAATTTCCTTGACGCCGGAATAGGCTTTGAGCTTTGCCTGGCTGATGGTACTTCCCAAAGCCGTTACTCCGAGCACCCGACCACCGTTGGTCACGACTTGGCCATCCGAAATTTCAGTTCCAGCATGAAATACTTTCACATCATCCAGGGCATCGGCGTTTTCAAGCCCGCTGATCTCATAACCCTTTTCGTAGCTGCCGGGGTAGCCCTGACTTGCCATCACCACGCAAGTGCTGGGACGATCGTCCCATTCGAGTGGGCCCAGTTCTCCCAATCGACCATCAGCAGCAGCTTCGAGGACATCAAATAGATCTGATTTGAGTCTCATCAACAGAGGCTGACATTCTGGGTCACCGAAGCGGACGTTGAATTCAAGCACCTTGGGGCCGGCGGGGGTGAGCATCAATCCCGCGTAAAGGATCCCCTTGAATGGTCGGCGGGCACGTTTCATTGCATGAACGACGGGAACAAGCACATCGGCTTGAATCTTGGTCATCAAGTCCTCGTCCACGACGGGCGTTGGGCAATAAGCTCCCATGCCACCGGTGTTGGGGCCAGTGTCGCCGTCGTGGGCTGGCTTGTGGTCTTGGGCTGCCGGCAGCGTCACAATGGTTTCACCATCGGTGATGGCCAGAACGCTGGCTTCGGGACCGACAAGTTTTTCCTCAATGATTAGTTCGTTGCCTGCTGCTCCGAATTCACGTCGTGACGCAATGCGGTCGATCGCTTCCAGAGCTTCATGGCGTGTGTCACAAACGATCACTCCTTTCCCAGCGGCCAAACCATCGGCTTTGACCACAACGTGAACCGGTTCGTTCGGTTCGGTATAGCGATCTTTGATATACCTCTCCGCATCTTCGCCCGTTCTGAATGTCTGATAGTTTGCTGTGGGGATATTGGCGGTGTGCAGCAAGTTCTTGCAGAAGACCTTGCTTCCCTCGAGTTCTGCCGCCGCTTGCGAGGGGCCAAACACCTTCAGGCCTTCAGCATTCATTGCGTCCGCAAGCCCAGCGACAAGAGGAGCTTCCGGTCCAATCACAGTCAGATCGATTGACTGATCCTTGGCGAATTGAATGAGACCCGGGATATCTGTTGCGGCCAAGTCGACGTTTTCAGCATCTCTGGCCGTCCCGGCATTGCCGGGTGCCACAAAAACCTTGTCAACTTTTGGGCTTTGCCCGAGTTTCCAAGCCAAGGCATGCTCACGTCCACCGTTTCCAACCACCAAAACCTTCATCACGACTACCTAAAGCTAGCGGGCAAATTTGCATGCAAATCGAATACTTGCTGCAATTTAAAGCCTGACGCGATGCTTCGACAGCCGACACCCATCCATCAGAGGGAGCGGTTTTAAAGTTTCTGTTAAGCGATGATAGCGGTAGACAATCTTCCGCTAGTTAATATAATTCTGCGGTCCTGCCGAGGAATGTAGTTCTGCTGTCCAACCCAACACCCCACCAAATGGGCAGCGCTTTCTTCGCGAAAGACTTATTGAATGGGTGGCGATCGAGGGTTTTCGATGCCTTTTCGGTCGCCACTCTTCCTCTTTGGCATCTCCAGAAGCTGCCATGCTCATTCCCATCACTCGTGATTTGTTGAGTGCGCTACCGATTTCGTCGGTTACACTGGGGAGCGAGTGGTTGTATCCAACCAAGCCAAAACTTACGCCCATTTGATCCCTCCAGAGGAGAGACACCGTTGAAGATATTGATGTTACCCGCTGTCGTCTTGTTGCTGATTCCTGCTGTGCCAGCAATCGCAGAAACAGGTGATCTTAAGATTCATTTCGAATACGCTGGCGATGCGCCGGACCCGTCTGCCATTGACGTCAACAAAGACGTCCAGTTCTGTGGTAAGACCAAGCTCATGAATGAGCGTTTATTGGTGAATCCAAAGAATAAAGGTGTGAAGAATGTTGTTGTCTATGTGTATACCGGTCGTGGCGGTTCCAAGTTGGATGCCGTCCCCGCTGCCAATAAAACGCTAACGTTGGCAAATAACCAGTGTCGCTTTGAGCCGCACATCGTCATTGCACAGACAGGCGATACCCTGAAAGTCACAAACCCGGATTCGGTTGGTCACAACGCAAACCTTGGGTTCTTCAACAATAAACAGCAGAACTTCACGATTCCAGCAGGGCAGGAGAAAACGGTAGCACTCGAGGAAAATGAGCCTGCTCCCATTCCAGTGGACTGCAATATTCATCCATGGATGAAATCTTATGTGGTGGTGTTGGACCATCCTTTCGCTGCCGTGAGTGACGAAAACGGTGATTTGACCATCAAGGGTTTGCCAGCAGGTGAGGAATTGGTTTTCCGTGTGTATCACGAGGCTGGTGGTATCAAGGAAGTTGAGATCAACGGCAAGGCAGAAGAGTGGAGCCGCAGTCGATTCGAAGTAGACGTCAAGCCTGGCGTGAATGATTTGGGTACTGTGGTCATTCCTGAAGACGCGCTGAGCGCTGATTGATTTTGCAGTTGCGGAAGCTGCTGCTTTGACAGGTTGGCTTGATCACGCTTGCCTACCCGTGAAAGCAAACTCGGTCCTTGAGTAGGCTGGTCGCCCACACATCAAGGTTCAAAACCTTGGCGTGGCTCGCGGGTAACATGTTCAGGTTCTGGCGGTGAATTTTCCGCCAGAGCTTCAGTGGCAGCGAGCGAGGGTATGCTCCTTTTACCCATCTTCGATTCCGTTTTCGCCATGCAGGCTGCTAAATCGGTACAAAGGGAACGCTCGCTCACTTTTCTCTTGCCCGTAATTGATCTTGCTAAGCAAGCGATTTTTCTGCGGTGGCGTATAGCAGTTGCTCGCAGATAGCGTTTTTTGTGAAATCAGCAGCAAAAAATTGTAAATGACGCGATTTTCTCGAGCTTGGAACGCTGCTGGCCAGATGTTTTCCGGTAAGGGTGCGACAATGGGTAGCGTTTGCGGTACACAGGAGTTCACGGTTCAGTCTCTATCCGGGGTGTGGTTTCTCCGATTTCTTTGGCAGTCTTTCCTTGGGCAGTCTCGTGCGTAATGCAGTCTTGTTCGTCGTTTGCTTTCTGGTCGGGTGCGATGCCCGAATTGAAACGTTCAGGCCGAATGAGGTGTTTTCATTGTCGTTGGCCAAGTCTCGATCGACGTCAACCGAGCTTGCCAGTCAAGACGCAAGCCGGGTAGTTCAGGAGCTTTATGGAACCCCTGACGAACCTCTTTGGCCGGTGGCGGACAACAACCTCGCTGACTTGCAGAATTTGTCCCGCTCAAGTGGGCCGGTCAGTAGTGAGAAAGACGGCACGCATCGGGGTTTATTCCGGGAGCATTGTGTTGTTTGTCATGCCTTGGAGGGCAGCGGAGCAGGCCCTGCAAGTGTTTTCCAAAATCCGTACCCCCGCGATTTCCGACACGGCGTATTTAAGTGGAAGTCGACAGAACGTGGGCAAAAGCCGACGCGTCAGGACATACGAGAACTGCTTGTCAAAGGCATCCCAGGAACTGCGATGCCATCGTTTGCATTGTTGAATCCTGAGGATCTTGATGCCTTGGTTGATTACGTTGTTTTCCTGTCGACGCGGGGTGAAGTTGAGCGCAGGGTAACCGCTGCAGCCATCGACGAATTGGATTATGGCGTCAGCTCGCCGGGTACCGAGTTGGAACTCAATAGCAGTAATGAAACCGAAGGCGGCGAGGTAGTGCAGCAGGTGCTCGAACGCGTTCATTCAGATTGGGCGGAGGCTGCAGATCGGGAAGTGTTTGTGCCACCTTTTGCAGACTTGTCAGGCAAAAAACTGACGGATTCCATTGCAAGGGGGAAGGGTTTTTTTCATGGCAAGGTGGCGAACTGTGCGGGTTGTCATGGCCCTGCAGGCGACGGCAGCCTTCCCACGCTCGATTACGATGACTGGACGAAAGACTACACAACGCGAATCGGTTTGACTCCGGATGATCGAGAAGCGATGAAGCCATTTCGGGATGCAGGGGCATTACGACCACGAGTGATTGCGCCACGAACACTCCGAAACGGGGTGTTTCACGGGGGAGGTGATCCAAACTCTTTGTACCGACGCATCACGCAGGGGATCGCTGGGACGCCAATGCCGGCCGTCGAAGTCGTCAGCGAACCTAACGGAAAAGGATTGACTGTTGAGCAGATTTGGGATCTCGTGAGATATGTACGGCAACTCTCGACGACACAGTAAAGTAATAACAGACGGGACCCCGTTGGCGGCGATTACGGAATTTTGATGACAGATCAAACACAACGAACGAAGCAGTTCTATCGATCCAGTGGTGCAATCCTTGGGTTGGTGTTGGGTTATGGCGTCATGCTGCTGACTGGTTTTACAGGGATGGTGGCATCCGCTGTATTCTGGGGGATAGGTTGTGTGCTGGGTGGGATGGCCGCTGAGCGATTATTTCGTTGGAACAACAACCAAGGTCGTTGAGCGAAATATGGCATCTGAATCCACCCTTGCTGATCGGCGGTATCCAGGTCAACTCGTTCATCGTCTGAGCGTTTTGCTGGTCTGTCTTGTCTGGCCACTCATTTGGGTTGGTGGTTTGGTCACGACCTATGATGCTGGGATGGCTGTTCCCGACTGGCCGGGGACGTACGGCTACAACCTCTTTCTCTACCCATATAACACGTGGTTGTTGGGTCCATTTGATCTGTTCATCGAACATGGTCATCGTCTGCTCGGTGCGATTGTCGGGTTGGTTGCCATTTCCATCGTCATCTCGGCGTATTTCAAAGAGTCACGACGCTGGGTATTGGTTCTGACGATCGGTCTATTGATTGCTGTCATTACCCAAGGTCTGTTAGGCGGGATGCGGGTTGTTCTGGGTGACCGCACATTGGCGATGATCCACGGCTGCTTTGGGCCAGCTTTTTTTGCCCTTTGTGCCGCGACAGCGGTGACCACTAGCCGACGTTGGAAAGAGTCTTTGCCGCGGGATGGTGTCGTTCGCGTCAGTTCCGGGCTGGTGGCTTTGTTTGCGACCATTCCAGCGATGAGCTACGCACAATTGGTTTTGGGTGCACAGCTCCGGCACGTGCAGCCAAATGCCGCACCTGGGGTTTTTGCGATGATTGTGGCGACTCACGTGATTGTTGCCTTTGTCCTATGGTTTTTCACCTTGGCAGCATGGCTCAAGATCCGTCGCTGCGGCGATTTGACGCTTTCGCGGCCAGCAGGATTGTTGATAGGATTGGTGGCTGTTCAGATCGCATTGGGCGTGGGAACATGGGTTGTGAACTACGGGTGGCCGTCTATTTTGGCTTGGGTTCCTGGCTCGACTGGATTTCTTGTCCGTGCCAAAGGGTTTTTAGACTCGATCATTGTGACATCTCACGTGGCGACCGGATCTTTGATCCTGGCCGTTTCAGTGATGCTACTGGTTCGTTTACTGAGGGTGCGGCATTGCCTTAACAACCCGATCAAACAGACAGTTCATCAGCAGCGTCAGAAGCACGTAGACAATTCGAAAGAAGCATTACTTGAACCAGTCACTGCCTGAGTGGTATTTAGAAAAACATGGCAACGGACCTACTTTCAGCCGAGACAGCGACAACGGTGCGCCCTGTAGCGCGACCCGCAGGGTCCCTATCGCAAAAAAGTGGAGTGTCGGTTGATATTTCGCCGACCGAGGCCGTGACCAAAACCGAGGCCGTGACCAAAACTGAGGCCGGTTCAAACCACGGGCAAGGGCAGGGCGGTTCTGCTTCCAGCGCTGAGACAATCGTTTCTGTTCAAGGGCGATCTGCGTTCTCGGTTTTGCTGTCCGATTATCTTCAGCTCACGAAGCCTCGTATTGTCGTCATGATTCTTGTGACGACGTGCGCCACAGCAATGATCGGCGCTGCCGGGTTCGTTGCTGCAGGCAGCTTGTTCTGGTTGCTCCTGGGCACCGCAGCGATCGCTGGCAGCGCAGGTGCAGGTAATCAGATCTGGGAACGAGTGATTGACTCGCGAATGACCAGAACTGCAAATCGGCCGATTTCGTCGGGTCGAATGTCTCCCATGCCAGCGGTCATCTTTGCTGCTACTTTGGCCGGTCTTGGTACCGCGATCCTCGCCACAAAGTTCGGGACAGCGCCAGCAGCAGTCGGTGTAGCGACATGGCTTTTGTACGTACTCGTTTACACTCCGATGAAAGTGCGCACCGCTTGGAACACAACGGTGGGTGCCGTCGCCGGGGCCATACCGGTCCTGATTGGTTACACCGCCACCGGTGGTCACCTGACTGATGGGACAGGATGGTTGTTGGTTGGAGTTCTGGTCGCTTGGCAGTATCCGCATTTCATGTCGATTGCCTGGATGTACCGGCGACAGTATCAGGAAGCAGGATTCAAAATGACAACGACCGAGGAGCCAACCGGACGCAGCGCGGGCTGGCAAAGTATGGTCGGCTCTGCCGTTTTGATTGGTTTGGGAGTCACACTGTGTTGGTTGCCGGCCGGTTTGGTTGGCGCGATCGTGGGTTCAATTGCTGTGTTTGCTGCAGCATGGCCGATGCTGCGGGCATCCGCACGTTTTGCACGTTCCCCTGACGATGCGACCGCGCGAGCTTTGTTGCGGTCATCTCTACTTGTTCTGCCTGCAGTGCTGGCTGTAGTCACATTGCGTTTGTTCTGGTGAGTGAGCAGGTGAGCGATAGCGGGCAATCTGATCCGCAGACCGTCTGCACGGTGCGGAATCTGCACCACCAGTATGGTGAACACACCGCACTTTGCGGCATTGATATGGATATCAAGGCTGGTCGGGTTTTTGCGTTACTGGGACCCAACGGGAGTGGGAAGACAACCCTGTTTCGCATTCTTTGCACGCTCTTGCCAGTACAGAAGGGGCAAGTCCGCATCGGTGGCTTTGTAAGTGGGGAGCAGCCACTGCGTGTGCGCCAACAAATTGGAATCGTGTTTCAATCTCCGAGTCTGGATATGAAGTTGACAGTTGATGAAAACATCGCCTGTCAAGGAGCGCTCTACGGAATTCATGGCACCGAGTTGCGGCTCCGTCGAGATGAATTATTGCAGCAGTTGGATCTGACGGATCGTCGCGATGACCGGTGCCAGGTACTCTCCGGAGGATTGAAGCGGCGGGTGGAACTTGCAAAAGGAATGCTGCATCGGCCACGTTTGCTGTTGCTGGATGAGCCAAGCACAGGGTTGGATCCCTCAGCACGATTGAAACTCTGGGACGCCATTCGTGAGATGGCGGGCGAAGGCATAGCGGTGCTATTGACCACTCATTTATTGGAAGAGGCTGACAAGGCAGATGATATTGCAATCATGTCACAGGGAACGGTGATAGCAGAAGGATCTCCAGGTGAGTTACGGGCGGAGATGGGTGAGGGGGTTATCACAATCGTGGCTGATGATGCTTCACGTGCTGAGTCGATTCTTCGGGACCGACTCGGGTTGGAGCCGCAACGAGTGCATCATCAATTAAGATTGGAAGTCGATTCACCAGCAAAAATCGTCCCACTTCTCGTCGAAACTCTCGGGGACGAAGCACAGTCGATCAATATTGGACGGCCGAGCTTGGAAGATGTTTTCATTGCCAAAACCGGAGAGGCATTTAACTGATGAGGCTTTTGATAACCCGGATTCGTGAAAACAGAAAACACGATCAGCCAAGGCTACTCGTAACAGGGAAGCATTTGAGCGAATGAGTACCTTGCCCGACTCCGTTTCAGAATTGCCAGCCGAAGACCGCGCTGATGATACTCCGAGCCGTAATTTTTCGGCTGGAATGGCAGCCGCGTGGATGTTGGCAAAGCGTGAGTGGGTTCGTTTTTTTCGTCAAAGGAACCGGGTCACTGCAGCGGTTGCGCAGCCTTTGTTGTTCTGGGTATTGTTTGGAACAGGTCTTAGTGGGGCTTTTCAGAGTGCTGGCGAACTGAATTTCATGCAGTTTTTCCTTCCCGGGACATTGGCCTTGATCGTTCTCTTCACCGCTATCTTTTCCACCATTTCAGTGATCGAAGATCGTCGAGAAGGGTTCATGCAGGCAGTCCTGGTTGCACCAGTTGGGCGCTGGCCGGTGCTGGTGGGTAAAGTGCTTGGTGGCTCAGCCATCGCTTGGGTTCAGGCTGTGTTCTTCCTGTTACTTGTCTGGATGGTTGGAACGGCTGATCCCGGTGGGTCCGTGATACCGCTGTTGGTTCTATTGGCACTGGTCGCCTTGGCGATGTGTGGGCTGGGAATGATTGTCGCATGGCCAATGGAAAGTACGCAGGGGTTCCATGCGATCATGATGCTGGGGTTAATGCCAATGTGGCTGTTGAGTGGTACCTTCTTTCCAATTCCTGCTTTGGGAGCCGATGCAAGTATCGGTCAATGGATTCTCGGTGTTATCATGCGTGTCAATCCTCTGAGTTACTCCATGGTGGAAATGCGGCGGTTGGTTTTTCCAGAGATCGATTTTTCTGGATCAGGTTTCGTGCCTTCCTCACTCATTTGTTGGACTGTTACGGTCTTGGCCGCAGGCCTGACGCTGGCTGTCGCATGGCAGTTGATGAGAGGAAGTCGCAAAGTGGATGTCATTGTTTAAGGGTTGAGTGATGCGAACTACTTGGCATATTGCGTTGATCCTGCTTGCAGGCGTCGGAATAGGACTACTCGTACGCTCCTATCGCGGGTCAGGTGGCGTGGAGCGTCCGGGACCCAATGATGTTGTGTTTCGTAATGACGGTCCCAATATCCAAGGGGATCCCAATGCACTTTCTGAGATTCAAAATCCCGACCCAAGCCATCCGCCCGAGGATGAAGAATGGCTGAGTAGATTCGAGTTGACCGAAAGAAGTGGGCAACTTGTCAAAAGTGAACAACTGCTGGGGCAGCCCTACGTGGTCAGCTTCTTCTTCAGTACTTGCCCCAGTATCTGTGTACAGCAAAATCAGAAGTTAAAAGAGCTGCAGGCCGCATTTGAAGGCGAGGGAGTCAAGTTCGTTGCCATCTCGGTAGATCCCGAAACGGATACACCTGAGGTGTTGACGGAGTACGCTGCGAGATTTGGTGCTGACCCGGAACAGTGGCTTTTCATGACGGGTGATCTGACCTACATTCGCCGCGTTGGTGGTGAAATTTTTCGGCAACCTGTGAATAAACAATTCCATACCGAGCGATTTGTTTTGGTTGATCCTGAAGGAAAAATCGAAGGGTTTTACAACTGGCCGGACAAAACGCAGTTCAAAAAATTGCAGGAGAAAATTCGAGAAATGATCAACGGAGAATCGTCATAATGTGGGACTTTCTGGCCAGCAATTTACCGCACCTGACTGCTGCATTGAATTTGATAGCTACCGTATTGCTGCTGATGGGCTTGGTGAGCATTCGGCAGGGTAAGGCACGGCGTCACAAGACCATGATGCTCTCGGCGCTCGGTGTCAGCGCGGTCTTTCTGCTCATGTACTTGCTGCATAAACTGTCGCTCTACATGACCATTGGTAAGTTCAATAACAAGTTCCCGACGGATACCGAGGTTGCCCCGTTGGCAGCTCGATACACCTACTATGGGATCCTGATCACCCACCTCATGCTAGCAATCATTGTCCCTGTTCTTGCGTTGCGGGCCGTCTTCCTGGCGATGAAGGGGCGCATCGCTGAGCACAAGCGTTTGGTTCGATTTGCATTTCCGGCCTGGATGTATGTTTCGGTCACCGGGGTGCTTGTGTATCTGATGCTCTATCAGTTTTACGGCTGAATTTGACTTGATTTTCGATTTCGCCTCAAGTTTCTCTAACTTATTGCCGAAATCCGCCTTCCGCTCGATTCTCGCGATTCCCTAGTCTCCTTCGTAGTCGTCTACCTGACTCGATGGAGCGAACGCGGTTGAACGGTCTGTTTTTAATTCGAATGGTTCTTTGCTTGTTGCTGACCGGGACGACGTGCGCGCTTGCGCAGGGAGTTCCGATGGGTCAGATTTCAGAAACGCAGCAGGGATTGTTGAGCGGGCAGGCCCCGACGATTTTATCGAGAAGTGGCACTTCTCTTCCCGGCCTTGAGAATACTCCTTTGGAGGGATTGGGCGGAGGGCCTGAGTCGTGGACGAGTCCTGAGGGGCTCAGCAGCAGTCTACAGGTGCTGTTGCTGTTGACGGTGCTGAGTTTGGCACCTGCGGTTCTGCTGATGACGACCTGCTATGTCCGAATCATCATTGTGTTGGGTTTGTTAAGGCAGGCCATTGGTTTGCAGTCGTTACCACCAAGTCAGGTGATGACAAGCATTGCGCTTTTCATGACATTGTTTGTGATGTCACCAGTGTGGTCCCGCGTCTATAGCGACGCGATCAAACCGTATACAGATCCTGAGGTCTCGATGACGATGGAGGAGGCCTATGAAGCTGGCTCGATCCCCATTCGGGAGTTCATGTCCCGTCAGATCGACGTCGCAGGGAATCACGACGATGTGCATCTTTTTTACCAGTACATGGATCCTGATGGACCATTGCCCAGCAGTTTTGAAGATGTGCCTCTCAGGGTGTTGCTTCCGGCGTACATTCTGAGCGAATTGAAGACAGCGTTTCTGATGGGTTTTCAGATTTATCTTCCGTTTCTGATTGTCGACCTTGTGGTTGCGAGTGTAACGATTTCGATGGGTATGTTGATGCTACCACCACAGGTCATCTCCTTACCGTTCAAATTGCTGCTCTTTGTTTTGGTTGATGGGTGGCGTTTGGTTGTGCAAATGTTGATGGACAGTTTTGGGACCATGGTTTGACGGAGTCAAAGGATTGATGGACGCAGCAACAGCGGTTGATTTATGTCGTGAAACTCTCATGTCAGCGGTAATTATTGCTGCTCCGGTTCTCCTCGTTGGCATGGCTGCAGGTTTGTTGGTCGGACTGCTGCAGGCATTGACCCAAGTTCAGGATCAGACCGTTGCATTCGTTCCAAAAATACTGGCGATGGCTGCAGTGCTGGTGATCTGTCTTCCCTGGTTGCTGACAAGAATGGTGGATTTCACGAGAGTCGTTTTTGAGAATGCGGGTTCACCCTGATGGAGATGCTGACCACTTGGCTGATGGAGCATCTCGTACTTGGCGTGTTGGTCATGACACGCATGAGCACGTTATTGATGTCCATGCCGTCCGTTGGTGTGGGTGTGCCAAAACGCGTGCGTGCCTTTTTGGCGATTACATTAACAGCCTTGGTGCTTCCTCCCGTTGCCAGCGAAACCCCGGTTCAAGACCTTCCGCAAATTGATAACCTCATTGAACTTACGATTGCGATTGCGAGAGAGGGTTTGATCGGCTTGTTGATTGGCGCTACTGTGCAGTTGATCATCACGGGATTGCAGATGGGTGGCGAGATGATTACCAGCACGGGTGGCATGCAATTGGGTGATGCGGTGGATCCAACCACTTCAAGCAGCATGCCGTCGGTTGCCCGTTTAGTGGGATTGTTAGTAACCGCTGTGATGTTACTGGTGGGCGGTCACCGGATTTTATTGGGAGTGTTACTTGAGAGTTTTCACGCAGTTCCCGCAGGAAACGTCGAGTTCCATGAATCGATGATGGATTTGGTGATCGGCCAATTGTCAGCAGGAATGGCGTCAGGAGTTCGGATTGCTGCACCCGTCATTGCAGCGTTGTTGCTGAGCAACCTTGTTACCGGACTGATCAGTCGCACCTTGCCGCAAATTAACGTATTGGCAATCGGGTTGAGCATCAATGCTTTGGCGATGTTGGTGATTTTGAGCGTCACCATTGGATCCGTGGGACTTGTGTTTCAAAGTGAACTGGCGGAAGTCGCTGAGAAATTGGGACGTCTTTGGTAGCCATGAATCAAGCTAAGAGGTAATCGCAAATGGCTGATTCCAGTGGCGATAAAAAGCATTCAGCAAGCGAACGACGAAGACGTCAGGCCCGTGAAGAGGGCCAAGTCGTTCGTAGTCAGGATTTGACGTCCGCCGGGATGCTGCTCGCAGCCGTTGGAACGTTGTGGATGTTTGGGCCGCCAGCGGCCGAGCATCTTGCTGCAGCTCTCGTTGATGCCTTGTCGATGCCACGCATGGAGTCTCTCGAAACAAATGATGCAGCCAACTGGCTGTTGGGTTATGCAGGGCGTTTGGCACTGGCAGCAGTGCCTCTTTTACTCGCAATGCTGATAGCGGGCGTGCTGGTCAATGTGACCCAGACGGGAATTGTTTTCAGCACCAAGAAAATTGTGCCCAAGCTGAGTCACATCAGCCCAATTTCTGGAGTGAAGAAAATTGTCTCACTTCAAGGGGTGGCAAGATTGGGGTTTGGTTTGTTCAAAGTTATGGTCATTACCGTCGTTGCCTTCTTCGCAGTTAGGTATTACAGCGATTCGATTCTGCAGTTGTCCGAGTTGAGTGTCCCCCAGATTGCTTCGAGTTTATTTGAATGTCTGCTTGGAACCTGTGTTTGGATCGGTTTATCTCTAATCATTCTGGCAATCCTCGAATTTGCTTTTCAAAAGTGGAAGCATGAACAGGATTTGATGATGACGGACCAGGAGGTTCGTGACGAATTGAAAGAAACCGAAGGTGACCCACAAGTAGCGGCAAGGCGGCGAATGGTGCAGCGGCAATTGATGATGCAACGTGCTGAAAGTGAAGTTCCCAACGCTGATGTGGTTGTCAGTAATCCCACGGAGTTGGCAATCGCGATTCAATATGATCCGTTGTCAATGCCCGCGCCGATTGTGGTCGCCAAAGGAGCAGGGGTATTGGCTCAGAAAATCAGACGCCTGGCCCTCGAAAATGGAATACCCGTTGTTGAACGCAAACCATTGGCACAGATCTTGTACAAAACCGTTGATGTTGGGGACATCATTCCTGCAGATCATTATCAAGCGGTCGCGGAAGTGCTGAGATATGTCTATCAGTTGCAGGGCAAGGAAATACCCAAGGCGGCAGCCTGATTCGGGCTGGATAGGGTTTTCCAAAACACTGTCTGGGGGTGCAGCAAAACGCGATTCAGTGCCGACAGGCATCGACGCTGCCCGCCGACACGGCAAGGGCCTGGTTTGATCCTTTTTTGCAGCTCGGAAGTTGATGCTTTGGGAAAAAAACGGATGAACCGTTGACGCTGATGCACTCTCTTGCCTAACATGGGGTTATGCGTAACACGACCCTTACCCAATTGCTACTACTAGCCGTGCGCCAGACAGGCGGATGATGAGGGTTTGAATGGACCGTTAAGGTCTTTCGTACGACAAGACAACGAACCCGAGTCGCCCGGCGACTCGGGTTTTTTTGTTCTTGTCGCTGGCTAACAAATAACTGTTCAAAGGTAACACCAGAAATGTCGCATCCGAATCCGGCCCATGCAGCCAATAGCGATGAAACCGGTCAGTCCGAGCCACGGATGATTCGTATTTTTGATACCACACTCCGCGATGGCGAACAGTCACCCGGAGCGAGCATGAATCTTACGGAAAAGCTGGAAGTGGCGCAGGTATTGGCGGATATGGGTGTCGATGTCATTGAGGCGGGGTTTCCCATTGCGTCGCCCGGAGATTTTGAGGCGGTCAAGCAGATAGCCCAGACCATCAGGGGATCCACCATTTGTGGCTTGGCTCGCTGCAGTGATAAAGACATCGACGCAGCGTGGGAGGCCGTCAAGTATGCACCCAGTTCACGTATTCATGTGTTTTTGGCGACCAGTGCGATTCACCGTGAGTTCAAGTTGAGAATGAGTCCGGATGAAATCGTTGAGCGGGCCGTTGCTGGAGTGAAACGGGCGGTGAGCTATTGTGATGATGTTGAGTTTTCACCTGAGGATGCCTGTCGTACTGAGTACGACTTCTTGTGTCGGGTTGTTGAGGCAGCCATCGACGCAGGGGCGAAAACCGTGAACATTCCTGACACCGTTGGTTACGCGACACCCAGCGAAATATACGACCGTTTCAGGATGTTGCAGGAACGCGTGCCAAATATCGGGGATGCGGTTGTGAGTACGCACTGTCACGACGATCTGGGCATGGCTGTTGGTAATAGCCTGGCTGCCGTTGCCGCTGGTGCGGGCCAGATCGAATGCACCATCAATGGAATCGGGGAAAGGGCAGGCAACGCTGCATTGGAGGAGGTGGTGATGGCGCTTCAGACAAGAAGCGATTTTTACCACTGTGCTACGAATATCGATTCAAAGCGTCTGGTTCCGGCAAGTCGCTTGGTGAGTAAGACCACGGGAATTCAGGTGCAGAGGAACAAGGCAATTGTGGGGCGGAACGCGTTTGCGCATGAATCAGGAATTCACCAGGATGGAATGCTGAAAGAACGCAGTACGTATGAGATTATGTCCCCTGAGGAGGTTGGGTTCTCCAAGACAGACCTCGTTCTCGGTAAACACAGCGGCAGAGCAGCATTGGCCGATCGGGCAAAAACGCTTGGTTTTACTTTGACTGGTGAGCAGTTGCAGATTGTTTTTGAGCAGTTCAAGTTGTTGGCTGACAAAAAGAAAGAGATCTATGATGGAGACATCATTGCACTGGTGCAGCAGCAAATCAGTGGGAGTGTTGATGAGCAGTGGACACTGGTTGATTATGTTGTCACCAGTGGTAAGTCACGTGAGCCACACGTTGAGTTGACCTTGAGTTGCGGCGATTCTGAGGCAACTGAATGTATCGAATTGGGCGATGGACCGATTGATGCAGCTTTCTGGGCCGTCGAGAAGATCACAGGAATTCAGGTGGTTTGTAAAGATTTTCGTGTTCGAAGTGCTACGCTTGGACGCGATGCCATTGGTGAGGTGAATCTTGAGGTTGAACACCAAGGGCGTACTTATCGGGGAGTCGGTGTGAGTACCGACAGCGTGGAAAGTACGATTCTTGCGATGCTCAATGCCATCAATCGAATCATCTCCGAAAAATCGCGGCCAGAAAAGGATGTGCCTGCGAATTGATGACGTCTGTTTTTGAATTCGCTCCGGTGGAGCTTCCTAAAGTCCCAACTGAATGAACGGGTAGCGACTGAAAAAAGGTCGAACGAGCCTGTCACTCATCGGACGGTGCCGCATCTGCGTCACTGTCGGTTGATGGGAATTTCAACTCGCCGGTGGTGGGATCAGGCTGAAGCAGCAGCGAATCTGCATCGACCTCGAAGGATTCTTCTCCCCTCAGCATGCGGATATCAGGGGCTGTCGATGACTCTGACTCCGCACCCAGAATATCACCGACATCCAAAGGTTGAGGATCGAGGTCGGAAGCGAGAGCCTCCGGGTCAGGGTGTTGTTGTTCGACGGAGTCATCAAAGAGTTGCACATCATTGGCGTTGGCGGACTGGATTTCGTCATGACTTGGGAGCGGATCCAGTTCATCATCACTGACGATTGAGATGGTCTCGGGGGTTTCGCTGCTAGTGACGGGATCACCATTGCTGGATTCAGTTGGTGCTGGCTCTGTGTCAGGCGGCAGATTAGGCCGCGGGAAAATTTCATCCACGTTGTTTCTCAGAACCTGCCGACCAAGTTCGATCGCACGCTCTTCACTCCATCCATTACCCTTTACAAAATGGTCGGTGAGGATGTCCGAAAGAATGTTTCGGTACATGTCAAACTTTGGCCAGACAAATTCAAGTTTGTATGCATCGCTGTAATACGCGATCTGCTTTGTTTGCGGGACTGCTTCAAGTCGTGCTGCTGCGTCCCTCGCAATGAACGAAGGTGTGTTGCTGTACCACCAGTGACCGTTCGTGATGACATTTGGGAAAATCCATGCGTAACTTACCAACTCCTGGTTCGTGACACTCGCCAAAACAGAGACGGGGAATTTTACTTGAGGAAAGGCGTTGAACAGTTCGCGATATTGAATGAGCGAAACCCTGCTGTCATACAAGTCCTGTCCCTGAAATACACCTTCTGGATAGACTCCGCGGTTGACGCCAATCATCAAGTCAAATGGCAGTCCATACTCATCACACAGTTCAGCCAAAGTCCAGAATACACGGCGGGAAAGAGCGATCTGGTGAGCTTGATCTGCCATGGCTCCGTTGAGCAGGACCTCATTCAACGCGGTGCTTGCCCGTCCATCACTCACGCGAGTTGGAGAAAAATCAGGGGGCAGGGAGATCGCACATGCGCGTGCACCATGACCGACGAAATGCTCAAATCGTTGACGTAGCGATTCACGAAGATTGGTCAGTGAACCATCGAGTTCGATACCCGTGCATGCGGCCAATCGTTCTTGTGTCTGTGGTTTCGAAAGGTGAAAAACCAGGTCGTCAGTTCGCAGGCAGGGAATGTAGGTGTTGCAGTCGAAACCCTCAAGTTCATCGTCGAAATCGTTTGTCAGGAAAACGGCCTCCACATTACTTTGGTCCAGCACCATCTGTGGCCATTCCGCGATTTTCATTCGAGCTTCAGAAGTCTCGTACAACTCCTCCCAGTTGGATTCATCAAGACGGTCGCCTGTGAAGCCAAAAAATTTGCGACAAATCTCTATCAGCCAGCGATACTGCGCGGTGTTCTCAATTGGTGATAGATTTGTGACTAAACGCCGGACCAACTCGCGGTGACTGATCCCGTCTTCCTCAATCTGATCTTTCGGCATTCCGGCTGAATGCGCTAGTTCGGTGTAATAGTGGTACCCAAGCAGATCCGCCAGCGTATTGGATGCCGGTGCATGCGGGTTGATGTGAGTGTGTGGATCGATCAGGCGGATCGAAGCAATGGCTTCGTAAATGGAGTTGCGAACGGTGTCAGTCATGGATGAAATTTTGGCCACGAGTCAGGGAAAGATAGAACCCACATCGGCACGAGTTACAGTTCACAGGATACCGATTTCTGGCGTCCGGCGGGGTCTCCCGTGTCACCAGTTTCCCGAGCCATTGCGGTTCAACAATGGGGGGGAGGAGCTCAAACATGCCGGTTAGGCATGTTTTGTAATGGGAAAATGCCCCAGCTTGCCAGCTTTCTGTTGGAATTCATGCCATTTATAGGTCGCCTCTGTTCTACAATGAATTCTCACCAGCAGGAGTCATCTCGTCGTCAGCCCGACTTGTCATTTCGCCGGATGCGTCTCCGCTTTAAGTGGTCCTCATTGCTTGTTTTTATGAATCGTGATTCACTGGAAAGCCGCTCACAAGCTGAACTGGATGATGGTTTAGACAAGCGAAATCTGAGCGACGTCCCTGAGACGCGTGAACCTGAGACGCGTGAACCTGAGACGCGTGAACCGGAGATGCGCGAACCGGAGATGCTCACGCAGTCGCATCAAACAAATGAAGCATCGGATAGCATGGGGTCAGATGGACAACCGAGTGTGATGGCAGTGCGGCAGCCTGGGGATGAAGGGAGTCATGGGACAGGTTCTAGCGTGTCACGCGATCCCGATTCTTTGGTAGATCCGCTTGAGCCATTTAAGCTGTCAGGTGAGGTTGCGAATGAGGATCTTGAAACCAACGCCGCTGGCGAAGAACTGACACTTTTTGGCTTTTATGAACCGCAGGAGCACCCAAAGTTGCGGCATGCCGGAGAAGAATCTTCGTCCATTTCTCAACTGGATGAGGGGTTGAACCTTGAGTCAGACGAGAATCCGGATCAAACCCATGGACGGCCCGCCGGACAGGATCCGCTAAGACAGAGTTTATTTCTGCTAGCGACGATGGCAGTGATGTTGTTGGCGGTTCGGTATTTTGTCCCCCGAATTGTCGAGGAAATTCGATACAGCTGGCATCGGGGAGAATTGCGAGCGGAGTACGAGACCGGCTCCGAGGGTTTGCGCAATGTTTCTCTTGATACACTGAGCCGGGCTTACCAGATGGTCACCTCTACCGTGGGCCCAAGTGTTGTTCACATCGATGTCAAGCAACCATCGTCGGTTACCGACATGAAGATTCAGGGTCGGGTCATTCCCTTTTACGCGCCGAAGACCGATCAGGGAAGTGGTGTGATTGTTGCTGAGAACGGCTTCCTGCTGACAAACCGTCACGTGATCATGGATGGTGACGAAATCTACGTAACTTTGGGTGATGGTCGGCGATTGAACGCAGCTATCGTTGGAACCGACAAGCAGACTGATTTAGCTGTCTTGAAAGTGGAAGCTGAAGGTTTGATTCCGATCGCTTGGGGTGACAGTGATCGTTGTCGAGTGGGTTCGCCGGTGTGGGCGGTGGGAAGTCCTTTCGGGTTGGATCAGACGGTGACATTTGGCATTCTCAGTGGGAAGCATCGTTTGGTTGAAGACAGCACACACTATCAGGATTTCATGCAGAGTGACGTTGCAGTCAATCCAGGCAACAGCGGTGGGCCACTGGTCGATGCTCGGGGGGCGTTAGTAGGGATCAACACGGCCATCGTTGGTGAAAGTTATCAGGGAGTAAGTTTTGCTGTTCCCAGTAATGTGGCCAAGCAGGTCTATGATCGTATCAGGGAGATTGGTCGAGTAGATCGAGGTTGGCTCGGGGTTCGGCTCAGTGAGGTTGAGGATGGCGATCTGGTTGGCAATGATCATCGCATGCGTGGGGCCGTCGTTCGCGGTCTGACAAACGACTCTTCACCGGCAGCCTTAGCTGGCTTGAATTTGGGCGATCACATCCTCACTGTCGATCGCACTGCTGTCAGAGATTTGCCCCATCTGATGCGTCTGATTGGTGGTTCCCTGGCGGGATCAGACATCACTCTGGAGGTTTTAAGGGAAGGGCAACCGTTAACTTTAACGGTGGTTTTGGGAGCTCGGCCGAACCTGCTGAATCAACCGTAAAGAGCCCGGATGTCATGGGCTGCGGGGTCTCTGATGGTTGGAACTGGTCCCGGCAGAATCATTACCTTCACCATGAAATTCCGCGACTTGCCGTCCCACACCTTCATTAATTGGGGGAATACCAATTAAGATAGGAGTCAGCAGTTGGTGCGAGCGTGATCTGCTTCGCTTGGCTGTGGACGGTACCTGTGTGGACAGTAACTGATTGTTCCTTGGGCCGTCGATTTTATTGACTTGTTTCAAGTTCTCGTTGGATCTCCATCAATGCGTTTGTTTGCTTTAGCTGTTTGTCTGATTTCTGTATGCTTCTTCCAGAGCCTTGAGGCGGCAGAAGCATTAAAAGCAGAACCGGGTATTTCAAAGGAAAAACCAGTCACAGGGCCAAGTGTTAAAGTCTCCAAGGGCTACATGGTGCCGTACAGTGTCACGATTCCAGGTACCGATATATCTTTTCGAATGCTTCCTGTTCCTGGAGGAAAATTCAAAATAGGTAGCCCCGCTAGTGAGCCGGATCGTGGTGATGATGAAGGACCGCAGCTTGAGGTCACTGTGGATCCCATGTGGGTCGCAGAGAAGGAGGTCAGCTGGGCTGAATACAAAGAGTTCATGAATCTGTACAACATTTTCAAGGAGTTCGAAGGTCGTGGTTTTCGAGTTGTTGAGGTGGATGCTGTCGATGCAATCACTGCCCCAACGCCACTTTACGATCCGAGTTACACCTACGAGTACGGAGAGGAGCCCAACCAACCCGCCGTCTCCATGACGCAGTATTCAGCTCAGCAATACACCAAGTGGTTGAGTCGGGTTCTTGGTCAGCAATTCAGAATCCCTACGGAAGCCGAATGGGAATACGCCTGTCGTGCTGGCACGGATACAGCATACAACTGGGGAGACAGTCCAGATAAGATTGACGACTACGCTTGGTACTTTGACAACGCGGAGGATGGAACGTTACCGGTAGGCACCAAGAAGCCGAATGCTTTTGGTCTTTTCGATATGCACGGCAGTGTGGCTGAATTGACGGTGAATGCCTACACCGAGGATGGATACAAGAGATTCAAAAAAGGGAAGCCGCTCAATGCAACTGAGCTTGTGGTGTGGCCCGAAACATCTTCACCCGTTGTCATTCGTGGTGGGTCCTGGGAAATGGATCCAGAGCAATTGCGAAGTGCTGCTCGGTTGCCTTCGGATGACGAAGAGTGGAAAGAAGAGGATCCCAACTTTCCCAAGAGTCCCTGGTGGTTCACGAATGACCCTGCTCGGGGCATCGGTTTTCGACTCTTTCGTTCCTACGAACCACTACCTGAGGAGGCAATCGAGAATTTCTGGAAAGCGAATTCCGAGGAAGTGGTTGATGATGTAGCGGCTCGCCTGCTGGGTGGTCGAGGCGTCGTTGGTCAGGTTAATGGGAGTTTACCAGAGGCAATCAAAAATTCGCAGTGATTCGTGGATGTGTTAATCCCCTGATCACAATCTTCTTCGTTGGTTTGCACTTCGAGTTGTAAGGCAACGTGTTCTGTTCCGATTCAATAACCCTCTTTGAACAACGCATTACTGTGTACGAAACCATAGCACTTGTTGGAGCGACGGGAGCCGTTGGCCGCATTGTCCTTGAGCAGCTTGTGCAGAGGAAATTTCCTTACAAGCGTTTGAAACTTCTGGCATCAGAGCGATCGGTTGGGCGTGAGGTGCGCGTTGGTAGTGAGACGATTACCGTCGAGTTGCTTCAATCAGGAGCTTTCAAGAATATCGATTTGGTCATCGCGAGCACGCCTGATGAAGTATCGGCGGAATTCGCGCCTTGGGCGGTAGAAGCCGGTGCCGTCGTCGTGGATGAAAGCGGTTTTTGGAGAATGGATCCTACCGTTCCATTGATCGTGCCTGAAGTGAATCCCGAAGCGGTTGATTCGCATTCAGGTATCATTGCCAGTCCCAACTGCAGCACAACCCAGATGGTGGTTGCACTCGCCCCGTTGCACAAGGCAGCGAAAGTAAAGCGTGTGATTGTGAGCACGTATCAGGCAACCAGTGGAGCAGGCCTTGCAGGTAACGAGGAATTGCATGATAGCGTCCGCACTGCACTCTCCGGGCAGGTTCATCCCCCCAGCACATTCCAACACCCCATCGGCTTTAACCTGATACCTCAGATCGGGTCAGAGAAACACATCGGCTACACCAGCGAGGAAATGAAGATGGTGTACGAAACCCGAAAAATCATGGGGGATGATGATATTCAGGTTTGTCCTACCTGCGTCAGAGTTCCGGTCACGGTTGGGCATAGTGAATCAATTCTGGTTGAAACCGAGAAACCGTTGTCGGTGGATGAAGCACATGACCTCTTTCAGAATGCTGAAGGTGTTACAGTCGTTGATGATCTGGAAAGTCAGCAGTATCCCATGCCGCGAGATTGCGAGGGAAGAGATGACGTGTTTGTGGGACGCATCAGGAAAGATCTGAGTTGCAACAACGGAATTGCGTTCTGGTGCGTGAGCGATAACCTGAGAAAGGGCGCCGCGACCAATGCTGTGCAAATTGCTGAGTTGTTGTTCGAGCGGTCTGCCTCCTCGGGCGAGAAGTCTTAGTTCCGCATGAATGCAAATGTAACTCGTGCTTTCAAGTTGACGATTGCATACGACGGAACAGATTACTCCGGCTGGCAGGTGCAGCCCAATCAGCCAACCATTCAGGGGCATCTTCAGAACGCACTTAAACGCCTGACTGGTCACGAAATAAAGGTCATCGGCAGCGGGCGCACAGATGCGGGTGTCCATGCTCATGCGCAGGTAGCCAGTTGCAATCTTGGATGGCGGGATTCGCCGCAGCATTTACTGCGAGCGCTCAATACTCAACTGCCCGAATCGATTGTGGTAACTGCATCACAGGAAGCCTGCCCGGGGTTCCATGCCATTCGTGATGCGACGGGGAAACGCTATCGTTATCAGTTGCAAATTGGCGGCGTAAGAGACGCATTTGATTATCGATACCACTGGCATCTGCACGGCGAACTGGATTTGGATCAAATGCGTTTGGCAGCCCAGCGTCTGATTGGCGAGCACGACTTCAAGAGTTTTCAGGCAACGGGTGCGGATCGAAAAACAACCGTCCGAAATATTCGAGCATGTGATTTGTTTTTCTCCACAATGACGGATGATCATGCGTGTCATCTTTCGATCGAAGTGGAAGCAGATGGTTTCCTTTACAACATGGTTCGTAACATCGTGGGAACTTTGATTGAAGTGGGTCGAGGCAAGCAGACGGTGGAATGGATTGATCAGGTTCTTGTTGCCCGTGACCGTGATGCAGCGGGGCCCACAGCGCCAGCATGTGGCCTGTTTTTATTGCGAGTTGATTACCCTGATACCGTTTTGAAGTCGCACGAATGAGCAGGGTTTTCCTTGTTCAGATTAAGCAGCAGAAATCGCTGTTGTGGTGACGGATTGCTGCTTCACGGCAAGTTAACGAAAACTTCAAATACAGGGGCGTAAATTCCCGCGTTTTCGCACCGCAGCGGAATCTTCAAGGCTAAGAGATCTGGGTGACGATTGTTAAACTGTGGTTTGTTGATGGGTGCGGTAGCAGGTTGTGTTGCCAGCACTTAAGTGGACTCCTGTGGTAACAACATGCAAGTGCAAGCCGAAGCTACCCCGATGCTTGACGATCTCACACGTGCGTTTGTGAAACGAACGCTTGGTGCTGGTTTGGTGGAGCTCGATGACATCAAGAAAGTAGTGGCTTCGCTGCTACAGGAAAATGATCGTTTCACGCCTGAGCGTTTGGCAGATGGAATGGTGGGTGCGGGAGTGCTTACGAAATGGCAGGCCGCAAAATTGATTGCCGGAAAGAGTGGTGGTTTCTATCTCGGGAGTTACCGGCTTTTGCGGCCATTGGGCAAGGGTGGGATGGGTGTGGTGTATCTAGGCGAGCATCATGTCATGAAACGTTTGATGGCCTTGAAAATCCTACCTCCTGAAGCCAGTACAGATCGACGACGGATCGAACTGTTCAAATCCGAGGCGAGAGCATGTGCTCAGTTGGATCACCCGAACATTGTTCGGGCCTATGATTTTGCTGAGAGTGGCGACAAGCTCTACATCGTGATGGAATATGTCGATGGCGTTGATATGCATTTGGCAGTTCAGAGAGATGGTGTCATGAGCGTGGCTGACACCATTGATGCATTGATGCAGGCAACTCTTGGTTTAGCCCACGCTCATGAGCGAGGCATCATCCATAGGGATATTAAACCATCCAATTTCCTGATCAGGACTGATGGTGTTGTCAAGTTGAGCGATCTTGGATTGGCGCGGATAGGAGTTGGAGAGGAAGGTGAGCCCATCAGGAAAAAGTTAATGGGCACGACGGACTTTGTTTCACCCGAGCAAGCGATCAACGGAAAAACAGTGGATTCCACTGCTGACATTTATGCCCTTGGTTGCACGGTGTACTACATGTTGGCGGGTCGGCCACCGTTTGGTGGAACTGCCGCTCAGAGGCTTGCCAAGCACCAAACGATCCCGACTCCGGATGTGCGTGAACTACGGCCTGATTGTCCCCAGGCACTTGTCGATTTGATTGAACGAATGACCGCGAAACGACCCCAAGACAGGCCAAGGTCGGCGGTTGAGTTGTTATCGCAGGTACAGAGATTAGTACCTATCGCCACCAGTGAATCATCGCCAAAAAAACGGCGGCAGATTGTGCCCGCTAGTGATACCACCGTGGATAAATCGTTCGCTACTGAAGGGACCTTTCAGGATACTGTGTTCTCCAGTGATGCCGAGCCTGGCTCATTGTCGAATGATGATGATTTTGATTTTGCGAGTTTGCCAGTAAGAAATCCTGATGAAGTGAGCATTGATCCGAGCGGCCCACTCCTGAGCACAGTGAACTATTTTCCCGTGTCTGCGTCGGTAAAACCAGGGAAACCAGAGGAATCATTTGGGGCTAAGAAGATATCTGTTTCCCGTGATTCGAGTTTTCAGCAGACGCTGCTGTTGGGTGTTGGGTTGGCGTTTGCGGTCATGGCCTTGATCGCAGTGCTGGTCGCCATTGTCTACACCGTCGTGCGACCTGGTGTTGATGCACCGGTGCGATTGAAGGCGATGGAAAACGGTAAGAATATCATTGTGGTGGATCAATAAAGTTGCGTTCAACAAATTTGCAGTTCAATAAATTTTCAGTTCAATGAATTTTCATTCGTAGGGATTCATACCAGCATGGGAATCAAGTGCTTCGTTTAACAAGTCCTGAATCGACGATGGTTCGACTCGTGTTGGCGGTTGGGAGTCGGGCCGGTTTGGAGGCGCCGCTGCAGGCTGGGTACTACATGATTGGTCGGCACAAGGAATGCCAGGTCCGTCCCAAGAGCCGTTCCGTCAGTCGCCGGCACTGCTTGTTGCATAACGATGACGGTGTGTTGCGGTTGTTTGACCTCAATAGCACAACTGGCACGTTCAGGAACAACGAACGTTTGGATTCCGGGATATGGCATGAGGTAGGTGATCGTGATGAAGTGCGTTGTGGCAAGGTGCGTTTTGTTGTTGCGTTAGTTGCTGCCGCTGATTCATCAGATTTGCATGATGCTCAGGAGGATCGTCGAAATAGCGAGAGAGGCAAAGCAGTGCATGCGCCGTCCATGCTTCGTGGTAGTGCCTGGCAAGATGTGGATGTGGCCGGTTTCTTGGAATCGGAAGATCGAGCGGATCAGGAAAAGCGATATGAAAACATTCGATCAACGCGTACGGCTTGTGATCAAGCGGAGTTTGACACTGACTCCGGTAGCGAGCGTGATACTGGGCAACTCAAGCCAGCAGTCCAGGATGACACCGGCAAAGGTTCGTCAGAAACGCGCCGGAAAGTAGAAGAAAACCGCGTGAACCAGAGGAAGTTGATTGGGAGGGAAGCACGTGGAAAATCAAACCTGCGGTTCAGCTTGATCCGGTCGTCGCACGATCAGAATGATCTTTGGGAACGTGGGAAAGTGCTCGCGCTGACGATGCTGTCCGCTGCCGTGCTGACATTCTTTTGTTACAACGTGTACAGTTTCTATGCTGGTCCTGAGGCCAAAGTATTAGAAGAGATAGACTGACGTTTTGTATGTTGCCTGTTCTAGCGGATCATTTTGATCTCATTGAAATGTGGCTTGGCATCAGCAAGCAAGCTTATTTCCTGGTGTGCATGGAATCCGCCTACAAGCAGCGTGGTACAATTTGCGATGCCGCTGCCTTGGGCGGGTAATGTCCTGAATATGTCAGGAAAAGATCAGAGGCTGCAGCTTCATGAGGATTGTGAGTATTTGTATTTGCAAGATAGCTGACTTGGCGGCCCGGAGTTGCGACAGCAGGTAGCTGGCCTCTGCACGCAAGCGTGGAGGGTTCATCGTGTCTTGGCATTGATTCAGGAGTCTGACGGTTGTCTCTATTACTACTGATTGATGGTTACAATGTTCTTGCGCCAGTTGCTGCACCGAATCGTGATCCTGATGGTCGTTGGTTGCAGAGAGAGCGAATGAATCTGGTTCGCAGGTTGGTGGAGCATCTGACGGACCGACAAAAGGAAAATACATGCGTTGTCTTTGATGCGGCGAAGCCTCCGGAAGGTCGGCCCAGCAGTTTCTTGGTAGAGGGAGTTACGGTGCGGTTTGCGGTTGAGTATCCCGAAGCAGATGATTTGCTTGAGGAGCTGATTGCATCGCACACGGCACCCCGCAATTTGATGGTGGTTTCATCCGATCATCGTGTACAGGCGGCTGCCAAGCGTCGTGGTTGTGGTTTCTGTGATTCACAGCCTTGGCTGGATGATCTTCTGGATGGCAAGATTGCATCGGCTTGTAAGTCACGAGATGGGGCAGGGCAGGGCAGAGTGGTCGAGGGTAACGAAAAGCCCAATCGTGTGGTCAACGAACAGCAGGTCGATGCTTGGTTGAAGGAGTTCGGCTTCTAGCAGGTGCGGAGAGGCCCCCGAGGATGCTCAGGTAACTAAGAAAGCTGGATTTTTATCCCAGCCCGAGTCTCTCGGCAACTTCGAGGCAAGCTTCGCTGGACCATTGGGTCATCCCTAAGCTGAATCGGCCGACTGAATGTTTCGTTTTCACGCATTCGATCGCCATTTATCGGGTTTTTGCAACCTTCCGCGGCTGATTGCCGCTGTCTGGTTGTCGCAACCTTCCCGATTGAACAATGGAAGTTTAGAATCCTCGCTGATCGTTTACCCCAAGGCTGAGGCGTCGTCCTTGCCAGTCGTTTTTTCAGGATAGGAAGCACTAAAATGAGCGTTAACGCTGCCGCTCAGCGAGCCTTTAATTTTTCAGCTGGGCCCGCTGCCTTGCCGTTACCAGTCTTGCAGCAGGTTCAGGAAGAATTCCTCTGTTTGCCCGGTGCCGGTGCATCCTTGCTGGAGTTAAGTCACCGCGGCAAGCCTTTTGTAGGCATTATGGAGGAGGCGGAGGCAACGCTTCGATCACTTCTGGGAGTCTCAGATGACTATGCCGTGCTTTTCCTGCAGGGTGGTGCCGCGTTGCAGTTTTCGATGATTCCAGCGAATCTACTCCGTGGTACGGATGCAACGGCACAGTATCTGTTGACCGGTTCTTGGGGCAAAAAAGCGATCGTTGAAGGTCGCAAAGAAGGCAATGTCGAAGCCATTTACGACGCCAAAGATTCCAATTACGACCGCGTTCCCTCTTCTGGGGACTTTCAGGTTAGCGATGATGCTGCTTATTTGTACTATTGCAGCAACGAGACGATTCAGGGTGTTCAATACGCGACGGAGCCTGATTGTCCTGACTCGGTTCCTTTGGTCAGTGATGCGTCGAGCGACTTTCTTTGTCGTCCGTTGCCCATCAATAAGTATGGTCTGGTTTATGCCTGTGCACAGAAGAACGCTGGGCCTGCGGGCGTGACAGTTGTAGTCATACGGCGTGATTTGTTGGAACGCGGTAGCGAGTCTTTGCCAGGCTACCTTCAGTACCGAAATCATGCAGCGGGTGGATCGATGTGGAACACGCCTCCGACGTTTGCAATTTATGTGTTGGGCAAGGTTGCCCGGTGGTTGGCGGATGACGTCGGTGGTCTGGAAGCGATGGAAAAACAGAATCAGGAAAAATCGCAACTGGTTTACGATGCTGTCGATGCAAATGCTGGATTTTACAAGGGCCATGCGGTACCAGAATGTCGTTCGTTGATGAACGTAACATTTACGTTGCCCAATGATGATTTGCAGAATCGTTTCATTGAAGAAGCAGCTGAAAATTCGCTGGTGAGTTTGAAAGGTCACCGAAGCGTTGGTGGTATTCGCGCAAGCATCTACAACGCGATGCCGCGAGAAGGCGCAGAAATTCTCGCAAATTTCATGAAGGATTTTGCTGCAAAGAATGGCTGAGCCAGATCGCAGTTCATTTTTCTTTCCATCTTCTTCAATCAATCAAAAGCAACCAGTCGAACCATGTATAAAATTCTCACTTTGAACAATATCTCCGTCAAAGGGCTTCAGCGATTGCCACGTGAGAGTTACGAAGTTGCGTCGGAGGTCAGCCAGCCCGATGCCGTGTTGCTTCGGTCGTACAAAATGCACGATATGGAAATTCCAGAGAGTGTTGCTGCGATTGGACGAGCTGGTGCAGGTGTCAATAACATTCCTGTCGACAAAATGACTGACTTGGGTGTGCCTGTCTTTAACGCCCCAGGCGCGAACGCCAATGCTGTGAAAGAGTTGGTTTTGGCTGGGTTACTCATGGCTTCGCGGAATATCGCGGAAGCAATGCAATTCGCTGATGGCCTTGATGGAACCGATGCCGAGATTTCAACGGCTGTTGAATCCGGAAAGAAAAATTTTGTTGGATACGAATTGCCTTCCAAGACACTCGGTGTGATTGGACTCGGAGCCATTGGCCTGCGTGTTGCAAATGCCGCACTTTCGCTTGGCATGAAAGTCGTTGGATATGATCCTCTGATTTCCGTCCAAAGTGCTTGGCAACTCTCCAGTGGGGTTGAGAAGGCAGTCAGCATTGATCACCTGTTCAGTCAGTGCGATGCAATCTCTGTGCATGTGCCATTGCTGGATGCGACACGTGGCTTGGCAAGTGCCGAGCGTATTGCAATGATGCCCAAAGGCGGCGTGCTCGTGAATCTTGCCCGCGGTGGTATCTGTGATGACGAGGCTGTCTTGGCCGCGCTGGACAGTGGCCACCTTCATTCGTACGTGATTGATTTTCCCACCGGAGCGTTGTTGAAGCACCCGAAAGTCATTTCCTTTCCGCATTTGGGAGCATCAACTGCCGAGGCAGAGGAAAATTGTGCCGTCATGGTGGCAGATAGCGTGCGAGAGTTTTTAGAAGATGGGACGGTAAGGAATTCGGTCAACTTTCCCGAAGCGTTCATGCCACGAAACGGTGGCAGCCGAATCACGATTGCCAATGCGAACGTGCCAAACATGGTAGGCCAGATTTCCACGATTCTCGCGGAATCGCAATTGAACATTGCTGATCTGTTGAATAAATCACGAGGTGATATCGCCTACACGATCATTGATTTGGATGATGACATCAGCGAGGCGACACTCGACTCGATTCGAAAAATCGAGGGTGTGCTTGCCCTGCGGTATCTACCTTGCAAGGGTTAGTGTTTGCTACTGCACAGCTGTTCTCAAGGCAGTCTTTCAGTGGAATCGATCGACGCGTCTGTGCAGAAACCGTGTCTGAGTGATGGTGTGGTGAGAGCTTCCTCGACGCTGGCGTTTGTATTCAGGTTATCATGGGGACTTCTGTCTCGATTTTCCCGGCAACTGGTGTGATTCTGATGTTCTTTATGCGATTGCTTTTGCTACTGGTTGGTCTCTGCCTTTGGCAGCTGGAAAATCACGGACGCGCTGACGATTTGTGTCAGGCGGAAACACCCGATAAGCCGCACATCGTCATGCTTGTGGCTGAACGTGAGTACGAGACAATGCAGTCGTTGAGGAACTTCGCCGGAGATCAAGAAAAATTTTATCGAACGACGATCGTTGTAGAGGATCCGAATGATCGCAACCGCTTGATCGGACTCGACAGTTTACAGACTGCTGATCTGTTGTTGGTTAGTGTCCGCCGCCGGACCTTGCCAAAAGAGCAATTGGACCTGATTCGAAGGTTCATTTCACGGGGTAAACCGGTGATTGGGATTCGCACTGCGAGTCATGCTTTTTCCTTGCGAAACAAAAAACCACCGGAGGGCAGGGCCGACTGGAAGAACTTTGATCAGACAGTCTTTGGTGGGAATTACACCAACCATCATGGGAATGATCTGCAAGTTGAAATCGGGTTTGCTGATGCAGAATTGAATCACACAATTGTGACGGGGATCGATGCTATGCTCAGGTATTCCTCTACAAGTTCGCTGTACCGCGTCTCACCATTGATGCCAGGCACGAAAGTATTGCTGCGAGGGCAGGTCGAAGGGCATCCTGCTGAGCCGATCGCTTGGACATTCAAGCGTGCTGATGGAGGAAAGTCCTTCTACACATCGCTTGGTAATACAGAAGATTTTGAGGGAAAGGTTCTGCCTGTCTTGTTGGCCAACGCGATTGCCTGGGGTTTGAGTAAGTGAGCACCTTGGTAGTCGAGTGAGTGTGCTTGAAGCGTTTGCCGAAGACGTTGTGCCAAGTGCTGATTGCCCTTTCAAGTCGTAAAATGGGTTGAGGAAAAATGAAAATATTCGCCTTGGTCTTTTGCATCATTGGATGCGTTGCCGGCATTGAGCACATTTCTGTTAATGGATCCGATGACAAACCCAATGTGCTGGTGATCATTACGGATGAGCACAACTTCCGAACGCTTGGTTGCTATCGTGACACATTGTCCACGGAGCAAGCAGAAATGTGGGGGCCTGGCTCAGTTGTCGAAACACCCCATTTTGATCGTCTTGCGAAAGAGGGAGTGTTGTGTACACGAGCCTACGCGACGGCACCTGTATGTTCTCCGTGTCGTGCGGCAATGATCACAGGAATGTATCCACAGAACACAGGTGTGCCGACGAACAATGCTGAATTGCGTGCTGATGTTCCGACGCTCGCCAAGGTCATGGCGAATCGTGGATACCAGACCAGTTTCGTTGGAAAGTGGCATTTGGGTGGTGACGGAAAACCGGAGTGGGCACCCAGCATCGATGGCGGCTTCAAGAATAAAACATACATGTTCAATCGTGGGCACTGGAAAAAGTTTTCCCAAACCAAAAACGGTGCGAAAGTCGACGCGCGTGATAAGTCAGGTGCATTAAGTTATGGGGTAGCGAATGCTGACAAAGAGTCGTTTTCAACAGACTTTCTCACCGATCGTGCCATCGAATTGATGGCTGAATCAGGAAATCAACCGTTCTTGACGATTGTGAGTTATCCGGATCCTCATGGGCCGAATACTGTCAGGGCGCCCTATGATCGAATGTACGATCATCTGCGGTTTCTGCCCCCGCGGACTTACGGTCGCGACAATGTTGCAGTCCCAAAGTGGCTGGGTAACGACAAGAAACATGCCGTGTTCCGAGGAACGCAGATGAGCCAGTACTTTGGGATGGTGAAGTGCATTGATGATAATTTGGGCCGGATTTTTGCTGCACTCAAAGAGAGTGGCAAACTCGATTCAACCATCATCATGATGACATCTGACCATGGAGATCTTTGTTATGAGCATGACCGATTGAACAAAGGTAATCCGTATGAGGGCTCGGCCCGCGTCCCAATGCTGATTCGGTTTCCCAAACGCATTCCAGCAGGGCAGACGTACACACATCCAATGGGGACCGTGGATGTGACGCCAACACTGCTTGGCTTGGCAGGGATTGAAACGGACCACGAATTCGAAGGCCGTAACTTGACGGGGCAATTTGTCGGGAATGGGGCAGGGGAGGGCGGTCAGATGACCTTTCTTCGTAACTCAGGCACCAATCCGCAGTGGGTGTGTGCGGTTGATGAACGCTACAAACTGGTGTTGTCCGTGAACGACCAACCATGGCTGTTTGATGCTGAACAGGATCCTGATGAACTGTTGAACTTCTATCGTAGACCTGGCAGTGCTGTAGTCACGCAGCGACTCGCAAAAGCCTTGCAGCAATATGGGGCAGAGCGAGGTGATGCTCATTTACAGCATCCAGCGATTGTAGCTTCACTGGAAAAGTGTCTGTCGCAATGACAATGAAGATCAGCGACTGCCGTTTTCATGCCATGCTCGCAGCCTGTCGAATTGATCGTGGATTGCCAATGAAGACAGTCAAGTTTGTTGACGTCTTGTATTCGCAGCCGTACGCAACAGAATCGTGAGACGGGCTCAGTTCTCGCTGCTCATGAAATTTTCCTGCAGCTCGCATCCATTGCCTGCAGCTCCGCAGAAAATGAAGTCATCTGCTTCATGAACGCTGGGTGAAACTGCTCGTGAAACCGAGATTCTTAACTTGGCTTCCTCTCTGGACCCATGCAGGCAAATTCAAGTACTGTCCCACTGCCACGCATAAAGAGGTTATGCGTTCGACAAGGGCGAGGAATTATTAATGCAACTATTGATGCGCTATCGAGACTTGGTGCTGCCATTAGGCATCATTGGTTGCTTGGTGGTGATCCTCGTTCCGCTGCCACCCATGTTGATGGACATGCTGCTGGCCGCCAACATTACGGTTGGCGTCATTGTGCTGTTGACAACGGTTTATGTGTCGACGCCGTTGGAATTCAGTATTTTTCCATCTTTGTTGCTAGCAACAACATTGGCTCGTCTGGTGTTGAATGTAGCCACAACGCGATTGATTTTGACGGGTGCTGATTCTCTGGGGATGGGAGCAGCCGGTGGCGTCATCAAGAGTTTCGGTGAATTTGTAGCTGGCGACAGGATCGAAGTTGGATTGATCATTTTTGTGATCATTGTGCTGATTCAGTTCATCGTCATAACGAAGGGTGCGACCCGAATTAGTGAGGTGGCTGCAAGATTTGCTTTGGATGGGATGCCCGGACGCCAAATGGCGATTGATGCAGACTTGAACGCTGGTTTGGTCGATGAGAAAGAGGCCCAACGACGTCGCCAGGAAATTAATGCTCAGGCTGATTTCTATGGAGCGATGGATGGTGCCAGTAAGTTTGTTCGCGGGGACGCGATTGCGGGTATCGTCATCACGATTGTGAATGTGATTGGTGGTTTGTACATCGGTGTGATGCAGGCTGGGATGACATTCACAGAGGCAGGAGCACTGTTCACCAAACTGACGATTGGTGATGGTTTGGTGAGCCAGGTGCCGGCTTTGTTGATCTCGCTTGCAGCTGGTTTGTTGGTTACCAGAAGCGCTCAAAAGGCAAATTTACCTGTTCAATTCTTGCAGCAACTTCTTGGGAATCCCAAAGCCTTGGCCGTCGCCGGTGGTTTCCTGACACTCTTGATTGTAACGAACTTGCCAGCGATCCCTATGGCGACGCTTGGTCTGGGATGTATCGGTTTGGCAGTAGTTATGAATCGGCAGACCGCACGTCGGCAGGATGCAGAGGCGGTGCAGGCGGAAGTCGAGAGGGCTGAGGCTGCGGCGCCTCCGCCAAAGCGAGTTGAGGATTTTCTCACCATCGATCCGATGGAAATTTCAATCGGATTGGGCTTGTTGGGTTTAGCGGATCCAAGCCGCGGTGGTGATTTGATGCAGCGTATTACCGGTGTCAGAAATGCTGTTGCGGCTGATCTTGGAATCATTCTCCCCAAAGTCAGAGTGCGGGATGAAATGACGCTCGGTGAACTGGACTACGAAATTCGAATCGAAGGCAGTCAGGTTGCAAAAGCTACTTTGTTGCCGAATCAGTTACTGGCTATCGATAGTGGTCACACGACAGGGGTGATCGAGGGACAGGCCACTCGAGACCCCACCTTTGGTGAGCCGGCCGTCTGGATCGATCCTATGAGGCGCGAGCAGGCGGCAATCTATGGGTACATGACGGTTGAGCCTGGTGCAGTGATGGCAACTCACCTGCAGGAAATTTCAAAGCGACACGCAGATGAATTGCTTTCAAGAGATGCTACAAAGCATCTTATTGATGAATTGAAGGAAGCTTCGCCGACCGTCGTTGATGAGTTGATCCCAGGGGTGATGAAGGTCAGCGAAGTGCAGCAAGTGCTGCATTTATTGCTGAAAGAAGACATTCCGATTCGGCAGCTGAGCATCATTCTGGAAACGCTGGGCGATTTTGCTGGAAGAACCAAGGATGCAGTCTGGTTGTGCGAATATGTGCGTCATCGACTTGCCCGCACGATTTCTTCGCGATACCGCGACGAGGACGGACGTTTGCACGTGCTTGCTCTCGATCCCGCCATGGAAGATCGCATTGCCGCCGGCATCGAACACACGGAACGAGGTTTATTTGTCCGAATGAGCCCTTCTGCCGTAGACCTCACTTGCGAGAAAATTCAAGAAGGCGTTAAGAAGCTTGTTACAGCAGGTCATCCACCAGTTGTGTTGGTGAGTCCTCGGATCCGACCTGGGTTGAGACAGATCACGAATGCTTCGATGCCCCGCTTGAAAGTGCTGTCCTACAACGAGATTACGCAGGACACAAAAATCGAATCCTATGGTGTGATTAGCGATCAATGACTACTGCACCACAAGATGACAACCAACCGAACCAGCTGAGAGAGCACAAATATTCCATGCACATTCGCACCTTTCGAGCCGCAAACTTGCAGGAGGCCCTGGAGCAGATCCGTCAGCAGATGGGGTCTGAGGCTGCTGTGCTGCACACTCGACAGGTGCGTGATGGCTGGATGGGATGGCTTGGCCGAACGTACGTCGAGGTCACTGCCGGATTACGAGACGATGATGGTATCATCCCGATGAACCTGAACAGGCAGGGCATTGATTCGCGGCCTGTGCCAGACTTGGCGCCTCGTCTTGTGTTGAAAGATGTCCGGTCACTGACAGATTCTGGCTTGCCATTGCAGTTGCAGGCCTATCAGATGGAATTACTGGCGGCCGGGGTTGATGCGGATAAGGTGGACCGATGGTTAAATACGACGGTCAGTTTTGCAGCAAGCATGGGTGAAGCCGCCAGTGGACCAATGGCTGCCGGCACCCCGTGGCTGGAGCATCTTCAGCGCACAGTGCTTCGGGAATTGCGAATTGGAAGCCCTATTTTGACGCACCCCGGTGAACGACGTGTGGTTGCTCTCGTGGGTCCGACAGGTGTCGGCAAAACAACCACCGTGGCGAAACTTGCAGCAGGATTTCGGATTGAAGCGAAACGACGTGTTGGCCTGCTAACGATTGACACTTTTCGAATTGCAGCCGTGCAGCAGCTCAAGGCTTACGCCGAGATCATGGATTTACCGATGCAGGTTGTCGAAAAACCGGATGAAATGCAGCCTGCTCTGAACCGATTAGGTGATGTGGATCTGGTGTTGATCGATACCGCTGGAAGAAGTCCCAAGAGTGACGCAAGAATTGATCAGTTGGTGGAACTGCTCAGAAGTGCGCAGCCGGATGAAACGCATCTTGTGCTCAATTCGACCAGTTCTGCTGCGTCAACTCGCCTGGCACTTAAAGGTTTTGCACCCGTACGCCCAACAGCCGCAATCCTCACCAAGCTGGATGAGGCTCCCGGTACCGTTGGTGTGCTTTCAACGCTCGCAAACAGTGAGCAATTCAGTGGAATGCCATTGAGTTACATTACAAATGGTCAGCAGGTGCCTGATGATATTGCCCCCGCTGAGGCCGAAATGTTGATGTCTCGTTTATTGACGGCAAAAGTGTCAGTTCCAACAATAAATGCAGCATAAAGACAGAAAAGAGCTAACGTACTGTACGTCGGCTCGCCGAAGACAGAAAGGAAGCAACTCGCGCTGAACGAAAACGACTTGAGCGTAATCTTTCAGCAACCGGTTGCTTAACTTAGGAAACATACTCGCTTGAAACTCATACCACTGTCGAAACATTGTTCCGCAGCTTCGCAGCCTCACTTGGTGCACTGGCAATGGGATTGGTCGCATTTCGCGGCGCACTCCTTGGTGAACCTACGGGCAGCGTTGCCTTGGAAGCAATCACCGCTATGGCAGTCTTTGCTGTCGTTGGTGGTATGGCAGGGTGGATCGCAGACGTCCTCGTCCGCGATGCAGTCGAGCAGGCGTTTCGTAAGCGTGTTGAATGGTACCGAGAGGAACTGAGTGACACGGAACTTACAGAGAAAGGTTCGACGCGTGACTGAGGGACAGAAATGTCTCCAATGGAACGTTTAGAATAAACCGCGGCGGAGTTTTAACAGCAAGGATGCTGTCGAGACTGCAAAGCAATCATGACCGAATAGTCGGGTCGAAGATTCGATTGTTCTTCGCGGTAAGATGCCGCGGTATTTATAACCATCACGGAGGATTGGATGGCAGCGACAGCCACAGCCGACGACGAGATCCTGCAAGTCTGGACGACGTTCAAGAAGCTCAACAAGGACTCATTAGATTACGAATCGCTTCGCAACCGCCTGGTTGAGCGATACATGCCACTGGTTCGTTACAACGGAGAACGAATCTGGCAGCGACTGCCTGATGGCGTTGAGTTGGATGACTTGATCAGCGCAGGGATCTTTGGACTGATGGATGCCATCGACGCGTTCGACATGGAACGCGGTGTCAAGTTCGAAACCTACTGCGTGCCTCGTATTCGAGGTGCAATGCTAGACGAACTCCGCACCATGGACTGGGTGCCACGACTTGTGCGTAGCAAAGCCAGTAAACTCGCCGTTGCCAAGAAAACGCTCGAAACACGCCTTGGCCGAGCACCCACTGTTATGGAAATTTCCGTGCAGATGGAAATGCCGGTAAAGGAAGTCGAGAAAATGCAATCCGATGCCAACGCCGTTGGTGTCGTTTCACTCAACAAGAAGTGGTACGAAACGGATAGCTACAAAGACGTGCGTGAGATCGATATTCTGGAAGACAAGAAGGGTGAAGACCCGACTCGTCGTGTACAGAAAAATGATCTGATGAGGCTTGTCACGAAAGGTCTCAATCGTAACGAGCGATTGATCATCATTCTGTATTATTATGAAGAACTGACCATGAAAGAGATCGGAGCGACGCTCGATCTTTCCGAATCGCGTGTGAGCCAAATGCACACTTCGATCGTCAATCGACTGCAGCAGCAGTTGGGATATCGAAGGGTCGAGTTTGGATCTTGAGGAATAACATCGCTGGCTGATACGGCATTTTTGGCGTTCTGCCCATGTGGCAGGACGCCTTTTTTTTGGCTGTTAGTTTCAATTTGGAGCTTTCGCATTGCCATGTCAGTTTTCAGCAACCATGCTGTGGCATCCCGTAGCGACCCAGTCACGTACTGATTGTGCTTTCATTGATGCGTCGCAGCGTGAACTGTTATGAGACGTTCTTTTTTCAGGGAACATGAAGTGAGGATTGCGCACGTTATCACCCGCATGATCATCGGTGGAGCACAGGAAAATACGCTTCTCAATTGTCTCGGTTTGATGCGGGAACATGGCGATGACGTGCTGCTGATTACCGGACCAGCGTTGGGGCCTGAGGGTGACCTTTTGAGTCAGGGCAGGGCAGGGGAGTTGCCAGTGAAGGTGCTTCCCAGTTTGCGTCGCGATATCCATCCCAAGTGGGATTGGTTGGCCAGTCGTGAAATCAGTCAAGCATTGATGGAATACAAGCCTGATGTTGTGCACACACATAGTGCCAAGGGTGGACTGTTGGGCCGACGAGCAGCATGGAAACAGCGTGTGCCGGCAGTGGTGCATACGATTCATGGAGCACCGTTTCATCCGTACCAATCGTCTTTGGCAAGGGCATTTTTTCGGAGCTGTGAGCGGTGGGCCGCAGCTCGCTGTCACCACTTGATCTCAGTTGCCGATGCCATGACTGAATTAATGGTTGAGGCTGGCGTGGCTCCTCGTGAAAAATTCACGACGATCTACAGCGGTATGAATGTTGAGCCATTTACCCAAGCCAAAGATCATCGCGCCGCTGTACGTGGAGCGTACGGGTTTGAAGATCAACATGTGGTGATTGGAAAAATTGCGAGGTTATTCCACCTCAAGGGGCATCAGGACCTCATCAATGCTGCTATCCCTGTCGTGAGAAGTCAGCCCAATGTTCGTTTTCTGCTGGTAGGCGATGGAATTTTGCGAGAGTCACTCACGCATCAGATTGAAGAACTCGGTTTGTCAAAGCACTTTGTCTTTGCTGGACTCGTGCCACCGAGTGAAGTACCAAAGTTGATCGGTGGAATGGATGCTTTGGTCCATGCCTCTTACCGCGAAGGGCTTGCGAGAGCTTTGCCGCAGGCGTTGATTGCTGGCTTGCCTGTTGTCAGCTACGACGTTGATGGGGCTCGGGAGGTAACGATCACCGGGCAGACAGGATTTCTGGTTCCTGCTCAGGATGTTTCGGCGTTGTCGCAAGCTCTCGAAAAACTGGCTTTGGATGGGGATCTGCGTCAACAACTGGGGCAAGAGGGTCAGCGGAGGTTTACCGAGCAGTTTGATCACCGAACGATGACCACCCGGGTCCGAGAAGTTTATCTGGACCAGATTGCGAAAAACTGATCGGATCCCAGTTCTCGGGATTTGTTGGTTTTCCGCATTTAAGCCGCTGTTGGGTAGATTTGACAGATCCCCAAGTCATCACAGGAACAGGGTAGGGCACGCGATTTTCAAGATCTGGCTCGTGTTTCGGGAATGTTGTGCCGGGGTGGCCTTTCAGGTTTCCGATTTCCTCAACTATCATAGATGGGCGCGGGGGACATTGGGCCTGCGTGAAGTATCAGCCCCAGGTTTCCCCGTTTCGATCCCCGGCATCCGAAAGACAACATGACCAAGAGTCGCGATTTTATTGGGCCTTACCGACTTGCTCGCCTGATTCGAGTGGGAAGTACGGCCGAGGTTTGGGAGGCGATCGAAGAACATGAGCACGGGCGAGTTGCCCTGAAGATGCTGAAACAGTCGCTGTCGACCAACAAAAGCGAAATTACACTGCTCAAACACGAGTACAACGTCGCTAAAGATCTCAAGAATCCTCGCGTGATCAATGTCATGGAATATCGCGAGGATTCAGGACGCCCCTGCTTGGTGATGGAGTTGTTCAGTGAAATGAACATGAAACAGGCATTGCGTCGCGGTCCTGATTCACTGGCGTTCATGCTCGACCGTATTGTTGAGCAGTCGGCTGAGGGTTTGTATTACATGCATACCAAGAATTGGATCCATCTTGATGTAAAGCCGGATAACTTCCTCGTCGGCCGTGACGGCACCGTCAAGTTGATTGACTTCACGATCGCTGAAAAGAAAAAAGGTGCTCTTGGTCAATTGTTCAAGAGCAAGGTTGCCAAAGGAACTCGCAGTTACATGGCTCCCGAACAAATACGCAAGAAAAAGTGTGATGAACGTACTGATGTCTATGCTTTCGGCTGTGTTTTGTATGAGCTTTGTACGGGCAAGCCGCCCTATACAGGTGACACGCCGAATGACCTGCTGTCAAAACATCTCAATGCATCCATTCCCAGTCCAATTGTTCACAATGACAATGTGACTCGTGAGTTTGCCGACTTGGTCAAGAGCATGATGGCCAAGAAACAGGATGGAAGGCCAGCATCGATGTGGGAATTCCTGAAGGTCTTTCGGGGTACCCAAGTTTTCAGGAAGAGGCCGAGAAGACCCGAGGTAAGCGTTTTTGATTCGATGCCTGGTATCAAGGGTGCCGACGATATGCTGCGTAAAGGGCAACCAGATCCGGGCCTCGACGGGTAGTGATTTCTGATCGTCGAAAATGGGATTCGATAAGGGAAAGCGAAAACAGAGTTGGCTGTGAAGCGGTTCCCAAAAAATTGCCAGTGAGATGCTGGTGACAGCATTTACAATAAAAACAAAAGCTTGAAAGTGATGAGTTGATATGAGTGCCGGTCCTGGATTGGAATTTGAAAATGATATTGCTGATCTCGAAAATCGGATTGCTTTGCTCGAACGCGAAACAGACCGCAGTGGCGATATCGAGAATGAGATTCGGACTCTCAGGTTAGAGTTAGTCAAGCAACTCAGGGAAACTTACAGTTCGCTGGACGCGTGGCAGACCGTGCAGGTTGCACGTCATAAAAACCGGCCGTACACACGAGACTATCTGAACCTTGCCTTCGATGATTTTGTCGAGTTGCACGGTGATAAGCACTTTGGCGATGATCGAGCAATGCTGGCGGGTTTTGCCAAGCTTGATCGTTTCAAAGTCATGGTGCTCGGGCACCAGAAGGGGCGAACCTACAAAGAGCGGGCAGCCTGCCATTTTGGGTGTGCACATCCGGAAGGCTACCGAAAGGCGATGAGCAAGATGCGTCTTGCGGAGAAATATCAGCTGCCTCTCATTTGCTTCATTGATACTCCAGGGGCCTATCCAGGTATAGGCGCTGAAGAACGCGGGCAAGCACAGGTGATCGCTGAAAGCATGTTTAAAATGAGCCGCTTGAAGACGCCCGTCATCTGCATCGTGATTGGGGAAGGTGGTTCGGGTGGGGCTTTGGGTATTGGGGTTGGTGATCGCGTTGCGGTTTTGCAGCATGCCTACTACAGCGTCATCAGTCCCGAAGGTTGTGCGGGAATTCTTTGGAAAAGTCATGAGCATGCCCCTAAAGCTGCTGCTGCCTTGCGATTTACAAGTGATGATTTGTCACGGCTAGGAGTGGTCGATGATGTGCTGCAGGAACCTTTGGGCGGTGCTCATCGTGACCACCATCAAATGGCGTCGCGGCTGAAGTCTTATTTGTCCCGCACACTGGGAGAATTGGAAGCCAAAACGACAGATGAATTGGTTGACGAACGCTATGAGAAGTTTCGACGCATTGGCGTGTTTCTGGAAGAAACACCGGCTGAAGCGTGATTTTCAGGATGCGGCCAAGTTCCTAGATCCTCATCAATCCGCTGGCTGCAATGAATTGCAGCCAATGCGTTTTCTTAAATCACGGTTTTAATCACAGCCCGCGTTTTGTCTTTCTGCTGATCTTTATCGTTGCCGCTATCAATCATCGCTGCTGTTCTTGAGCAACGTTGTCATTGTCTTCCTCGGCTCAGATCGGGCCTCAGGCTCGGGAATTGATCCGTATTTGTGCGCGGCAGATTCACAATGAAGTCATCACTGTTGTTGACGTCTGGCAAGCGAACAAAACGAACTGAGCTGGAGTCTGTATTGGCCTGCAGCGAGTGCTGAAGCTGCAGGTTGACCGAAGCGGTGCAACGATCGGCTATCGATTTAACGGCGTTTTTGTCGTATTACCAACGTCCGATAATGACCCTTATGTTGTATTCGGGGTGGCTGAAACCATGTATTGAAGTCGATTTGACTTCTGGCTTGCTGCTTTGCCCCGATGCTAACTCGTTCGCGGTGCAAAGATAAGTCAGCTTAGCAAATCATGATTCCACTCGGTGCGTCCTGTCGTGTGACGGGTCAGCAACTTGAGCTTCAGGAGATTGCGTTGATGCTGACGTCAGTCATGGTTTGAGGCTCAACGTTGAAAGCCATTTCCGCTTGGCTGCATGGCTTGTTGGTTGGGCCAAGACGTTGCTCCCGTAGCGGGGCGGATGGCCGTGCCGGCGGGCTGAAGAATGCTTCCCTTGGAGCCATTACCCGTAAATTTCGATTTCAGGTCCCGGGCGCCTTCTGCCATCCATTCCGTCGCGGTCGTCGAATTGTCTTCCGTTTCGTCAAATTTCGTGTTGAAACGATCGAGATAGGGTTGGACCACCTCATGCAGTTCTTCGGGTATGACCGAATCGCTACGGTTCAGCACATTCGCGATGTAGTTGCCACTCTTGCTTTGCACAACGGCTTCGCGAATTCGGTCACCTGAGAGCGTGACCGCGAATAAGGTGATCAAAGTGCAGTACAAGGCACCTTTTGCCAGACCGAATAAAGCACCGATCTGACGGTCGAATTCTTTCAATTTCATGCGGTCGATGCTACCGCGCACCATGCGAAAAGCGACCCAAATCAGGAGTGAGGTGCCAATGTACAAAATCAGCATGGCGAGGAAGCGATCCCAAGGCGGATCCGCTTGTATGGACTCGCTGATAGGCTCTCGATATTTGTAGGCAACCATGTAGCTGATCACGATCGACGCAATGGATGCCAGTTGCCAAGCAAAGCCCTTAATCGCACCAAACAATGTCGCACCGACGATGACGACCAGCATGATGATGTCATAAGTCTCCATCTGTTGCATCCGTGCAAAAAATAAGGCGCAGGAAGTTAGTTTAGGAAAGGCGTTTCAATTGCAAGCAATAGCGTGAGAGCCCATCGGTAGTCGGACTATAGCGACAGTGGGAGATCAGTCGAAGGTCAATCGAGCCAGTTTGGTGGCAATTCGGCTTGGCGTGAAGCAATGACTTTTTATATGACCCAGATGAGAGGTCTTGCACGAGCTGAGAAGCTTTGGCTTTGATTTCCTCTGTTATCCATTCTCTAGCGTCGAGCTTGCCTTGGCTGATTTCAAGTCACACATTACCGGAAGCACCCTGGTCGGAATTGGGTACGGCTATTGGGGGATCGCTACGCAGTCGATGTCGATTGAGAATGGCATGCTTGCTGGCGGTTTGTGTGCTGTCAGTGGGATGCTACCAGACTTGGACAGTGATTCTGGCGTTCCATTGCGAGAGACAAGCATGTTTGTCGCAGCGATTGTTCCCATCCTGATGATCGAGCGATTCAAGGATCTTGGCTTTTCGCATGAAGCGATGGCTTTGGCAGCCATGCTGCTTTACTTGGGAATCAGATTTGTCGCGATCGAATTTTTCAAGCGTTACACGGTGCATCGTGGAATGTGGCACAGTATTCCAGCGGCGGCATCTGCAGGCTTGTTGGCGTATCTGTTGATGCCTTGTCAAAGTGAGGCAGTCCGTATTTATAAAAGTCTCGCTGTGGTACTTGGTTTTACCGTGCATCTTTGTATGGATGAGATCTGGAGTATCGACATGAGTCATGGCTTCCGCTTGAAGAAGTCATTTGGGACTGCATTGAAGTTTTTCAGCAAGAGTAAGCTCGGCAATATTTCTGTTTACGGCAAGCTTTTCATTTTGCTGTGGCTTGCTTGGGGGGACGGAGGTGTGGCGGATCGGATCCGAAATCGTACACGTCAGGAGCAGACTTACATTGCCCAACCGAGGCAAGGCATTGATTTTGAAAAGTGGATGCCTTGGCGTTGAATATGACGCCTCCTCGACACCGAAATTAGTTTCATGGTTCTCGATCAATCACAATGGTGACCGGGCCATCGTTGGTCAATGAAACCTGCATGTCTGCACCAAAAGTGCCCTGCTCTACTCTGATTCCCTGAGCACGGAGTGCTTCGGCGTAGTGTTCGTAAAGTTGGTTGGCATGTTCTGGTGCCGCTGCCTCCGTGAATGCTGGGCGGCGTCCTTTCTGGCAGTTAGCCAGCAGCGTGAATTGGCTGACCACAAGGGCTGCCCCACCGGTATCGACAACGGAAAGATTCATTTTAGCGTTGTCGTCTTCAAAGATTCGAAGTTCAGAGGTTTTCTTCGCGAGCCAGTCAGCCTCAGCCGTGGTGTCTCCTTTTGCAATTCCTATCAGAACGAGCAAGCCATGACGGATTTGGCCCACGGTGTTCTGGTCGACAACGACTTTCGCGGAAGTGACTCTTTGCAGGACAACTCGCATGTGTGAGCTCCAAATCTAAAATGGCTGGTGAATGGGCAGTGGAGCGATGCTTATGAGTTTATGCAAGTTCAGTTCCATTTGTTAAACTCTGAGTACCGGCATGCCCCTAATCCAGTGATTTCAGCAGAGACTTGTCGGTGGATCCAGCAGACGCGTCAAGCTGTCTTTCCATTTTCAACACCCTATTTCTGCAATCGATTTGGTACTGATCATGCCCTTTCTATTTACTTGTCCCAATTGTCAGACCTCAACGCAGGTAGATGATTGTTACAGCGGCCACGATGGTACATGTGTGACCTGTGGCAAGGCGATTCAGATTCCTGATTTTGACACTTCGGAACAACAGACTTCCCGACGTCCGCGCAAGTATTCTGTGCCACTGCTGATCGGGGCCGGATTTTTTATGGTAGTCCTGGCTTGCGTTGGTTATCTGTTGATTCGAGCTGGTGGTCGTACGGTGCAACGCATGACTGCTAATCGTGGGCGTGCCGATTCCATTTCAAATTTAAGAAAAATTTCAGCTGCGTTGAATGCCTATGCGAGTGACCATGGAACCTATCCACCACCCGTGTTCACCGTTGGGGGCAATAAGCATTCATGGCGCATTTTGATTTTGCCGTATCTGAACGAGAACATGCTGTATAGCAAATACAACGTGGATCAGGCTTGGAATTCAGCTGCGAATATGGAAGTCTGCTATCGATTACCCTTGGTATTTCAGAATCAGAGGGTGTCACGCTTCGCTGGCAGTCAGAAATCGGACTATTTTTTAATCACAGGCCCGGGCACGCTATTTCCAGTTACGGGTCCATTGTCACCTGACCAAGTGACCGATGACACGGGGCAAACACTGCTACTGATAGAGACCGAGCTTATCGGACAGGGGGGAGGGTTTTGGACAGAGCCGATTGATTTTCAGGTGCAAAGTCTTCAAGTAAGAGGTTACGCTCAACTTGGTGGTGTCCTTGATGGCGGTTTCTCTGTAGCCACTGTTGATGGAAGGGGACACTTCATTTCGGAAGCTACCGATCCGATCTTGCTCGAAGCTTTGATCACCGCGAACGGCGGTGAACGTTTGTCAGATGATGTGCTTGATTGATTATCGGCGATCCCTCACAGCGATGCCTGGTACGGCATCGTTGTGCTGCTCGTCGATGCCGCGGTGGCAGGCGGTCAATCGTAGAAATCAACCAGCCGTTAGTACTGTCGTGGCCGAACGGTACCCTGTACACGGCTTGGCAGTCCCTGAATCCGAAGAAATCCTTCGGCATCATCTTGATTGTAGGAGCCGCCACCTTCCATCGTGGCAATTTCTGCATCGTACAGGCTGTTTGGACTACTTCTGGAATCGACGCTGATGTTGCCTTTGTAGAGCTTCAGGGTGACCTCGCCAGTCACGGGCTGTTGGGCCTCGTGAATGAAAGAAAGCAAGGCGTCCATTTTTGGAGTGTACCAAAAGCCGTAGTAAACCATTTCGGCAACTTCGGGAGCAAGTCTATCTCTGAGGTGCATCAAATCACGATCCATCGTCAGTTGCTCTACATACATCAGTGCGTCGTAGAGCACGGTCATCCCAGGGGACTCATAGACACCACGGCTTTTCATTCCTACGAAACGGTTTTCAACCATGTCAATCCGTCCAACTCCGTTGCGACCGGCAATTTGGTTCAGTTGCTCGACCATTTCCAAAGCTGATACCTGTTGTCCATTCAACGAGACAGGGACGCCCGAGGCGAACCCGATCGTGACAGCTTCGGCGACATCCGGTGCTTCCTCTGGACTGACACCCATTCCAAAATCAACCATTTCCACGCCGTTGACATCTAGTTCTTCGAGTTGACCAGCCTCGTAACTGATGTGCAGAACATTTTCGTCGCTGCTGTAAGGTTTCGCGGTTGATGCTTTGACTGGAATGTTCTTGTTCTCACAATAGGCGATCAGCTCGGTACGACCGGGGAACGCGTCACGAAACTCCTTGATTCGCCATGGGGCAATCATCTGTACATTGGGGTCCAGAGCTTCGGCTGCAAGCTGGAACCGGCATTGGTCATTCCCTTTGCCAGTGGCACCATGAGCGTAAGCCGTTGCACCCACTTCTCGAGCAACCTGAAGACATATTTTGCTGATCAGAGGTCGGGCGATCGATGTGCCAAGCAGGTAAATTTGTTCATACTTGGCTTGCCATGCGAGTACAGGGAATGCGAAATCCCGGCACATTTCTTCACGGGCATCGATCAGTCTTGATGAAACTGCTCCGCCATTGCGGGCCTTTTGCATGATCTCTTCTCGGTTTTCGCAAGGCTGCCCGAGATCAACGTAAACGGCGTGGACTTCATAGCCCTGATCTTGGAGCCAGCCGAGAATTACCGAGGTATCGAGGCCACCGGAGTAAGCAAGTACACAACTTTTCATTACGTTCTCATCCGCGAATTAATGATGGACTAACCTAGTCTGTATCCCCAATTTGAAATCTGATTCCTGTTTACTGCAACCCGCCCAAGGATTCCGCTCTCCCCTGCCCCGCTGGAACCCGTCGTAAGAGCCATGAATGACGATGAATCCCGCCTGAAAATGTTCTACCACGTCAAACGTTGAAAACGTCGGTTCTGGACCTGGTGCTGCAGAAACCCATCGAATTTGCGGAGCCAGGTTTGGTCTGCGGCGGGTATCTCAGGGCGGATTCGTAATTCAACCGATCACTCAAATTAGCCTTCCTCGACCCGTGCGGTCGCGGTCAACTCACACGCGACCCGATGACCAGAGGCTCATCCAAGGTAGTGAGAATTCAGCCCGCATGGCCAATCCGTTGGCAGTACTGGCAGAGGGCTGTCCATCCCACCGCCTTGAAGAGTTCAGGATGCATTGTGAGTTGGACTGCGAGCCATTTACAGTCCGACTACTCCCGGGTGATCTCAAGTTGAATCTTCTTTGCGGCATGAGGCCTGAAAGTGTTTCAGAATCATTCAGGTTCTGACGTTCCATAACTGGTATTTGGACTTCGGTGTTACTCACGCGGGACGTCTGCTGTGTTGTCAACAACGACTCTTTCCGAGTCCAAATCGCTAGCCATTCAGATCACTGCCACCTCACTACCAGTCATCCCTTTTACTAAACACTCCAAGCCAGAAACACAAAATATGCTTGGACTTGAAGGAAAACTCGGTAAGATGGCAGCGCATGTTCAACGTGGCCAGTCGGTGCCATGTGACGCGTCATTGGTGAAGCGAAGATCGAATTCAGGCAAATTTGAGTTCTTTTGGGATATTCTCAGTGACAGACGCGACCCGTCTACGACTTATCAACAGCATGCTAACTCAACTCGAAAATCCGGACGTCGATGAGCGAGTCCTGGTTCGACGAGCCCAAACTGGGTGTCGTGAATCGATGGAAGCTTTAGTTCGGCGATATCAACTTGATCTCAGGCAATTCTTGGTTCGCCGCACTGGCAATCGAACGATCGCTGATGACATCGCCCAGGATGTGCTGGTGACCGCTATCCAGCAGCTTGACCAATTGCAAGAGGCGTCCGCTTTTAAAAGCTGGCTCTGGACAATGGCACGCAACAAAACTGTCGATTACCTGAGAAAGTTATCCAGAGAACGGAAAAATAACCAACAAATGCTGGAATTCATGATCATGCGGCAAGTGGTATCCAGTGAAGGTCACTCCGGATTTCCCGAGTCTTCTGAGATCCGGGAAGCACTGCAGCAGTGCATTGCCGCTCTGCCATCCCGTTCACAGCAACTCCTCAACGCGTTTTACTTCGACTCACAGTCTGCCGAGTCGATCGCTGTAGCACGGTCTCAAAAGAGTAGTTCCATTCGAATGGCACTGCTGAGGATTCGCCAAGCACTGGCGCACTGCATTCGTGAACGTACCGGGAGCGAGCTATGAGATCTTCTGAGTTTCATTCCAAACTCAGGCAGCTTACAGCGTTTCCGGAATGCTCGGACCACGAACTGCGCGAACTGCTGCTGTTATTTGAAAACAACGAGGCATTCGCCAGGCAAGTCACTGATGAGAAAAGGCTGGATGCACTGCTTCAGTTGGAGTCTCTGGAGGATCACGAACACGAATCGTTCATTGAAGATTGCATGACACGGGCGATGCATCCAAGTGATGGGAATTGTCTACCAACCCAAGTGACCCAGCACACACCTGATTTCATTCAAATCCAGTCGTTGACGCGTTCACCAGCACGATTCAAATCTCATCAAATGTCCAAGCTTACCTTGGCGATTGGAATTTCTCTGGCCGCCACTTTACTTGGGCTTCTGGGAGCGGCCGCATGGACGGTTAATTTCAGGAGCCCCCAACTCTCGCCTCGAGCCGAAGGTATGTCTGCCCCTGAGAAACGACTGGGAACTGAGAAACGACTGGGAACTGAGAAACGACTGGGAACTGAGAAACGTCCAGAAAACATGGGTCAGGCACGCAAGATTATCTCCACAACTGCGCCCACACGAAAAGAAAATACGGTAGCGAGGTCAGGGGAAACAAAAGGGCTGCCCCCCGAAAATCGCGATCAGCCCAAGGTAATGCCCCGAATTCAACAGAGTGATACCCTTCTCGGATCGACCAGTGAGGAGACCGGGCTGAAGCGTGATTTTGAACGTGAACTGGAACCCAAATCAGACACCCCGATGGCTCCAACTTTTGCCAATTGGACAGGTGCAAAGCTAGCGGAAGATCAGGCGGCAAACCTTAACCGCAGAATTGGGGCAGGTCCCATCTACACCGCTCACCCGGGCGGTCGACTCGCTATGGACGGTGGAACTGTTCTGTTTTTTGAGGGGCCATTTGCCGGCAACCTGGTCCGTCATGATTTGTTGATTGTGGACCGTGGCATAGTTCACCTCGATACTTCCGATCGTGGGGGAAATTCCTTTCAGCTGAAAACATCTGACTCCTTCTGGAACGTAATACCGGGCACCGCCCTACAACTGAACGTGGATGAACTTGGCCAAGAGGGTTTCGTGTTTGAGGGACGAGTCGACCTGCGACGTTACAACCATGGCGAATCGGGGGACGCAATCGCTCTGACTCCTCAGGGCCTTCAACAGATTTTGATTGAAAATGGCAGCCAACCGAACGTACCTACAATCCTTGCCGCCCGCGGCAAGAAAGCGTTTCTCGGCCAAGTTGGTTTTCCAGATACCGGTGGTGGGCAACCAGTGCAGACGCAATTGCCGGTATGGCAGACCGACTCGCCAAAGTGTTTCTCGCAATTCGTGAATCAGATTGGTGGCAGAAAGAATCTCGCCATGGACCCACCGTTTGTCGAACAGTGGAAAAATTTTGTTGAACACTCACACGCATTGAATCTCAATCTTCCCAATTCCGCTCCTCAATTCGAACAGATGATGCAAAACTTCTTTGCTCGTCAGAATCTCGAGTCACCCAACCAGAAAACGCGTGACGACCTGCGATCTGGAGCGACTCAGTTTCAAGGCAGTATCAATATCAACGGCCAGGTACAGAGGTTTGATTCGTTCGAGGATTTCCAACACGCCCAAAAAGCAGCGAACTTGCAAAATTCGCGTTTGACCCCACCGGTTCAGCGAGGGCAGATGCAAAGTTTTCAGGGGGAAGTCAATTTCAATGGACGCTCGTTCAAATTCAGTACACCACAGCAATTCAACACGATGCGGCGCCGAGCCCGTCGTTAACTGAATTGTTGATCATTGATTTGGTGACCGAGTAAATAAGGCTGTTTCGGTTCAAAATCCGTGGCCAATTTAACAATTACGAAATCGAGAGGTTCCAGAGCAATGTCCGAACAAAAGCAGACGTTTGTTATATTCCTTTTCGCCAGTTTGATCATTGGTTGTCTCGGAGTTGGTAATCTGGCAGGTCAGGAGCGAGAGCGGACTTGGACGAGTGCTGATCGAAGTGCGAAGATAAAAGCGACACTCAGCCAATACGACCCCGAAACAGGTGCGATCCAACTGATTTTGTCAGACGGTACAACACGTTCGATTTTCCGCGAAATGATTTCTACAAGTGACCGTCGATATCTACGTGGTTACTTGAAGCGTGAAACGAGTCGTGAGGAGATCATTGGCCCAGAAAGTTCTCCAGCGACATTCCCGCTTTTTGGCATTCAATGGGTTCCCGATTTATCTCAAGCTTTGCAATTGGCCAGTGGTAGAACCGGGAAAGCAGACGATCGGCCGGTGATGTGTTTTCGAGTCTTGGGTGACCTGCGAGGTCCCATGTGAAGTGCCGGTCATCGCATGAGAACCGTGTCGTTCTCGCAGCCACAAACTCATCGCTTCCTCAATCAGAATTTTGTAAACACGTTTGACAACACAACGGGTGATCCAACTTCCGGCAAGTCGATCTGGCACCAACCGGGAGATCCCTCGGGTATGTGCATTCGTGGAAATGGAAAACAGAATGTCCAAACTCTGTTTCTTACACCCAGCGGCAATATTTTTCATGTCGCCACGGGATTCCTGTCTCCTGATGATCTTCTGGCGGAATCAAAGTTTGCTTTTCAGTTATTCCAAAAATTGAATCGGGAACCACAAATCGATGGTAATGATGTTGTCGAAGCTCATCGGCACCGAATCGAGTCAGCTGGGTATCCAAAGAAAAATGTTCAACAAGCCAGCCCAGTAGCCCAAATGATGAATCAGGGTTTCCCCCAGGTGAGCGGGAATGTGATCAAGGATGTTCCATTTTTTGGCTCGAACAGACCAGGAAACTTCATGGACTTGATGATCCGACAACAAATTTTGCAGGATCAGAAGTTTTCCATACAGTACCCGCTGATGAGTTGGGAGCAATTTGAACGCGACCCTAAAACTCTGGTCGGCAATGGCCAATCATTCTTCTCAAGTTCCAGTTCAGGCAACCACCGATAACTTGAAGGCTGTCGCTTTGGAAAACACTTCCCTGCTTCCCGATTGGGCTAGTCGTTTGTGATCAATGCACAGTGCATTTTACAACCCAGACCGGTGGCGCATTTTACAACCCAGACCGGTGACGCATTTTACAACTCAGACCGGTGGCAGCGGCCCGTGATGCAATCGAAGTCCAGTGCACAGCAACTTTGAATTCGATGCGTTTTCGGCGTTGTTCTTGGCAGCTGGAATCCACGTTGACACAATCAGGGGTGGCGGTCGGAATGCGGGTACTGAAAGGGTTACTGCGGCTCGTGATGGAGATGCGGTTTTGGTGGCCGCGGCGCCGGGTTAACGAAGGTTGGCTAGAATCCCGGTGCTTTGATGGTTGTCGATTGCGGGGGCTTTATGCGTGCCTCCAGCCTTGGTTTTGTGGTGCGCCCAAGGCAATGGACAAAACAGTGGCATCTGCTTTTCGGGCATCATGAAGACAAGTCGTCTTGATTCGAGTCTCGATATGCCAAGCAGGTCGGTTTTTTCCTGCATTGCGATCCATGTGAGGGCGGGGAATGCAAAATCCCAGCACATTTTTTCATGGGCGTCGCATGACCGCCCCTGATCCACGTAAACTGCGTGGACTAGATCGCCTGAATCTGGGAGCGAATGGAGAATTCCTGCAGCAACCGGTGTAAGCAGGTGGGCAATTTTTATTACGATGTCATCGTCGTCAGCGGATCAAAGATTGCTTCAATCAATCCACACGCCGAACTTGAATTCTGATTCCTCTCTACTGCACCCCCTCTCATGAATCAGCTCTCCCCTGCCCTGTTGGAACTTGTCGCAAAAGCCATGAATGACAATGAATCCCGCCAAGAATTAATCAAACATGTCGAAGTCTTGAAAAACTCTGATTCTGGTCCTGCTGCTGATCGAACTCATCGAATTGAGGGAGCCACGGTTGATCTAGGGCGAGCAACTCGGTGTGGATTTGGTGAGGTGATTTTTGGCGAAGGAAAATCGGCAGAATTGGTGACGCGGATTATCCAGACCCAAATGGACCAAGGGCAGTCTGCGTTTATCACCCGAATCGATAGTGGCGTAGCTTTTCAGGTTCGGCAGTCGTTCACACATACTCAACACAATCCCGTTGCCAGGACTCTGCGGGTTTCGCCCACGGCGATGGGAACATCCCAGCCTCTGGTATCAGACCAACTTGATCAGAAATTTCATGCGGCTGTGATCACAGCCGGCAGCACGGATCTTCCTGTGGCCGAAGAAGCGATTGAAACGTTAGCTTGGATGGGAATTGCCTTCCAGCGATTCGATGACATCGGAGTAGCGGGACCACAACGCCTCGCTGCTGCGATCCCGGAACTGAAGTCGGCTTCGGCCGTGGTTGTGGTGGCAGGAATGGAAGGTGCTTTGCCTGCTGTCGTCGCAGGCCATTTGGCAGTTCCCGTTTTCGCAGTACCAACCAGTGTGGGATATGGTGCCAGTCTCGGTGGTTTGACACCCTTGATGGGGATGCTGAGTACGTGCACGGCGAATGTGGCAGCGGTCAACATTGATGCTGGTTTCAAAGGTGGTTACATGGCTGGGATGGTGATCCATCAACTGGTGCAGCATTGCCAGCGTCCTGCAACCTAGGATTCACATGGAAGGAATCGAAATGAATGGTGAGCCTCCACTGCGTCTGCCCGCAAGGTCGTCTTTCGCCCACAAGGGTAATTTTGGACGTTCCATGCTCGTTGGCGGTTCGAGGGGCATGAGCGGTTCGATTGCACTCTCAGCGATTGCTTCGTTGCGGGTCGGCGCCGGACTCGTTACCGCTGTGATTCCTGATCGGTGTCTTGAGACTGTCGCCTCCTTTGACCCCTGTTTTATGACCTATCCCCTGCCAGATGATTCAGAGGGAAGGTTTGCCTTGGAAGCGTCGGCAGCATTGACTTCTGTCTTGCCAACGGCTTCGGCAGTTGGCTGTGGACCGGGGATGACGACGTGTGCAGGGTCCATTCGTGTGGTTGAACGATTGCTGCAGTGGAGGGGACCTTGTGTTCTCGATGCTGATGCGATCAATGCGTTATCGTTATTTGCGGACACGTCATGGCAGGAGCGAGGGGGGGATCGAGATCATTCTGCCCCTTTCATACTCACGCCCCATCCAGGAGAGCTTGCCCGTTTGACAGGTATTGCGGCAAGTGATCGAAAGACTCAGATATCCACTGCCAGCAAGATTTGTGATGACCATGGCATGTTCATCGTGGTCAAAGGAGGGACGACGGTTGTGGTTGGTCCCGGCGGAAAGCATTGGCAGAACTCGACGGGGAATCCCGGGATGGCGACCGCGGGAAGCGGTGATGTGCTGACCGGCGTTATCACCTCTTTTCTTTCACAGGGGATTTCAGCTTGGGATGCTACGCGACTTGGGGTTTGGGTCCACGGCCTTGCCGGAGATTTTGCTGCACAGAAGTATGGCCAAGCGGGAATGACCGCGGTCGAAATCTGCGGTTGTTTGCCGCAAGCAGTCGCCGCTGTTTCGGGCTGACTGGGACTCATTTTGTCGGTTATCAGCAATGGCTCAGTTACTGCTGGTCTACGATGTGGCTCATTGTCCGATTTTCATAGCAGACTCTTGGATGAGCCAATCGGTATGTCTTGTTGGGCTGGAGGATCAGTCTGGGTGGCCTTAATTTGCGGTAGCCCTACGAAGTTTCGTCGATGTAGTGCATAATTATCTGACACAGTCCCCTGCCCTGCTCTGTTTTGATCATCGTGACCGCCATATTTTCACTCCAAAATGTTTGGCCTGATGATTCTCGAGGGCAATTGAAGTCGTCGGTTGAAGGTCCAGACAGGATTACTGACGTGGGAGCGTCTGCTGGCGATTTGAGCAGCATTCGGGGAGGCGTGATTACCATAGGGAATTTTGATGGGGTTCATCGTGGACACGCGACCCTCTTGCAGCATGTGAAGAGCCTTGCCGATCAGATGGGCGGTCCCGCCATCGCAATGGTGCTTGATCCTCATCCCGCTACCATCCTCCGGCCCCAATTCGCACCCAAGCGTTTGACCCAAATCGAGACACGGGCTGAGTTGATGGATCAGCTAGGGATTGATGCGTTGGTCGTCTGTCAAATCAATCGTCACTTTTTGAATTTGACTGCTGAACAGTTTTTTTCTTCACTCGTACTGGATCGGCTGAACGCCACGGCCATGGTTGAAGGACCAAACTTTTTCTTTGGTCGGGACCGCGGTGGCAATGTCGAGGTGCTGGCCGAGTTGTGTGGGCAGGCAGATCTCAAACTGCACATTGTTGAGCCGATGCATGTTGGCACACAAATGATCAGCAGTACAAGAATTCGAGGGTTATTGGCTGAGGGTGCTGTGGCTGAGGCTGCTGACCTACTGGGACATCCTCACAGAATCGGCGGCATCGTGAGCAGGGGTGTCCAACGCGGGCGCGAAATTGGTTTTCCTACAGCGAACCTGTCAAAGATCGAGGTGGTAGTTCCCCATCATGGTGTTTACGCTGGATATCTTCGTACCAGAGATGGAAATCATGCAGCGGCTATCCATGTGGGACCCAACCCGACCTTTGAATCCAATGGCGATTTCAAAGTTGAGGTTCATGCTCTGGACTATGATGGCGATTTGTATGATCAGCGTGTGCAGGTGGATTTTCTGCATCGTGTTCGGGATGTCGTCAGATTTGAATCACCAAAAGCATTGGTGAGGCAGCTTCATCAAGACATCGCAGAGATTCGCAGGGTATTATCCTAGGCATTCTCTGACTCATCAGTTTTAAGGATCAAAATGGGCGTCAACTGGAAAGCATTCAAAAATCAAATCAGCCATTACAGCAGTTTTGTGTTGGTGAGCCATATTCGCCCTGATTGTGATGCGCTGGGTAGCGAGCTTGGAATGGCCGAAGTGCTTCGTAGCGTTGGTAAGACGGTACGCATCATCAATGCTCATCGGACTCCAGCGGCACTGCAGTTCCTGGACCCTGCTGGCAATATTGAGGTGCTGGGTGATGACGTTGAGCCAGAGGACATTGCAGCGGATTGTATCATGGTGCTGGATACAAGTGCCTGGGCTCAGTTGGGTGATATGGGTGATGTCATACGCACATCTCGCGCAGATAAAATTGTGATTGATCACCATGTTGGTGAGGATGATCTGAATGCGACCATGTACAAGGATTACCAATCAGAGGCTACCGGGCACTTGGTTGTCCAGGCTGCCGATGCCCTTGGTGTCGCACTAACCCGTTCCATGTCGGTTCCATTATTTACTGCGATTGCAACCGATACAGGTTGGTTCCGGTTTGGCAGTGTCACTTCTGAAACTTATCGCACGATTGCACGTTTGATTGATGCTGGTGTGGTGCCCTGCGAGGTATATGGTGATCTGTACGAACGTGATTCCCTTGGACGTATACGTTTGCGTGGCTTGGTGCTTTCACGGACCAAGGCCGAAATTGACGGTACCTTGATGCACACTTATGTAGAGAAAGAAGATTTCGAAGCGATGGGTGCCGCGCCGAATGATACTGAGGATGCCATCAACCTTACCTTGGCTGTCAAAGGGGCTCAGGCTGCAGTGATTTTTGTCGGGCAGCTGCGCGGCGGTTTCAAACTGAGTTTTCGCAGTCAGGGAGAAATGGACTGCAACGAAGTTGCTCGGCAATTTGGTGGCGGGGGGCATAAGGCTGCATCAGGCGCCTTCGTTGAAGGCACGCTAGACGAAGTGCAGGGTCGAGTGCTTCCGGTTGTCCGGGAAGCAATGCGTGTGGCACTTGGGCAGAGCTAATCAGAAACTCGTAGCACAGACTTGCCGCTATTGTTTGCGACACCTACTGTTGCTTGCACAAGTGCCAGCGTTCTGTTGCAGAAATGAGACGCTGATCACAGATTGAGCAGGAAACCGGTCAAAGACCAACCATCTTCGGTGGTCTCAAAGAAACCGCCACCGTTGGGGAGATATTTCTCGATTACGCTCAGTGGCGGTAGGTCAGTGGCATTGATCGCCCCATCCGTTTCTGCCTCCTGATCTTCCAGAAAACGTCGATAAAACGAAGACAGGACTGAGTCGCTGTCCTTCAATTTTCCTTCACGAAGAAGGTTGTACTTTGCTCGCAGCGAGAGTCTGGTGCGGACTACCCGATCCATTGCGGGTGAGGTACACCCCAGTTCTCTGAGCGATGTCACAATCGCCTTGATTTCAGGTTCATCAACTAAGCCCGCTTTCGTTCCCGAGCGGATTCTGGTTGCTGCTGCGACCAGCATGTCAGGATCATTCGAGAACATCAGGTATGGAGTCTCAGAATTCGCTCCTTGATCGATCATTGCGATTGCCCAGTGGTCCAACAATGGCGGACTTTCTTCGATTTCTTCTTCACCAAGCCCAATGTCCAAGTCCCCGAACAGATCTTCATCAAGCTCGTCGTCATCGCCACCGCGTTGAACACGCCAGATATCAATACCAGGGACTGCGTCCATGATACTTGCATCGGGTTCAACTTCCATGGCTTTGCGAATGGCTTTCCTGATGGCTTCCGCATCCGAGATTCGGATCGCAATTAACATCTGTTCAGAATTGAGTTCGGACGGGAGCGTGTTGTCGGTGACTAAAATCAGCTCATCATCAAGGTTGGGCAGTACGTTCTTGGCAATATCGATTTGTGGCCCATCTTCATCGTCTCTGATGCCTTCGATGATGTCCTTGAATATCTCGTCACCGAATGCTTCATTTAGCAATGTTTCGGAAGCCCAAAAGATTTCTTCAAAACGCGGATTGATTCGACTGAAACTGGCAGCGTCCGAATGTACCCAAGCAGGGATAAGGGTGAGGGGCGCATTCTTGAACTGCAGCATTCTTGCCGCCAATTTGTACTTGCTTGGCTTGTCAGTTACGGGTGGTGCCAAAATCGAACCCCGGTGAAGCATTTGGTATTTTTCGCCGGCGAGGACGAGGATGCCTCCCGCTGCTTTGACGGCATCGAAACCCTGATTTTCCAGTAGCTTTACGATGTCTACTTGGTTACCCCGGTCCACATCCAAAGACTCTCTCAGGATTCGTGCCATTTGAAAGGGTCTCGCGAACCATTCAATTGCAATGGTACCGCCACCTTGTTTGACGGGTTCCAAAATGGCCTGACTCGACTTCTTCAGAACCGTCTGAAACTCCTTTAGTTTGACAATGGGTTCGCCATCTGCATCACCAGCAATCGTATCAAGAAGGTCTGTCACCACGAGGTCGCGGTCTGCAGCAAGAAGACGTGTCTCATCAAGAGAAATAACGATCTGCTCGATCTTCAACTGCCCAGGCTTTGGCTCGGTGTTGTAGATCCGTACGGTTTGGCCCTGATGTTCAATGTCTTCTCGCTTCCAGCCAGCGACTTTCAGATCCTTGTCGAGTTTTTCGATCGCTTCCTCGGCTTGTGGTACTCTGCCTCGAACATCGGCGATGACGCAAAGCGCAAACGGGCGTCGTTTGTCATTTGGAAATGGCAACCAACTGACAACAAGTTCGCCTGAGGCAACGTTGTAAAGATCTTCTGGGCGAACACCGACCTTGTTGTCAAATGCTTCGAGGTAATTCTTGGCCCGTTGCCGCTGAGCTTCGATGAAGGGTTGCATCGCTTCATCTTCGATCAGTTTTCCAAGGGAAGTTTTTTCCCATGCTTCGCAAAATCTTGGCAGGTTTGGGATGCGTACCATGCCTGCTACGGAATCGGGTAGCAACTCGATGGCCGATTTGTAGTTTTCAACAGGTGCTTTTTCTTGTCCGGAAATCGGCGCATTTGCAGCACAAAGCCCAAACAGAATGAGCAAATTGAAAACGAACCGTCTTTGAATAGTCATGCTGACGGTTTTGATCCGAGGCAATGAACTAACAAGGTTGTACATTCAAAATCCGACAAAATAAGAAAACGCCCATGATTCAACTAGCGATCAGAGCTAGCCCGAGTTTATTGAACACTCGTTTTAGCCGGAAATACCGCTAATTGGCAATCCAACGAGGTGGTCAAACCCCTAAAACCGGGGGTCTCTTGGAAGTCATTTGAGTAGTTTCGAAGCGATTCCAGGAGCCCTTCAGGTTAAGAGAGTTCCAGTTCGGGAACCCTCAATGTCCAAGTGAAGAAGGCCAGCCTCTGATCTTTCTTTCGGCAGTTTGCTGCTGTTTGATGCCGGTTCCGTGGTGAAAAATGGAAGATTATGCCGTCAAAGCGGGCTTTTTTCGTTTTTTTCGATTAATGAAGGGGAGATTGAACGCCGTCTACTCACTTCCGTGACCGGAACTTACATTCTGGCTTCCTGCTCTTTTTTCTTTCCCTTGTCGATTTCAAGGAGTCTCTCGTGTCACGCGATCTTCCCAATATTCTCGCGTCACGTTACGCCAGTACAGCCATGGTTGACATTTGGACACCCTCGGGGAAAGTCATCTTGGAACGAGAGTTCTGGCTGGCGGTGCTGGAAGCCCAGAACGACTTGGGAGTGACTGTTGATCGGCAGGTTCTGGATGATTATCGCCGGGTGATGGGATCGATTGATCTTTCGTCGATCGATGCTCGAGAGCGTGTCACTAAACATGATGTGAAGGCCAGAATTGAGGAATTCAACGCGCTCGCTGGTCATGAGCATATCCACAAGGGGATGACATCACGTGATTTGACTGAGAATGTTGAGCAGTTACAAATCCGTTCTGCACTGATGCTTGTGCGTGATCGTAGTGTGGCTGCACTCGCGTTAATCGCAGAGCGTGCCTCCGAGACAGCGGAGCTGGCTATCGCTGGCCGAAGTCACAATGTACCTGCACAGGTGACCACAATTGGTAAGCGATTTACGAATATTGCAGAGGAGATTCTGGTAGCGGTTCAGCGGATTGAGGAGCTCTTGGACCGAATGCCTTTGCGTGGGATCAAGGGGCCGGTTGGCACTCAGCAGGATATGCTGGATTTGTTCCAGGGCAATTCCTCAAAGCTTGAACAGCTTGATCAGCGAATTGCGGACAATCTTGGTTTTCAAAATTGCTTTGATTCAGTGGGGCAGGTCTATCCACGGTCCGTTGATTTTGATGTCGTCTCGGCGCTTGCGCAACTGTCATCTGGTCCCGCAAACTTTGCTCGTACACTGCGTTTGATGGCGGGTGCTGAACTTGCCACAGAAGGTTTCAAGCCTGGGCAAGTCGGCTCGTCTGCCATGCCGCATAAAATGAATGCGAGATCCGCAGAACGTATCGACGGGTTCAGTGTAATCCTGCGTGGTTATCTCAGCATGATTGGCGGTCTTGTGGGTGATCAGTGGAATGAGGGGGATGTGAGTTGCAGTGTGGTGCGGCGTGTTGCAATTCCGGATTCGTTCCTTGCCATTGATGGGCAGCTGGAGACATTTTTGACAGTGCTGATGGACTTTGGTGCCTACCCCGCGGTGATTGATCGTGAGTTGCGGCGGTACTTGCCATTTCTTGCTACGACTAAAATATTGGTCGCAGCAGTCAAGTCTGGGGTTGGTCGTGAGACGGCTCATGAAGCGATCAAAGAGCATGCGGTTGCTGCAGCATTAGCAATGCGTGAATCCGGCAGGGATGACAACGACTTGATAGCACGTTTGTCTGCCGATGACCGAATTCCGATGGATGCAGACCAGCTACATGAAGCCATTGGTCATCCCAGCCAGTTCATCGGTAATGCACCTGTGCAGATCCAGAATGTGCTTCAGAAAATCACGAACATCACAGAGCGATTTCCGGAAGCTTCTGGCTATCGACCCGGCTCAATTTTGTAGCTACACGCGAGAGACTTTGGCAACCGGGATTGAGCAGGTCTGACTGGCTATCGGTGTTCGGGTGGTTCGTGCGTCTCGAATGTGGTTCGGAGCTTTTGGCGTATCTGCTCGGTTGCCTGGCACGCCCGCTGATAGAGTAAATCCTGCGATCTGACTGAATGACTTTGCGGTTGAGTCCGATTGTATGCACCATCGGCTTGCATTTCCCAGGAATTGCAATTGTCCTGAAAATAGGTGAAGAGTGAATCCATCACTTTTTCGCGGCAAACGGGATCGTCGATGGGCACCATGATTTCAACGCGCCGGTCAAGATTTCGCGGCATCCAATCTGCACTGCTGATGAAAAGTTCCGAGTCACCACCGTGGCGGAAATAAAAGATTCTCGCATGTTCAAGAAAGCGGTCGACGATGGAAATGACCCGAATGGTTTCACTCAGTCCTGCGACGCCTGGGCGGAGGCAGCAAACGCCGCGGATATTGAGAAGAATTTTTACACCTGCTTGACTCGCACGGTACAGAGCGTCAATCACCTCCGTGTCGACCAATGCGTTCAGCTTTGCAACGATTTCTGCCCGCTGTCCCTCGCGACAGCGCAGCGTTTCAGCGTTGATCAGGTCCACAATCCTTTTTCGTAGTGTGGTTGGTGCACTATCAAGATGTCGAAGTTTTTGTGGCTGGCTGGCTCCAGTGACCGCATTGAAAAAAGCGGAGGCGTCCGAGCCCAGTTCTTCATTGCAGGTAAGCAACGAGACATCACCATAAAGCGTCGCCGTCACCTCATTGTAGTTTCCAGTTCCGAAGTGCATGTAGCGGACGATCCCTTGTGGTTCACGCCGAACGATGATGCAAATCTTGGCATGGGTTTTAAGTCCGCGAATCCCATAAATAACTTGAACACCTGTTTGTTCCATTTCCTGCGCCCATTCAATGTTCCGTGCTTCGTCAAATCTCGCTTTCAATTCAACAATCACAGAAACATATTTCCCGTTCTTGGCTGCTCTTTTCAAAGCGGCAACGATGGGACTGTTACGACTCGTACGATAAAGCACCTGCTTGATCGCCAGGACATCCGGGTCGATTGCTGCTTCTTCGATTAAACGCACGACGGGATCAAAGCTTTCGTACGGATGCAACAGCAGGATGTCATCCCGACTGATAGACGAAAACATGTTTTCGGAGGGATCAATACTCGACACACGTTGTGGCGGCCATGCTTCATCTCTTAAAGCATCAAAACCTTCAAGGCCATGTAGTGTGAACAGGTAACTGAGGTCCAGTGGACCGGCCGTTGGATATAAATCCTGACCCCGTAAATGCATTTTCTCTGACAGAAATGCAAGCGTTGCATCACTTGCATCGTGACTGTACTCGAGTCGCGTGACTCGTGATTGTCGTCTGCTCTCGAGTACTTCTTCCATGCCAATCATTAAATCGGCAGCAGCATCTTCCTGTAATTCAATGTCTGCGTTGCGGGTGATTCGAAAAGTAACACATTCAATGACTTCGCGGCCCGGGAAAAATTCGTCAATGTGGTGTTTGATCAAGTCTTCCAGCAACAGGTACGAGTGCCCCCGATCAGAGGGCATCAGAACCACACGTGGAACCGTCCGACCAAGTGGGATGACGGCAAATTCCCATGGATTTGCTTCGGATTCATCTCCGGTTTGCTTTCCTGATTTCAAGCGGATGCACAGATGTACTCCCAGACCTTGTAGTAGAGGAAATGGCCGCTCCTCAAAAATTGCTTGTGGGGAAATGACAGCTAACACGTCGTTTCTGAAACGTCGCTCCGCGGCCTCCAGGCACCGCTCACTGCATTGGTTCAAATCGATGCGGTGAATTTCATGTTCGGCCAGTGACGGCTCCAGAGCCTCGGATAGAATGCTGTACTGACGGTTCGTGAAAACTTCACACCGGTGTGCTACCGCAAGCAGTTGTTCACCAACCGTCAGACCGGAGGCATCACGCACCATGGTGTTCCTCTGGTACTGCATCTGCAAACTTCCCACCCGCACCATCATGAATTCATCAAGATTGGAGCTGCTGATGGCAAGGAATTTCGCTCTTTCCAGAAGAGGCAGGGAGTTGTCTGCAGCCTGATCAAGCACACGTTCATTGAATTCAAGCCAACTGAGTTCCCGATTGATGAATCGATCCCCGGGCAGCTTATCTCTATCGTGGGATGATGTCTTCTGGCTCGAAGCTTGCTTGGAATTCACCGGGCAATCCGTTTAGGGCGAGAGGGGCTCATAAAAATGTTGTTTGTTCACTATCATCGATGGACACGGACTGTTTTTCTGTATTCGGGTATCGAGTCCATGCTTCATCGATTGGGCTTATTCCCACAGAATACTCCACAAGGTGTATTTCCGTTAAGCTCCGACGATCGTACAGAATTTGTTTCTGAGAGTTTCTATCATGATTTTGAAGTATTTGATCTCTTTTTTGCTGTTAATTGGGTGTCTGCTGGCCACCGATACCAACGTGGTTGCTTGGGAAGGTGAACCGGGACCGGGAGACGGAACGAAGTCGCCATTGGCACCAGCGAAAACGTCCGTTGCCAAATTCAATGTTGATTTCAGGGTTGCCATCATGGCTCCGGCAAAGACCCGAAAACTACGGGTATGGGTGCCGCTGCCACCCTCCACCGCGACTCAGGTGGTTACAGAAAGTGAGTTCCGTACTTTCCCACGCGAGCACCAACCGCAACTCACTCGTGAACCTACTTTTGGTAACGCATTCGCCTACTTTGAAATCGATTCACCCGACGGTGCGTTGGAGATACAGCACACGTTTGCAGCAGAGATTGCTCAGCTCGACTGGGACGTGGATTACTCGAAGGTTGCCAATGCAGCCTCGTGGCCTCAAGCGTTCGAGGTTTTCCAAAAGCCAGATGTGCGTTCGGAACGTGCCAAGGATTACAAAGATATCGTGGGTCAGATTCAAGCAGTTTCGAATGAAAAATCGAGGCAGTTCATGAAGGCGATCGAGTGGGTTGATCAGCATTTGACCTATGATTCAGCCAATGCGTCGCTAACGGCAGATCCAGCACATGGGCTGATTCATCGCCGAGGACACTGCAGCGATTACCATGGATTGTGTGGCACATTCGCGCGTGAGATCGGTTATCCATCACGAGTCCTGTACGGACTGCAGATGTTTGATAAAGGCTCGCCTTCGCACTGCAAACTGGAAGTTTATATGCCACCTTATGGCTGGGTCTCGTACGACTTGAGCGAGACACAGAAACTGGCGTTGAAGGTCAGCAAGGACGAGGCACTACTGCCCGAAAAACGCAAAAAAAATGCCGACCTCATTCGACAGCGTACGTTGAACGGGTTTCGGGAAAACACGTGGCTGTTGGTCACACGTGGCGAGAATTATCCGCTCGTACCCTCTGCATCGAAGCCAGTTTCGATTATTCGCACCATCTACGCTGAAGCCGACGGAATACCGTTAAAGGAGGGAGCCGCAACAGATGCTGGGACATGGCTGACAATGCAACGGGTCGAGGAAGTCGGTGACAACAGTCGTCGTTTCTCTGTGTTGCCAACGCAACCGTGACTGGCGGACATTATCCTTTAACTGTCAGGCATTCCATGTTTTGGCGAAAACGGGCAATGCCCTGGTCGCCTGCTGTTTGATACTTTCCTGTTGGGAAGTATCGGGTCGCTTTAGATCTGCGATGGGCTTCTCTGCGGTTGCCTCGTTGTCGGATGTGGCAGGTTCAGGTTCGGCTTGAGCACCTGTAAGAATTCTCAGCGCTCGTGGATAAAAATCTTTTCCATAGCTCATCTCGCCGCCTTGGTGTCCTACCGCACCGACCATGCCAGCACAAAGGAGGAGTCCGACTTTCCACAATTTGGTCAGTTTCGCGCTATCTGAACGAACAGCAGCCAATGCAACGATTGCGCATGCGGTTGAAAAGATAGTAACAATCACGGCGCTCCAGCGATGTGCGTCGACTTCTCTTCCCCATTCCATGATGTTCCAATTGCTTCCATATCCCTGCTCGGGCGCCAAAGCCCACCCCATGAGTGTGGCGGCAATGGACGAGAGAGCTCCCAGTAGCAGACAAGCCAGTGGGATCTGTTTTCCAAGTGCGGGCCATTTCCAGCCGAGCACCACGAAACCAGCGCCCAAGGTAAATAACGCGATGGGAAAATGTACGGTTGCCGGGTGGAGGAAACCCTGAGCGAACCACACACGCTCAGGAAGAGAAAGCACCTCAGGAGGGGCCGTTTTAACTGGCTCACTCTCTTCAGACACAGTGGCATCCTCAGGCCAATTTGCACCCTCATTGATCCACACTTGTATCAGCGCCAAATCGTTGACCGAACAAGGCCCACCATGTGATTTCGGCGGCATCAGCATATCTTCATCATCCGTTGTCATGTAATCGACATACAGCATGCTCTCGGCAGCATCACCGGGTTCGATGTAATCGAGCATGATTTCACGGTCATCCACTCGGAAATCGTTTTTCGCGTCATCGGGGCCGTGGCACTCCAGGCAGTGCTTGCGGAGTATGGGAGCGATGTCGCGCTCAAATTGCACGAGATGCCCATCCGAATCGAGTGTTGAGTCCGGTGCCTGCGTTTCGTCACTTTGCGCCGCTGTTAAACACTCAGGGCGAGAGGCGAAAATGACACTCGATACCAAAATGATGGTCATCAAAGTTGGCTTGAGAGCGAACTTGTGCATGTCAAAAGTGCTTTCGTTGGGGGGAGTGAATTGGGCGGGGGTAGACGAGGCTGGCTGTTCTGAAAACGCGATGACCACGTGAATGTACCCTAAGGGGTCGCTGCGAGGGTGCTGCGCATCTGGGTATTCAGGCAAATGGAGAGGTTGCGTTGCATAGGTCGTCCAGTGTTCTCATTGTCGTCTCAGGTGTCTCTGGATTCCAGTGCAGAGTTGAGGATCGTGATCAGGTTTCATGATGCGCTCCTGCAAATTTTCTAGCGAGTTGTTTTCTGTTGAACATCCATTGGGAATTGTGGTCCCTCGTTGTTACTGCTTCGCCATGGTCCCTCGTTGTTACTGCTTCGCCATGGTCCCTCGTTGTTACTGCTTCGCCATGATCCCGACGAATGCTTTACTCAGGCCCAGTGTCTTGATCTCCTGTTTGACATTTTCAGATTCAGGTTTTTCGAGCGTTTCCGAGACTTCGTCCGCGACGAGTTGAGCGAACATTCTGCGGGCTTCGGCCAAGATCGTCTCCGCATTGGACTCATCGATTTGTAAACCTGTTTCAGTCGCTATTTGAATCACAAGCATGCTGGGTGTTGCCTGAGGATTGGCCGTGGCGCAGTGCAACATGGAATACAGCGGTCGACTTGGTGTAGCATGCTCAATGCGTTCCAAAGCTCGCCAAGCCCGCTCCAGAAGTCCTTCACGCCAATACCGGAGCCAGTCCTTGGAATCACTTTGCAGTTGGTCAAAGTCAATGTCGGGGCGTTTACCTTCTGGCATTTCCTTGAGGCGTTTGCGAGCAGCGGATCGGATACTTCGAAGAAGAAAATCTCGAAGTCGATCATGTTTGTGGTCTCCAAATCCGGCACTCACCAGATGAGCAATGATCATTTTCAAGCCCTCGTCGGCCTGCTCTGTCGATTCCAGTAAAACCGCCAGTTGACGGCGCATGGGAGCGAGGTACCGCAGGACGAATCCGGCGGCACTGTCGGCTTGGGACCACGCCTGAGAAGTTCGCACCAGCGTTACAGCGCTTGTGGTTGGCGGAGTGGGAGATGAGGCATCAGACATACGGCTAGTTTAACTACTCTCGCGTCATGCTTGAATATTCGTTCGCTTATTCGATGGCGGGCATTACGTCGCAGTCGGGAATTATTCAGCTTGACACTGCGATAATCAACCCTGGCTGATGAGACACAGAGCATGGGACACTGAAAAGCGTCGTGCTGAGTATCCCGTCATACCCCGTTTCCAACCAGTGGCTTGGATCGCTTGATCTTCAATTGATCTGCGAGCTGTGGATCTGCGAGCTGTGGATCTGCCAGCTATGGATTGGCTTTCAGAGGGCGGATCGCAATCGCGGGAGCCTGGTCGGGTTGTCCTTCTTTGGATTTGAACCGCGCGGGGCGGATGGAATTTGAATCAGGGATGAAAACAAGCGTGATCAGTTTTCCGTCCCCTTCACGGATGAAATCGTCAAGTTCACGACTTGCAAAACGGACCGCATCTGCGGCATTCTTGAGGCGATCTTTTGTGTTGTCGAAGGAAAAACGTCCAAGATACTTTTGTCCGCCGATGTCATCTCGACAGGGGGCTGTGTTCCAATTCAGATGACCTTTACCGGTTTCCAGCCATTCTGGATCGAGTTCATTGGTGACTCCATAAACGTTGAACGCAGGGGTGGTCTGCTGCCCACCTTGTGCCACGGTCAGTAACGCCATGGCACGGTCAAGTTGATTCGGTTTTACTGGCAGTTTCGAAAGATCAAAGCGGAGGTAAATATGCTGAGTCTGGGGTTTGGGTCCACGTGTGCCCTGAATCAGTTCTTTACCACCAAAATCATTTCTGCTGTTTTTTTGGACGTAAGTGTCCGCTCCTTTACCCTGATAGGTTCTCAAGACGTCGAAGCCAAGAAGATCAGCTTTGGAGAGATCTTCCTGAATCTCCAGATTGTCAGTGATGGACGCAATCACCGATCCGTCGGGTGTTTGAAGTTGGAATTCGACCTCGTATTTTCCAGGAATCAGGTTAGCTGTCAGGAATTGCACCTCGAATTCGCGTGAACTTCCTTGCCGAGGGATTTGCGAGAGTAATAATTTTTGTGGGAAGGTGGGTCGTTCAACACGAGTGACATCGGGTCGTTTCAGTAGTGTTGCGAGTTGAGCAACGACCTTTGCATTTGAATTCGTGACACGTGGGTCATCCGTGGAACTGGTGGACTCGTTTGCGATTCGTAATTTGAACCGGGCCGCTTCACCGCTCATCACTTTACGGCTGCCCGCACTTCCATTGCTGAGATTCAAAGGGCGAAGAGAGGCCGCGGTGACCCGCTGGGGCAGGATTGCTTGGGGATCCGGTTTCGCAGGAGGTGCTGTGTTCTGGGTTCGCTGGAGTTGTGAAAATCCATAAATTGCACCGCACATGCACACCAACAAGAGTGCGGTGAGCATCGACCAAAGTCCAAGTCGGCCCCTGTTGCGGGATGGTTCATCTGCAGCGTTAGTTAACCGGCCTGCAGATGCTCCTGTGGCACCAGAGTCCATCACAATCTTGATCGTATTCTGTTGGACGTTTTGCTCCGGTATTTTATCCAGACGGTCCGCGATTTCACGAGCAGTCGCGGGGCGGTCTTTGGGTTCTTTGAGCAGCAATTGGTCAATCAGCTCAGAGAGAGCGACGGGCGTTTCCGGTTTTATCTCCGTGAGTGACAATGGTGTGTAACAAATGATGGCGATCAATTGTCCGGAAATGGATCCTGACGTCAGTGGCAGAACTCCACTGCACATCATGAACAGGACTGCACCGAGGCTGTAGAGATCGGTGCGATCATCGAGTGCCTCATTTCTCGCTTGCTCGGGTGAAAGAAATCCAGGGCTGCCCACCAGTGTTCCGCGTGAGACAAATGGGTCAAAGCTGTTGCCAGCGATAGCGAGACCGAAGTCTAGAATTTTCGCTCGACCAGAAGGACTTTGGATCCAGATATTGGCGGGTTTGATATCGCGATGAATGATCCCGCCCTCGTGAGCCGCTGCCAGTCCCAGAGCAACTTCTTTACCGAGTCTGAGTATTTCATCAGTTTTGAATTTGCGGCCGGCACGAAACGCATCTTTGAGCGATTGCCCCTCCAGCAATTCCATGGCCATGAAGGGAACCCCACCTTCGACACCAACCTCAAAGATCATGGCCACATTGTCGTGCTGGACCGCCGCCATGGACCTCGCTTCTTCAATAAAACGTTTACGGCTGGCAGGCGTGGCAGCCAATTTGGGTTTCATCAGTTTCAGTGCCACGATACGCTGCAAACGCATGTCTTGGGCGCGGAATACTTGGCCCATGCCGCCTTTACCGATCAGAGCGAGAACTCTGTACGGTCCCAGACGCCCAATCTCACCATCCCTCTGGGGTGGCTCGAGTAGATCGTATTTCTGGTGTTCGGCGTTCATGGCGGTCTGCAGGAAGCTCTTGATGGTCAAATTTGGCTGACGTTGACCCTGATCATTGGCTTCGGGTAATTCGATGGAGCTTTGCTGGGTTAACCATCCCAAAACGTATTGTTGGGGCTTGCCAAGCCATCGCTGTCGCGATCATCTTTGTGTGAGATACTCTTCTAATTCAGCACCCTGCCCTGCCCCGTTTGAGTCGATATACGTGAATCGTACCAACATTCTGGACCTGTCGGACGGACAACATCTGGAACAATCCTTTCAGGCTACTGACAAACAACTCCGAGTGAATCGCCAGGGAGGTAAATACATCTTACTGCGTTTGGCCGATCGCACGGGCGTTATCGCCGGTATGTTGTGGAACGCAGATGAGCGGGTTTTCGAATCCTTTGACCGCGGCGACTACATTCTTTGTCGTGGGCGTACGCAGGTACACAACGGCAACTTGCAGGTAATTGTGACCCATATTCAGCGTTTGGACCCATCTGAGGTTGATATCGCGGAATTTGAACGCTTTGATGCAGAGCGGTCGGAAGCCTTGCGTGCCCGGTTGGCTGAACTGGTCAGCCAAATGCAAAATGTGCATCTGCAGCGGTTGGGCGAGGCTTATCTGAAGGATGATGACTTCATGGCAAAGCTAATCGTCGCCGCTGCTGCGGTTTCAAATCATCACGCTTACCCAGGTGGCCTCCTGCAACACAGCATCGACTTGATGGAATTGGCACGGTTGATTGGCCCCAGGTATCCACAATTGGATGCTGATTTGCTTACTTTTGGCGCTTTTCTGCACGACCTCGGCAAGATCGAAGAACTGTCGGCAGGTGGCGAGGTTTCCTATACCGACCGAGGGCAGATGGTTGGACATATCGTCATTGGTGTTCAGATGTTGGGCGACAAGATTGCCGTGTTAGAAGCATCAGGTGAGCCATTTCCAAGTGATTTGCGACTGCAGTTGGAGCACTTGATTGTCAGTCATCACGGACAAATCGAGTTTGGGAGCCCCAAGCTTCCGGTGACACTCGAAGCAGTAGCCTTGCACCATCTAGATAATCTTGACGCCAAACTTGCCTCCTACACCAGCGTGATTGAAGCGGACGTTGCTGCTGATGGGAATTGGACGAACTATAACCCTTCCATTGGTCGCAAACTGTGGAAGAAGCGGGATTAGAGAAAGAGGATTCACATGTCATCACGCAAACGTGCAGTCATCCTGTTGTCAGGGGGGCTGGATAGTGCTACCTGTCTGGCGATCGCTCAAAGCCAAGGGTTCGAAACACACACGCTTGCGTTTCGGTACGGTCAACGACATCAATACGAATTGCAGCGGGCTCAGCTGATCTCAGAGAAACTTGGCGCCGCTTCACATCGAATCGTTGATATCGATTTAGCGCAGTTTGGAGGCTCCGCACTCACGGATGTAGCGATTGATGTGCCCAAGTCCGAAACCGTGGAAGCGATTGGCGAAACCATTCCTGTGACTTATGTTCCAGCTCGAAACACCGTCTTTTTATCGTTGTCTTTGGCGTTTGCTGAAACGGTTGACGCCAAAGATATTTTTATCGGCGTTAATTCGCTCGACTACAGCGGATATCCAGATTGTCGGCCTGAGTTCATCAAGGCGTTTGAGCAAATGGCGAATTTGGCGACGAAAGCTGGCGTCGAAGAAGCTCAGAGTTTGAAAATTCATACTCCACTGATTGATCTGACAAAGGCGGAGATCGTTGCCCAGGGAATGGAATTGGGTGTCGATTATGGTATGACGCTCTCCTGTTACGATCCAGGTGAAGGTGGTTTACCCTGTCAGCATTGTGATGCGTGCTTGTTGCGAGCACGAGGGTTTGCAACCAACGGAATTCAAGATCCCGCGTTGGTGAGTGGTTAGCGTGGCACGCTAACGAGTCGCTGGCGTCCCATGCTGAATATTCAGGAATAGAACTGGTGTTGGCCCACCGCATCAAAAGCAGATTCGTAGTGCTCAATTCTTGTGGGTGTGGGGAGTCCACTAGGCCACCAGACAGCAACGACATCGAAGCGAGCTGATACTCCGAGTAGTTGTTTGCGTCGCAGGTACCTCAATGCAGCACGAGTCACCCGACTTTGTTTATGCTCGTCCACACGTTCCGCCGGATGACCCGGTTTGGGCGAACTGTGTGTTTTGACTTCGATGAAAACCACAGTCCGGGTTTGACGATCCACTGCTATCAAGTCGATTTCACCGCCACGATCGGCCTCGTTTTCTGCAACGATCACGAGTCCCCTTTGTCGTAGCAGTCGTGCTGCAGCCTGTTCGCCACGTTTCCCGGTTGTTTCCGTGGCATCGATGCGACCATAACGCCAGTTCATGTAAAGTTCTCGGCAGCAAAACACTGTCTGTTTCCACATGCACTTCCCCTGATCTGGCGTAGGCAACAAAAAAAGCGAGAGGCATTGTATGCCTCTCGCCGTTGGTCCAATCGCCTGTTTTCCAGATATGGCAATTCTTTGCCAGCCGAATCAGGGAAGCCGAGCTTATCGGCAGGTTCGATTTAGGTGCGTCGACGTTCTTTCAAACGGACTGCTTTACCGACACGTTCGCGAAGGAAGTAAAGCTTGGCTCGCCGGACGACTCCGCTTCGCTTGACTTCAATCTTTTCGATTCTCGGGCTGTGAACAGGGAACTTACGCTCAACACCTTCGCCAGCCACGATGCGGCGAACGGCGAACATTTCCCGGCTGCCGCTACCACTGCGGGCAATCACGACACCCGTGAAGACTTGAACGCGTTCCTTGTTGCCTTCCAAAATTTTCAGGTGCACGTCAACGGTGTCACCGACTTCAAATTCAGGTGGGTTCTCTTTCAGGGAGGTCTTTTCGACCAATTCCATGATAGCTTGGGACATATCAGTTACTCACTCTTAGGGTTCAATGTATTGGTTAGGTCTTGTTGATCGAGTGTTTCGATTTCATTCGCTAGCAAATCGCTTCTTCTTTCTTGGGTACGCAGTTGGCTTTGCTCTGCTCTCCATTTCGCGATTGCCCCGTGATCTCCGCTTAGCAGGACATCAGGCACGGCATGGCCTCGAAACTCTCTTGGTCTTGTGTATTGTGGGAATTCGAGTATCCGGTTGCCCCGGCTAAACGAATCATCAATGTTACTTTGCTCATCTCCGAGGACACCAGGCAAAAGCCTGACGACCGCGTCGATCAATACCATCGCTGCTACTTCGCCTCCGTTCAAGACGAAATCACCAATGCTGATCTCTTCGGGCTGCAAAATATCGACAACCCGCTGGTCGAACCCTTCGTAACGACCACACAAAACGATGACTCGTTGGCTGGTCGCAAAGTTTTCTGCCATTGGCTGGTCGAGCGTCTTCCCTTGGGGGGTTAGTAACACTCGTCTGGCCGGTTTTGAATCCATGGCTTGGACTGCTTCGACACAGTTGACCGTGGGTTCTACTTGTATCAGCATTCCGGGGCCTCCACCAAACGGCTTGTCGTCGACAGGTCGGTGTGGAGTCTCGGGAGCCCAGTCTCGCAGGTTGTGCTGCTCGATTTGGACCAGATCTCGCTGGATAGCCTTAGCCAGAAGCCCCTGGGTCAGGTATCCATCGAAGATCGAAGGAAACAGCGTGATGATGTCAAAACGCATGGTTTGTTGCTTGGATCAGTGAAGTAACACAATGGAGTCTGTGCCAAAGATGTTCCCGTTGAACATCGGTTATGACAGCCCACTCATCCCGCCGCACCAGGCGTCCCTCTCTCACTCGCTGGCGGTTTCCTCAGACGAAGCTTCTTCTGCTGCGGGTTCGGCTGTTGCCTCTTCCGCCTCAGGTGCTGCTTCGGCTTTGGGTTCCTCTTCCTTTTTCTTGGCTGGCTTGGCGGGCGCTAGAGCAGGTGTGTAATCTTTTCGCTTGCTCAGGCGATCCATGGCTTCCTTCTGTGCTTCGAGATGGCTGCCATCGGTCCCGTACTTTTTAATCAGTGTTGCCACTTTATCGCTGGGTTGTGCACCAACGCTGAGCCAGTAATCGATGCGTTCCGCTTTCAGCGTGACGCGTGCATCTGTTTCCGGGCACATGGGATCGTAGGTGCCCAGTTCTTCGATGACGCGACCATCACGTGGGCTGCGTTTGTCCATTGCACACACTCGGAAAAACGGGCGATGGGTTCGTCCCATCTTTTTCATTCTAATTCGGACTGCCATACGGCTTCTGCTCCAAAGGGTTGGTAATCAACTTCCAGTCTGACTTCCTGGGATTGAATCTCAAATCTTCAAATTGAAACTTTCGATTTTCAATGCCGGGTCGATGCCGGGACGTCCGGCAATTTGGTTCATTTTTAGCGCGACTAACTCTTCCGCTTCATCTTGCGTTTCATTTTATCGCGTTGTTTTTTCTGTTTCGCTCGCTCGGCGGGAGTCAGGCGTTTGCCCGTTCCCTTCTTGACTTTCATTCCTTGCATATTCGGGTCATTCATCGCCCCGCTTGCTTGCAACTGTTGCATCATCTTCATGCGGTCACCGGCACCTTTGCCAGCCATCCCCTGCATGAGAGGTTTCATCACGTCAAATTGTTTGATCAGTTGTGAAACGACAGGTGTTTGAACTCCAGCACCGTTGGCAATACGGGTGCGGCGTTGAGAATCGATCAACCTCGGGTTTTTGCGTTCTTCCATCGTCATGCTGTTGATCGCACCGATGGTCTGGCGGATCCCGCCCGCTGCTTCGTCACTTTCAAGCACGTCTTTGAATTGGCCCATGCCGGGCATGAGGCCCATCATTTTGCCCATGAGCCCGGGCTTGGCGACCTTTTCCATCATGGTCTTGAAGTCATCAAGCGTGAAATCACCAGAAGCCATTTTGGCTTCCAGTTCCTCACGTTCTTTTTCATCCACAATTCTGTGGGCTTCTCGTGCCGCAGCGACGACGTCACCCATGTCAAGGATTCGCCCTGCCATGCCTTCTGGTCGGAAGGGCTCAAGGGCATCGAAGTGCTCACCTGTTCCGATGAACTTAATGGGAACACCCGTGACATGCTTGACTGACAGTAACGCACCGCCGCGTGCGTCCCCGTCAAGCTTTGTCATCACAACGCCATCAAGCTCCAACGCTTCGTTGAAAGCACCGGCACTATTGACTGCGTCCTGACCGGTCATGCCGTCAACGACCAGATACACCTGATCTGGACCAACGCGTTTATCGATGCGTTGAAGTTCCGCCATCAACTCTTCGTCAATCGCTAGACGACCAGCTGTGTCCAGAATTACGACGCGGGCGCCTTCTGCTTTCGCCTTGGCAACACCGGCTTGGCAGACCTTGACCGGATTTTGGTTTTCCTTGTCGCTGTAAACCGGCACGCCCAGTTGATCACCGATCACGTGCAGTTGGTCGATCGCAGCGGGCCGTTGCAAGTCAGCTGCGACCAAAAGTGGTTTGATGTCTTCTTCTTTCAACAACTGGGCGAGCTTGCCGCATGTTGTTGTCTTGCCACTTCCCTGCAGCCCGCAGAGCATGATGATCGTTGGACCGTCTTTCTTCAAATGCAAAGAAGGATCAACAGGACCAAGGATCGACACCAGTTCGCTGTGAACGATGTTGACCAATTCTTCTTGTGGTCGCAGGCTCAGCAGAACTCGTTTACCGAGTGCACGCTCAGATACCTGAGCCATGAAGTCTTGAACGACTTGATAGCTGACGTCAGCCTCGAGCATTGCCTTTTGGACAATCTCAAGCCCGTCGCGCATATTGCCTTCAGTCAGCTTGCCCTTTCCGGACAAACTTTTGAACGCCGACTGCAAACCGTCAGAGAGGGACTCAAACACGAAGATTCAACACGAAGCTGGGGGACCAAAGCATGGGTGGCAGATGCCACCAATGGACCACTGAACAGAAGAACATCCACTGCATTTCGCCGTGGTGTGGTCCGGCAACGCGACAGTTTACGCTCCGAGGGCTCGTTTTGTAAATGGAGTCCATGGGGCTATTTCTAGGGCAATTTGCAGGTTTATTGACCCGAGCTTAACGCTGATAGGACCAATCCGTGTAATTTGCCGTTGGTTCCAACCCCGTCACCGCCCCGCGTGGTGGCATTTCCCGCCCAATCCGAGAACTGGCCACCGGCTTCTGAGACCACTGGCAAGATCGCAGCAACGTCCCAAGCGTTGCATTCGGGGTCGACCATCACATCGGCCCTGCCTGTGGCTACCATCAAGTAACCGTAACCATCGCCCCAGCTCCGTGTCAGCCATGCGGTCTTTTCAAGCTTTTTGTAGTTTTCTTCTGCTCCACGTGCGTCGAAAGAATCGACTTGACTGGTCACAAATACGGCTTCACTGAGGTCTGATTTGTCAGAAACCAAAGCTCTTTGCCAATCATCTTGATCCGATTGACGATGCCAACTGCCTTTGCCGCGAGAGGCAACAATCATTTCGTTCATTGCTGGGATGAAAATGATTCCTGCCAGCGGTTCACCCTCAAATTCCAAAGCCAGGAGGGTCGAATAAAGGGGGACTCCGCAAACAAACGATTTTGTCCCATCAATGGGGTCAACCACCCAGCGGTAAGCAGAGGTACCCGGCTGTTCAGAGAATTCTTCACCTTGGATCGTGTCGTTTGGGAAACGAGTCCCAATTTCCCGGCGAACCAACTGCTCTGCTTCACGATCCGCAACGGTGACGGGAGATTCGTCTGCTTTGCAATCAACCACTAAGTCAGCACGGCGAAAGTAGGTGAGCGTATGTTTGCCAGCTGCCCGAGCGACCTCGATCATCGCGACCAGGCGGCCTTCGTGTTCAGACGCCCAGAACGCAGGCCCATCTTTGATGCCATTGGTTTGGTCCACGACTAGTCCTTTCGAGGGGATTGGTTGATCTTGGCGTGACTGTATCAGTACATCTGGGGATGGATGTCCTCATTGTGGCCATCCGAAAGAAGATTTGTAGGATCGCGATTTTAGAGGGTAACGAAGACGATCAAAGTGGGGGCATGTTGCGCCGGAATCAATGGATGCGACATCATTTTAGACGCAGCCAGGCGGGTTTCAGCAGTCGCTCAGCCTCGCTGGGCAGCGGATTCGGGTTCATTCTGGTCGTCAGTTGGCGTCTCTTTTCCATCGGAATCGGCGAGGTTACCGGGAAAGAAGGACTGATAGAGCAGCATTCCTGCACCCACCACCAGCAGGCTGTCGGCAATATTGAAATTTGGCCATGGATCCAAGAAAGGAACACCCGGGACCTGAAACAGAATCCAATCGCGTACGCCACTTTGCCATTCCACGAAATAACCCTGCTCGTCCACCCACCAAAGCCCGAGCCGATCATAAAGATTTCCAATGATCCCACCGCTGACGAGCCCCAGAGCGGTGGTGAGCCAGAGTGAGGCGGCTGCCTTGAACCAAAATAGCCAGATGCAGATACCGATCGCTGCGATAATCGAAAAAGTAGCGAAAATGGTTCCTTTTCCAGCACCCAGACCAAAAACAGCACCGATGTTGACTGCCGTTTCTATTCCCAAGTATCCCTCAACGACCCACCAAATGTCCTTATCGCCTGGCAATCCTCGCCAATTGAAAATGAAAGACTTGGACCAAAGGTCGGCGACACCCCCGATGATTGCCAGACTCAAGAATAAAATGAGGCGTGATCCCGGCACAACAGGTTTGTCGCGTCGATTTCCGCTTGGAACCTTGGAATCTGGTAGCTCCGTAGCCCCCAGAATGGCTGAGGTCGCATCTTTAGAGGTTTCTTCAGTTTTGGGGTTCGATCCATCCATGGCATGCTGGTAGGGAAAAGGAGTAGGGACAAAAATCGTTTGGACGTTAGAATACCTTTGGCTTCTTGCCCAGTCGAATTTGCCAGTAATGCCGTGATCCTCGGCACATTTTCAACCTTGGACCAAACCCGAATCCAGCCACGGGGTCTCAGTGCCGATCTACTCTAGAAAGAGTCAGGCCCGGTTTACGACGATTCTTTTGCGATTTTCATGTGACAGCCATGCTGCAGACAGCCCAACAGCACAACGCGATTCAAACGGATCTCGCATTCCAACGTTGTATCAATCCACGCTGCGCGGCCACCTATGAGGCTAGGAGTGTTCGGACCTCCTGCGACAAGTGCGGCGATTTGCTCGATATCGATTATCAGTGGGATCGGGCCGCGGTACCTTCGAGTTTGAAAGAATTCGAGGCGACTTGGAGCGAGCGAACCAACCCGGTTCGTTTCAGTGGTGTGTGGCGTTTTCATGAGTTGCTGCCCTTTGCCGCTCAAAAAGAGTTGATCACGGTAGGTGAGGGACAGACGCTTTTGCAGCAAACAGACTTGGTCGGCGATTACGTGGGGATGGATCATGGCCGATTGCATTTGCAGTACGAAGGCATGAATCCCTCGGGCAGCTTCAAAGACAATGGGATGTGTGCTGCGGTTACTCATGCGAACATGATGGATGCGAAGCGGGCTGCGTGTGCGAGTACAGGTAATACGAGTGCTTCACTTGCTTTGTACTGCAGTGCAACGCAGTTGATGAAAGCTGTGATTTTCATTGGTAGCGGGAAAATATCATATGGCAAGCTCAGCCAGGCGCTTGATTATGGAGCCTTGACCGTTCAAATCGCCGGTGACTTTGACGATGCAATGATCAGGGTGAGGCAGGTTTCTCAGGAACTCGGCATCTATTTGGTTAACAGCGTGAACCCGTTTCGTCTGGAAGGGCAGAAGACGATCATGTTCCGAGTGCTCGAAGCACTGCGTTGGGAGGTTCCAGAGTGGATCGTTGTTCCGGGCGGTAATCTTGGTAACAGCAGTGCGTTTGGAAAAGCTTTCATGGAGTTGAAAGCACACGGCTTGATCGATCGGGTACCAAGGTTGGCTGTCATCAACGCATCTGGTGCAGATACGCTTTACGAGTTGTACGAGCGTCGCGGTGTACGTTGGAATGGTGGCGATGTCGAGATGGATCCTATCGTTCAATACAACGATGAAATGGATCGCGAGGGCAAGAAAGCGGATACGATTGCAAGTGCGATTGAGATCAATCGGCCGGTCAATTTAAAGAAGTGTCTGCGAGCTCTTGAATTCATGGATGGCGTGGTACGACAGGTGGACGATCAGGACATTCTGGACGCCAAGTCGAAAGTCGGTGCCGGAGGATTTGGGTGTGAGCCTGCCTCTGCTGCCAGTGTCGCAGGGGCGCGAATGCTGAGACGCGAGGGAGTGATTGCACCGAGCGATCGAGTTGTCTGCATTCTGACAGGCCATGAACTCAAAGATCCGACAGCGACGGTTGCCTATCACACCACCGACCAGCGAGTATTCAATGAGACCTTGGGTAGTCGTGGTGTGCAGAAAGCCAGTCATGCGAATCGTGCTGTCGCCGTGCCCAATGAACTGGATGACATTATCAAAACGATCCAGCTTTATTCCTGAGGTCCCCGCTGGTCTTTGAGCTTGGTGGATTTACCAAAGTGCAGGCTGTCGGTAATTTTTCCAACGCCCTACCCTGCTCTGCGGCTTCATTCCCCGCTAAATTCATGGGATGAGCAATCCAATTCAACTAATCGTCCATGGTGCTGCTGGGCGAATGGGACGACGTGTCGTGGCCTTGGCTGCTGATGACGCCAACTTTCAACTGACCGCAGCGATTGACCACCAAAGCAATCCCCTGATGGGGCAGGACGCTGGCTTGTTGGCAGGAGTTGCTGCAACCGGTGTGGCTCTCAGGGCGGATTGGCCTGAGGCGGCTCAAGCCGTGATTGACTTTTCTTTGCCCTCTGCGGTGGATGCTTGTCTGCAGGAATCACTGAAACGAAAGTTTCCGCTGGTGGTTGCGACAACTGGGTTGAGTGATACCCAAAAGGCTGTATTGGAAGAAGCTTCCAAGTTGATTCCGATCTGTTGGGCACCCAGCATGTCGATGGCTGTGAATTTGACGATGAAATTAACGCAGCAGATTACAGAGACGTTGAAAGGTGTTGCCGGCGGTCTGGATGTCGAAATCATTGAGCGACACCACCGTTTCAAAGCAGATGCACCCAGTGGTACTGCGCTCCGCTTTGGCGAATTGATTGCCGAAAAAATGGATGGAGACGTGAAGCACGTGCAGGGTCGCGAGGGAGAGACCGGTGAGCGATCTCGTCATGAAATCGGATACCACGCCGTTCGCGTGGGTGACAACCCGGGTGAGCACACGATCGTTTTTGGAATGATGGGTGAGCGAATCGAACTGAACGTGGCAGCAAGCAATCGAGATTGCTACGCATCCGGGGCGCTGGCAGCTGCTCGGTGGCTGCAGGGCAAACCCAATGGCCTTTACAGCATGTTTGATGTGCTGGGGCTGTCATAGCCCGCAAGGTGTCCTCATCGTGAGTCTCTGACTCGCGTCCGTATCATCGTTGAGGGGTCTGTTGATGGCGAAGTGTGATGAGGGATATCGTTGTGAGGTGTGCGGCCGCGATGTGACCTCAATCATTGATAGTGACCTTTATCTGCGGTTTGTGATCGGAGAATTGGACCCGGAAATCCTCCATACCAGCCCGGAACGCCATCTCCGCTGCAATCCTGTGCTCTCCCAATTCATTCGATGTGATGGATTTGAACGTGTCGTTGTGGAGGGTGATTTTGGGGCAGGTACTCTGGATCCTGAATTTGTCGATCAGCGCACCGATCTGGTCACGCGAGGCTATTTGCGGCTGCAGGAAATCGCGGCAAGTGAACATGATGGTGATGTCACCAGCTATCCTCTGCCTGAGGCGATTGATCGTTATCGTTAGGCTGAAGTGTCGTGCAACGACGTTTGTCGTGCTCCGTCTGATATCGGTTTTCGTGGATTCGGAAGGTCGAATTCTGTGATCAGAGACCAATATGCGTTCAGGGACCAATTATTGTTATTAGTGATTGCCCCCTTTTTAGATATGATGCGCAACTCGGATGCCCCGGTGGCGTCTCTAAGCGTTCTTTCGTTCAACTAATGCACCGCGGGATCGACGTATCGTGAAGAGTAATCTTTTCAAGCGAGGTTTTCTCAGTCTTGTCATGGCCCAGTTCTTCGGAGCAATGAATGACAACATTCTCAAGGCTGTACTCATTTTTATGGTGATTAACGGTGCTTGGGTTGGAGTGCTCGGGGATTCAGGCTCAAGCATTGTGACTTTCTGTTTCACCATTCCCTTCATCTTTCTTTCCGGGTTCGCTGGTCAGGTCTCAGATCGGTACTCCAAGCGAACGGTTACCTGGTGGGTCAAGAGTGTTGAAATTCCGATTGCTCTCGTCGCTGGTTACGGTTTTTATACTCAAAACCTCTGGATAACTTTGTTCGCGCTGATCGCATTGACATGCCAGAGTGCTTTTTTCGGCCCAGCCAAGTACGGCATGATCGCGGAGTTGGTCGACGATTCCGATCTAAGTCGCGCCAACGGTAGTATCAACATGTTGACAAACCTGTCGGTGATCATCGGAACATTGATTGCCGGGGTGGTGAGTGATGCGTATTGCCCGCTCCCCTATCGTGATCCACCTGTTGCAGAGAACCCTGTCGGAGATGCCGATGATTTTAAATTGTGTTACAGGGTGCCTACCTTCGCCGAGGCCGAGGAAAAAGTTGCGATTCTCAAAGAGTTTGGATTTGAGAATGCCACCGTAAGCACGAAGAAAGCTGATGAAAAGAAAGCTGATGAAGTGGTTGTCGTTGCCTCTTATAGCGAGCCGTTTGAAAAGCAAGACGACAAGGAACTCTCACAATCCCGGAAAGATAAACAGAAACTGGCTTTATTAAATCCGTTTGGTAATCCGTCTCTACCCGTGATTGCCCTTGCGATTGTGGCAGTCTTGGGATGGTTGGCATCGCTGTTGCTTACGCCACTACCCCAAGGCAATGCAAAACTGAAATTTGAATTCAATCCTTTCAGTACCTACATCGAGACGATCAAGGAGATGTCCAAGACACGCTTGTTGATGGTCATGATGGCATGGGGTTATTTCTATCTTCTAGCTGGAGTCGCCTTGTTGATCGTCCCTGAATACACTGACATCATGGACACCACTCGGAAAAATGCCAGTGTGTTGATGGGTGTGCTTGGGATTGCCATAGGACTTGGTTGTGCAATTGCCGGACTCATTTCCGGTCACAAGATCAAGCCACGCTTGATTCCACTGGGGGCACTGGGGCTGATTATTTTCTTCTTCTTGCTGGCATTTGTAAAACCACCGGAAGTAGGAATGGACGCCAATACGCTGGATGTACTGTTCTCGAGTGTGTCGCTCTTCATCCTGTGTGCAGGTTTTTCTGCAGGTTTCTATATCGTGCCGCTACAGGCGCTGTTGCAGAGTTTGTCCCCCGAGGGAGAACGCGGGCGGTTTCTTGGTACCGCAAATGGTGTGTCGTTCATGTTCTTGACGCTTGCCTCGTTGGTTGTCTTACTGCTTGCACCTGCGTTTAGGGGAGTCGAGTACAAGATGTTTTACGTTTGCAGTGGTCTAATGCTGGTAGGGGCCATTTATTTCCTTTGGGCGTTTCGTGGTACAGGGCTGTTGATTGGCAGCGGAGAGTCCGGGGTAACGGTGAACACGGGATCAACTGGTGTCGCAACCGCTGCCGATGAGACATTATCTGAGGACACCGATGCAACCGAGTGCATCGCAGAACACGGCAGTCCTGCCCAGGGTGGTGTCTCTGACGTGACTGCAAGAGAGGGCGAAGCTTCCGTGGACGCTGGCTCGACTGAGGACGGCAAGGTTACCGATTCTGAGGAAAATCAGGATTCCTGAGCGAAGTTGCAAAAAACGGGGGAGCCATTCCATATCGGAATCAACCATCTTCCACGGATGACGATTCTCGTGACGCGATTGTCCGACAGGTCCAGATGCTCCAGCTTTGCTATGCAGTGGGTGGTCATGTACTCAATACCCTGCTTGGCCCGATGCTCGACAATGTCGCGGAACTGTTCTGAATTCATGTCCTCAATGTTGCCACCCAAATCTTCCAGCAATGGGTAGAACGAAACGGTACCGACGGGAACAGGAATGTTGTCGATGATTTTACGGCAGGTATTTTCGATGTCCTTGCTAGTCGACAAGTCCGTGACGGTGTCAGCACCATGGTGGACGGTCGTGTGCAGTTTCTCTAATCGTTCACCCACGTTTCTATTCGCGGCGCTGTTGCCAATATCTGCGTTGATCTTTCAATTTGCAGTAATTTCGATGCCTATGGTTCAACGCGCCAGCGGTGTGGGCAATGTTGGCCGGAATCACCATGCGTCCGACGCTGAGTTCTTCACTGGTGGTTTCAACCGGCAGGTATTCGCGATTTGCACAGAACTCTAACGATGGGAGTGACCACGCCAGCACGGGCAGCCAGTGTTTGGCTTTTTGTTCATCCCGCTTTGTGATCCAAGGGCCGCGGTGTCCGGGCCCGGGTGATCTTCTTACTATCCGTACGCCTACATCACGCTAACGAGTAGGTTGTCGCAGGCTGTGGGGCTTCGAATTGACACGTCAGGTTGTGTGGGGGGCTGACTCTGTTACGAGAACCTTTGGCATTGAAAGCCATCAATCCCGACCAGACGTGCGTTCCTGTTTCTTGATGTCGAGGAATCAAATCGTCGATTAGATACAGGAGCGACCCATAAGCAATTTGGCGGTTTGGAAAATCTATAACGTTTTCAGGTATTCCAGCACTGCTCGCTTTTGAGCATCGCTTAATTCCTCGGGATAATCGTGGCCTGCGTTCCCTTTGCCGAACCTACGTGTATCAAAGTAACTGCGGCGAAGTGCAGCATCCAGCTCGGTAATAGGGGCTTTCTCTTCCACTTTGATGGTCAGTCCGACCTTTTCGGGGTCGAGTTGTTGATTCAACGGTCGCCACACGGTGGGCCTTTCCGAAGGATTGAGCAGATGCCAAAGCGTGGGAACGCTGCCATTGTGCAAATAGGGTGCAGACGCCCAGATCCCATCCAGAGCGGGGGCAACATAACCGTCGGGATCTACGACCGTGGTTTGCTCGTCTTTCTCGTTTGCATTCGCGAACCAACTGCGGGCGTACTTTTGACGCCCCGCTACTTCCAAGGCGGTCAAACGCACCGAGTCGGTGCCAATGTTCTCCAGGGGAATGCGTCGGTTCGGGTAGGGTTCCGAATTACCGTAGGTGCCATGGCACTCAGCGCATTTCTGTTCGAACACAACCCTGCCCTGCTCTGCCATGCCGGAGTTGATTTTGCCTGGATATTCTGGTGGCCGCAAAGACGAAATGTAGGCGTACACATCTCGAAAATCGTCTTCATGATTGACGAAAAAGTCCCGGCCATTTTCCGGAATCATCATGAACTGCATCAGTCCGCGATGACCCTTCTGAGCGAAACCATCGATGTATAAGTATGGCTTTTTGTGAAAGTTCCACCATGCGGGCGCATCCATATCATGATGAACGAATTGTCGGGGCGCCGATGGAATGATGTTGAGTTCCTCGTCACGCTGGCTCATCAGGCCCATGCCAAACACAACAGCGTTGGTGGTTCCGTTCGTCGTTCCCAGCGGGATGACCAGGGACCCGACATCCATACGGGACAGTGACTTCCCCAGTTTGAACTTTGTTCTCCGTACTTCTTCTGTCAGTGTCTGAAGAGCGAAGCGATTGTTCGGCGCTCCAGCAAATGGCTTTCCATAAACAGTTCCACCGTGGCAGGAGAAACAGTTCATCGTCCAGTTACCCGCATTGTCGACAACGTACTGCAATGGCTTTTTAGGATCATCTGGGCGTGGCGTCAGGCCATATCGAGCAAACGCCATTTCACGACGTTCGTCGTTGCTTGCTGCCTCAGCTTTGCCGCGAAGTGCTTCCGGCCAGCATTGCCAGAGGTTGTCAAACACCTCCTGAGTGAAGTCGCTTGAGAGAACGGCTTTTTCCGTCAGTACGCGATAACCACGCTGAGCAGCCTCTGATTGGGATCGCTCCGACTCACTGCCGTTGCCGACCGCAGCTATTTCTGCCGCGGTTGTACGTGCAGTGGCCAGCATGCAAATGAACAGGAAGCAAGATGCGGTGAGGTAGCAGTTTACGTGTCGCATCGGCAGCTTTTTTGGATCGTGTGGTGATGATTACTGTATTTTACACCGCAGGCAATCGTTGGTGCATAAAGCCATTTAGCAGCAAACACGCTTCTCTCATCGAAAATTTTCTTCCATGCTCAATCAGGATTCGCGCTATCGGGGCTCTTCTTGACGGAAATCGGGGTTGGGGTCGGGTATCACAACAGAAACTCCGCCAAATCCCAGCACCTCGCCTCCTGCGATTCGTTGTTTCGTTCTGGTTGCGGAGTTACGGGTCAGGATGTAGATCGGTTTTTGAGCGGCTGAAGGTGCAACGACTGCTTGCAATGTTGTACCCACTGGCATGACATCTCGATTCAACCTGTAGGGTCCATGCACCGGAAAGCAAATGTATTCCAATTTCGCTTCATTCCCGCTCTCAAACAACTTGGGTGTGATCCAGCTTGTGCCTTCGATCAGCCCTGAGTCCAGCAGGATCAGGGCTTCAGGTCTTGATTTTTCTTGCAGCCATTGGATTGCTTGCCGCCAGTGTTCGCCCCGTTTGACTAGGGCCACGGGGTAGTGTGCAAGCTTTTTGAACATCCCCTGATGGATTCCCAAGCAAAGGATGATTGAGGTTGCCAGGGCAAGAGTTACCGGCATCGCCGTATTGGATTTGCTAAGTCTGTTCTGGACATAACCAAGGCAGCCACCGCCAAAGCAGGCGAGCATTGGGAGAACAGCAATGAAATACCGGCGATGCCAGACGGGGATCATTTCAAACTTTGAAAGGCACCAGTACAGACACGTTGCCAGCATGGTTAGTCCTGCTAACGCTCCCAAGCCAAAGATGATCGGTTTGCCTCTGACCTCGGAGTGGCTGACGGCGTCAATGAGCAGGATGATTAAGAGAGGAATCGAGGGAATGAGCAGTAGGCAGGGCCAGTTCCACACACTCCAGACCTGCTGCAAGTTCGTTGCAGTCGCGAACGAACCCCACATTGATTTTTCTGCCCAGCTTTGTCGCAGAGTCATCTGCCATAGAATCAAGATGGTCAACATTGCTACGATGATTAGTGCTGCATCCAGCCGCGTAAATCGTCGGAACTGTTTTGGGTTCCTGTATAACCAGACGCCCCACAAGCAAAGCGGCAACCATGCCAGAACGCCCAGTGAAGTAGGCTGACAGATTGCTGAAAATAGAATTGTGATGATCAGCAGACACCAGCGACCCGAGTATTGGTGACGCGATTCACTCGATAAAAGATGCAAAAAGACTACGGTCGAGATGGAAGAGCACAGGATTACCAACGCGAATGGGCGTAACTCGGTCCCAAAAAAAAGAGAGTTGTTCTCAATGGCCAGCAGGAGTCCCGACACCAAACCCGCCAGTAAACTTTGGGTCCATTTGGTGATTCCAAAAGCGAGTACGCCACACCCACCAGCCACCAGCAAGACACTGTTGAGCCTGAGCATCAATTCAGAATCACCAACAGCCTGTTGCCATGCCCAAAGCTGAAAATAGTAGCAGGGTGATTGATGACCAATGATTGAACGTTGGTAAACGCTGCCGATATCATCCGCAACGATCCACGCTGAATGCAATTCATCAAGCCACAGGCTTTCATAGCACGATGGCATTCTGAGGAAGATTGCAATGCTGAAAACAGCTAGGGATATCAGCAGTGAAGAAACTGCACGCGGTGATTGGCGATCCATCAGGAGTGATTTGCAACCGCCGTCGTTGTGATTTTCTGGATGATTTTGCACGCCGCCTCAATTTGGGAGGCGTCGACGTCCAGATGAGTAACAAATCGAATGGCTTGTGGGCCGATCGCAAAGCACCTTACTCCTTGTGCTTCAAGCGTCGCCGCTAATTTGTCAGCTGATGCCCACGTTTCATCAACTTCGCAGATGACAATATTGGTATCCACACGGTTTCCACGGATTGCAAGAGGTCCACATGCTTCACAGCCCTCGCGAAGGCGTTGCGCGTTGTCATGATCTTCCGCCAAACGATCACGGTGTTGCTCTAACGCGTGCAGTGCACCAGCAGCGATGATTCCCGCTTGACGCATGCCTCCACCGAACAGCTTTCGTGAGCGGCGAGCTTCCAGAATGAAGTCGTGGTCTCCTGCCAAGGCAGATCCAACTGGCGCACCCAGCCCTTTGCTGAAGCAAACGCTGACTGAGTCAAACGGTTCAACCAGTTCTTGAGGGCTGATTCCTGTTGCAACCGATGCGTTCCAGAGTCGGGCACCATCCAAATGTCGTTTTAAGCCCTGCTCTTTCGCCCAGTCGCAGATCTCCTTGACTGTTTCCTGTGGCTGAATCCGTCCGCCCCAACGGTTGTGGGTGTTTTCAAGGCACACGAGTTGAGTTCTCACCATGTGTTCATTTTCGGGGCGAATCAGATTTTTTAGCTGATCCACCTCCAACACACCTCCTTCTCCGGCGACCGTTTGCGCTACCAAACCCGAAAGTTGGGCAAAAGCTCCCTGCTCGTAGTGGTAAATGTGACAGTCGGCTTCACAGATAAATTCACTGCTTCGGCCGCAATGAACCCGAAGAGCAATCTGATTGGTCATGGAGCCGCTGGGCATGAATACCGAGGTCTCTTTTCCTAAAATTTCCGCAGTCAGAGCCTCAAGGCGTTCCACCGTCGGATCAACGTCAATGACTGCATCTCCTACCTCAGCTTCGGCCATTGTCTGCCTCATGCTGGGAGTCGGCTTGGTAACGGTATCACTGCGGAGGTCGATTTCTGCGGGCATTTGCTGAAAACCGGGTGTCGGAGTCGATTGGTATGCGGGTAAACAATTCGATTGTACCGGCTTATGATGGTAGTCGTAGACGTGTTGCCTTCAGGCCGATTTTCATGTTGTAACACTGCTTCCCCTGCCACGTTGTCCAATACGAATCCCTAAATATGAGCTCCGATTTGTCTCCCCTCCAAATTCAGCGTGTTGACGCTCGCCAAGGATCTGCCGAGATTCTTCAAGAGTTGCGTCTGAAACTCAGTCCTCAGGGTGATGTGGTAAGCCCCCGGGGGCAGGCTCTCACCGAGGAAGTGTTCGGAGAAGCTTTGACGCCGGCGGAAGTTGTTGACAGAATTTGCCGGGACGTTCGCGAAACAGGCACAGACGCGTTGCTGAAGTATAATCAGGCTTTGGACAAAGTAGATCTGTCTGCGGAGCAGCTTCGAGTGTCAACGAGTGAGCTGGAACAAGCACATGCTGCCGCAGATCCTTCGTTGCTGGATTCGGTCAGGCGGATACGAGATAATGTCGCCGAGTTTCAGCAGGCGATCTTGCATTCTGATGTCACAATCCAGCCGCGACCTGGTGTGACTCTGACACAAAGATATCTTCCTTTGAAGCGGATTGGCGTGTGTGTCCCTGGGGGAGCAGCAGCTTATCCCTCCACCGTTCTTATGACTGCCGTCCCTGCTCAGGTGGCTGGCGTGGAACAGATTGCAGTGGTAGCACCACCGACAAAATTCGGTGCTTACAACGTGGATATGCTGGCGACTTGTCATGAGCTTGGGATCAATGAGGTGTACCGGGTCGGCGGAGCACAAGCGGTTGCAGCACTTGCGTATGGTTGTGATGCGATTCCAGCAGTCGACAAGATTGTGGGGCCCGGTAATCTGTTTGTCGCTCTTGCAAAGAAGCAAGCCTACGGTGTTGTGGACATTGATTCCTTTGCCGGACCCAGCGAAGTGATTGTGATTGCGGATGAGACGGCTAGAGCGGATTTCGTGGCAGCGGACCTGCTTGCTCAAGCGGAGCACTCGCCTGGCTCGGCGATTCTGATCACTTGGGATCCCACATTGCTTGATGCTGTGCATGAGGAGTTGGTCAAACAGCTGGCTTTGCTGACCCGCAATCAATTGACCCTTGACAGCCTCGAGGCGTTTGGTGCTTTGATTCTCGTGCGGGATCAGGCTCATGCCTGCGAGCTGACTGACCAGTTCGCGCCGGAACATCTGCATATTGAAACACGAAACCCGCGCGAGGAGATTGACCGGATTCGTAACAGCGGTGCCGCATTCCTCGGACATCATACTCCCGTTGCACTAGGCGACTATGCAGCCGGACCGAGCCATGTGTTGCCCACGGGAGGCACCTGTACGTGGGCCGCAGGCTTATGCAGCAACAGTTTTTTACGAAGTGGCAGCGTGACGGAATTTGATTCAGCTGCACTGAACCAGATTGCCTCGGATGTTGTCCGAATTGCAAACAAGGAAGGGCTGACAGCTCATGCCAGAAGTGTGACAATTCGAGAGTCTTGAGGAAGACTCCTCTGAATTCCCACCCCGTCAACAATTCCGTTTTCAAGTCCCCGACTTATTCAACTTTTTAAATTCATCGACATCGAGCGTGCGGCGATCCCACCCAGACTGGCCGACGAAAGTCCCTGTAATCATGGCTGACAAGTCCTACCTCCGCCCCGCCCTTGCCCGCATGATGGCCTACGCACCCGGTGAGCAACCACCACCGGGCAAGTACATCAAACTCAATACCAATGAGAATCCGTATCCGCCACCACCAGCAGTGGTTGAGGCAATCCGGATGGCGGCCGGCGGGCCCCTGAATCGATATCCCGATCCCATGGCTACTGCCTTTCGAATCGCTGCAGCTGAACAATTGAACCTGCCAGGGCCCGAATGGGTGCTGGCTGGGAATGGCAGCGATGAAATTCTGACGTTGCTGGTGCGTGGATTTGTTGGCGAAGGGCAAAAGTTGCGACTGCCTTATCCGAGTTATGTTCTCTATCGCACCTTGGCAGATATTCAGGGAGCGGTCTGGGAGCAGGTTGCATTCAGGGATGATTGGTCACTTCCGGAGGCTTTTGGCGAATCTGATCAAGACCTGCGGCTTGTATTGCTACCCAATCCAAACAGTCCGAGCGGGACGGTCGTCAGTCCGGAACGTGTGTCAAAGTTGGCAGAATCACTTGATTGCCCCCTGATAGTTGATGAGGCCTATGCCGATTTTGCTGAACAAAATTGCCTGAATCTTGTGCAGCAGAACGAGCGGATCATGGTCACGCGAACACTCAGCAAGTCCTATGGCTTGGCTGGTATTCGCTTTGGGTTTCTTGTGGCGCAACCACAGGTGATCGCTGAACTTGCCAAAATCAAGGACAGTTACAATTGTGACGGTCTTTCGATTGCAGCAGCAACCGCAGCGATGGGCTGTGGAGATTGGCTTGGCGAAGTTCAGGAAAGAATGAAGGCCACACGTACCCGAATGGCGGATCATTTAACCAGTCTCGGTTTTGCCGTCGTACCTTCTCAGGCAAACTTTGTCTGGTGCCAACACCCCAATGGGAAACATCAGCAACTTTACGAATTCCTGAAGAAAAATCAGATTCTCGTTCGATACATGGAATTCCCGGAGTGGGGAGATGGTCTGCGGATTTCTGTTGGAACAGATGAGCAGATCAATGCCTGCCTGATGTTAATCGAGCGTTATCTGGCTTAGGCACAACCCATCATTCTGATATCTGCACTCTTGTAATTTGCCGGTGATAACATGAATCGTACTGCCTCGGTTGATCGTAAGACCGGAGAAACTGACATTCAGCTGTCGATTGATTTGGATGGTGTTGGATCTGGCACGCGGAAGTCTGGTATCGGGTTTCTTGATCACATGCTGGATCTGTTTGCCAAGCATGCCCTGATCGATCTTGGTGTGGCCGCTGTGGGTGATTTGCATGTTGATGATCACCATACTTGCGAAGACATTGGAATTGCTCTGGGGCAGGCGATGGATCAGGCCCTGGGTAACCGTGCAGGGATCCGACGGTACGGCCACTTCACTCTGCCGATGGATGAGTGTCTAGTCACTGCCGCTGTAGATCTGGGTGGTCGCTATGCCTTTGAATATCAGGCACCGATCGCTGCAACAAAAATCGGCACATTTGATACCGAACTGGTCGAGCATTTCTGGCAGTCGTTTGCGGCAAACTCGAAGTGCAATCTTCATGTTGTCCTGCATCATGGACGCAACGCACATCATATTTCGGAATGCGTATTCAAGGCGGTTGCCCATGCTGTGCGGATGGCAGCTGAGAATGATCCCCGCAGCAACGCTATACCCAGCACCAAGGGAGTTCTCTAACGCACCGCGTCAGGCCGTCTTGGGATTGGCCGTCTCGGGCGAATCTGTTGGGGCAGTCTTTCGTGGTTGGCGTGGTACAAAGAAGCCGACACATGCAAGTCCGATTAGGCAAGCAATCACGGACAAAAGATACTTGTTCGACAGGATCACGACTCCCGACAGAATGAGGACGCCTGCTAACGCGGCCCAGCGTGCAGGCAGGGCCCACAAGCCAATTCCACCGATCGTTTCGACAGCGATGACCTGGCGACTGTACCACTTGGCTATCTGCTGCAGATCTTCTGTCGCGTAGTTATCTCGCAGATAGTTGAAAAACCAAAAATCACGATCCACAAAGTAGATGTCATATAAAACTTCACCTGACCAGTACTCGGGCGTCCACTTACCCGCCGCACCACCAAGCAGAATTAACGAGATGATCAGGCGAGAGAGAAATGCGGATCGTCGAATCAGGAATTCCTGCTGATACGTGTCCAGTCGGTGCGACAGCCATACTGACCACAGGCAGCACCACCAGATCGTCACAAAAGTCACGTCGTTGTAACTTCCTTGATGGATGCACATCAGGCTGATGCCAACGATACCAAACCAACTGCACAGTTTTCTTATCAGGCTGATTGGGGAAATTAACCCGATTCCGGTCACCAAGGCGGAACCACAGAATGCAAAGCGGATTGTGGTGACCGATCTTAACCAATCGGGAAAGAATGGGTCTTCGACTGGAATATTTGCATAAATGCTGTTCGCCTCCAGGAAGAATTTCCATTTCCAAAATAGACTGATCAGGATTCCGGCTTGGACGAGTCGGTAAGCGGCGAGAGGCCGATTGATGTTGTTCGGTTTCAGCTTTGGGACGGCTTGATTGGCTTGGTTCATAACGATTCCTCGACTTCGTCGATACGAATCAGTTTGTATCCACCTTCTGTCTGGGCTTCGAGGTGGAATTTAGATTCCAGAACTTGCCCACGGTAGGATGATCTGAGCGTAAACCATCGGTCCTGCTGCGAGGACAGGAAGTCATACCTGCCAGCGAAGAAAGTGATGACTCTTGTTGGAAAGTGATTTGCGTACCGCCAATTCTCATCGAGAATCATCATGACGAAGCCTGGAGGAAAATCATCAACTTTGTACTGATTTGCGAAGTTGTACATCGATGGTATTGGGAATTGTGCCGCCCAAACCGCAAATGATGGTGTTCGAAGGTGAAAACGTTGTAGCGACTGTTTCGCGACTCCCGGTATCCATGGCATCAAAAGAAGCCACAAGGCAATCAATGCAATGAGTGCAACAATGGCGCAGAAACCCAGATCCCGTTTTTGATTTTCGTGGTTGATGGACGTGTCATTTTCATCGACCATGTGAATGTTCCTTCATTCCGCGTGAGTCCGGGATTGGATGAAACGTCAGGATTGTGCGATCAATTGAAGCAGGGTTTCTCGCACCTGTTTGGGGTTGGCGTTGGCATTCTTTTTCTTGGCCTGCCCGATCAATGCTCCTACCGCCTGCTGCTTGCCACTTTTTACATCATCGATGACTTGTGGGTTGGCATCCAGCAATTCCCGGCAAAGCACTTCGATATCACCACTATCGACTGACTCGATGCCCAAGCTTTTGATCGCATCTTCGACTGAGTGATCTGTTTTGAGAAGGTGTGAAAAAACGTCTCTCGCTCGAGCATTGTCCAAGTCTCCCCGGCTAACACGTTCCAATAAGTCACCAAGTTGTGCAGCACTGACAGCAAAATCTTCAATGCCAAGCTGATTTTCATTCAGGGTTCGCATCACGTCCTGTTGGATCCACGAACTCGTGCGTTTGCCATCGCCGGATTTGGTAGCGGCTGTCTCGAAGTATTCAATGAGCTCGCGACCTTGATTCACAATGACATTCGCATCGTACAACTTGATGCCGTATTGTGTTTGTAGGCGCTGACATAGTTCGGCAGGTAATTCGCCAAGATTTGCTTTGGCCTCGTCAACACGATCCTGCGGAATGCGAATTGGCAGCAGGTCGGGGTCGGGGAAGTATCGGTAGTCAGCTGATTCTTCTTTTTCACGTTGAAGGAATGTTTTGCCCTTGGTATCGTCCCAACCCCGGGTCGTCTTGGCTTCATCCTTGATTGTTTTCCCTGTCTCTTCCCAGACATCGTACTGTCGATCAACTTCATGCTCGATGGCGTGTTCAACAGCACGAAAGCTGTTCATGTTCTTGATTTCAGCAATCGGTGTAGCGATTTTTTTTCCATCTACGTCAATGTGCAAATTGACGTTGGCATCGACGCGAAGGCTGCCCTCCTGCATTTCGCAATCTGATACTCCCAGGTGCGTCATGCGCAGTTTGAGTTCGCTCAAATACTCTTTTGCTTCCTTTGCAGATCTTAAATCAGGATGACTGACAATTTCCAGTAGCGGCGTTCCACAGCGATTGAGATCGATCCGTGAGTCATTTCGCCCAGCTGCCTCATCATGCATGCTCTTGCCAGCATCTTCTTCGAGATGAGCCCGAATGATGCCAATTCGGCGAGGTGTTTCCGGCTCAGCTTCGTTGGTGATGTCAAGAAAGCCGTCCGCACAAATCGGGAGATCGAATTGGCTTATCTGGTATCCCTTGGGGAGGTCTGGATAGAAGTACTGTTTGCGATCCCATTTCGTCATTGGCGGGATGGAGCAATCGATTGCAAGCCCAGCGCGGATCGCCAAGTCAATGGCATGCTCATTCATCACGGGGAGCGCGCCGGGAAGCCCGAGGCATACAGGGCATACCTGAGTATTGGGCGGGGCACCGAAACGCGTGCTGCAACTGCAAAACAACTTCGTCTGTGTTCTGAGCTGAACGTGTACCTCGAGACCAATGATGGTTTCAGTAGGATAACCGTCGCTGAGGGTCATGGGATTTCAGGATCCGAATGTATCGGGGCGAAGTTTGTGAAAATCGGTCGTTGCCTGATAGGCTGCGCCAGCAAACAGCAGGCGTGTTTCTTCTAATGCTGGAGCTTGCAATTGAATTGCTAATGGCAGGCCTTGGGCATCTTTGCCTGCGGGTAATGAGATGGCTGGGATTCCGGCAAGGTTGGCACCCACAGTGAACAGGTCGCAGAGGTACATTTGCAGCGGGTCATCAACTTTTTCACCCAGCGGGAAGGCGGGTGTTGGCGACACTGGTCCAAGCAGAAGATCAACCTGGGAAAATGCTGCATCATAGTCGCCTTTGATCAAACGTCTCGCCTTGAGTGCCTGATTGTAATACTGATCAGCGTAACCCTCGCTGAGGGCATAGGTCCCAACCATGATGCGTCGTTTTACCTCAGCGCCGAAACCTTCAGCTCGACTTTGACAATAGGTTGCCACCAATGGCCCAAGGGACTCGGCTTTTTCGGGATCCAGAGTTGTGGCTCGATGTCCATAGTGCGCGCCATCATAACGAGAGAGATTGCTACTGGCCTCGGAGGGTGCAATCACATAATAAGTTGGCACCCAGTATTTGCTATGCGGCAAGCTTACCTCGATGATCTCTGCACCAGCTTGCCGAAAAACGTCGATTGAGGACAGGACTGCTTGGCGGACGGCTTCGTCAACGCCGTCAACATCCAAAGCTTCACGCAAAACTCCGATCTTCATCCCCCGTAAATCACTTGATTGCAATGCCGATTGGTAGTCGGGTACTGCGTGATTCAGGGAAGTCGAATCGCGAGGTTCATATCCGGCAATGCTCTGAAGCAGCAAAGCTACGTCCTGCACGGACCAACCAATCGGTCCCACCTGATCAAGGCTGCTGGCGAATGCTACCAGCCCGTATCGACTGACTCGACCATAGGTGGGTTTCAGACCGGTAACACCGCAAAAACCTGCCGGCTGCCTGATCGATCCACCCGTGTCTGTCCCAAGGCTAAGAGGTACGGTCCCAGCAGCCACGCAGGCTGTAGCGCCGCCGCTGCTACCGCCAGGTGTGCGTGAAAGATCCCAGGGGTTACGCGTATTTCCAAAAGCACTTGTCTCTGTACTTGCGCCCATGGCGAACTCGTCCATGTTCGTCTTGCCAATGATGATGGCGTCCGCTTCGCGAAGTTTTTCAACCACACTGGCATCATAGGGAGGCCGGAAATTTCGAAGCATATTCGAAGAACAAGTGGTCGGCATATCACGGGTGCAAAGCACGTCCTTCACCGCGACCGGCACTCCGGCAAGCGGCCCCAGAGGTTCAGCATTGCGTCGTTTCTTATCTACCGCCTCCGCCGTTGAAAGTGCTAATTCGCGATCAACATGGGTGAATGCGTTGATGCTTTCCTGCGTTGCATCGATTCTGTCGATCGCTGAGGTTGTGATCTCAACAGCCGTGGCTTCACCCCTCGATTGAAGTTGCAGAACTTCCTGAGCTGAATCGAGCATGAGTTACCCAATGGAACGAACGAAAATGACAGTTCACCGAAAGCCATGATTATCCGCGATCCACGGTGAATCGACCAGCGGGCGATTCGGAACGGAAAAATCGCGTTTTGTACGATCACGCCTGCTCCCTTTTTGGACTCCGCCCATTTGACGAATTGTCCGAAACCAGAGACGGAACCAGCGTGGAGCTTTCCGTCTGTTCAGCAATTTTGGGAAAGCGGCAGCCAGAGCGTTGCGATGCAACCCGAAGGTCCACCAGATAGTGAAACGTCTCCTCCATGGAGTCTGGCGATCCGATAGGCGCGACAGAGTCCCAGTCCCAGTCCACGTCCCGCCTCCCGACCGCTAAAATAGGGGTCAAAAGCATGTTTTTGCGCATGGTCCGAGAGCCCAGGGCCACTGTCGGCAATGCTGATGCTGACGCCTTCAGGATCATTTTGCATGGTGAGGACAATGCTGCCCTGACAGCCGATTGCATCAATCGCATTTCGAATCAGGGCACGGAACGCTTCCTTCACCATCGTTGCATCTGCAGCTATTTCCAGCGTCAAGGCATCCTCGGTGCTGCTTTCCACTGAAATCTGAATTTGAATGGCTTGTCGCGCCGACTCTTCCTCAAAAGAGTCTGATACCTCGGTTAGCAATTCCCCGGGAAGGCATCTTTGCTGTTCAGGTTTGGGTGGATTGGCGTAGAACATCAGGTCGGCGATCATCTCGTGCGCACGATAAACCTGATCAATGATCCTTTGGAGCGTGGCCGTACGGTTGGAGTCTGTCTCCCCACGTTGCAATTGTTCGGCACGCGTTGAAATGTTTGCCAGTGGATTATTGATTTCGTGGCTTAACCCGTAGGCAAGCTGTTTGATCGCAGCCAGTTTCTCATGATGCAACTTTGCGTCAAAAGCGCTCTCAAGAGACTTCTGATGTTGGACTGATCGAGCCAGTTCCTGCAGCAGGGAGTGGTTGGTGCTTTCTGCAGACTTGTTGGCAAATGGTTCGGAAGTGATTCTTAACAGTGGCCACTGTTCTTGCCATGTGTTGGAAACCTTGGGACCTGTCACTTCCAACCACAATGCCGCATCTTCCATCCATCTACTGTTGGGAATTGTGCGGAAGTGATCTGTCAGCTTTCTCCAACGTTTTTCCATCGTAGGTGTGATCGTCGGCGCACCGAGAAAAGCATCGCCAGTGGCGATCTGCCCAGTAATGTTGTGGGCGTGCCATGTCACCAGTTGGTTCAGCTCGATGGGACCCGGAATCGGATAACTCAGCGCGACAAAAATGAAATATGCCGGGTCATTGAGTAACGCCTGGCAAACCCGTTCCTCGACAGCTCGGTCCAGAGGTGGATTGCTGACGTTGCCGTTCCGCCGATCCATCAACAACAAATGGCCGATGGCATCGGTTGAACGCTCCGTTTGTGGCAACCACCAACGGTCGGAACCACGCCTCAAACAGGGCAATAACCCCATTGGACTTGTCCCCTCCGTGATATGGCTTTTACGTTTCAACCGATTTGAGCCAGAAGAGTTGAAGGAATCGACTCTTGTCTTTTCCGTCTGCATGCGTGGCAGCGACCTCTCGCTGTCCACTCTAGCCAACCACGCTTCGTTCGATTTCAAGCAGATCACAAGCGCGACTGATCAGGTCATCAATCGCAAACGGTTTTTGCATGAAGTCATTAGCGCCCGCAGTTTTCAGGGCGTCGACCTTGCTGTGCTCGACCATGCCCGAGATGCACAGAATTTTGACCATGTCCATCGAAGGATCGTTGCGAACCCTTTGGCAGACCTCTTTTCCGTTGATATCTGGAAGCATGACATCCAGAACCACAAGGTCAGGTCGAAATTCTTTGACTCCCATCCCGGCGTCGAAACCGTTGTTGGCTGTCCTGATGTCAAACCGGCCATCGCGATCAAAACCATCTTTGATCAAATCGACCAAGTCCTGATCATCATCCACAATCAGCAACTTCTTCTTCCCGCTTTCCAAGGCATCCGTAGGGATGCCATTTTCCTTCATGAACAGATACAACTGCTCGCGGGGAATTCGGCGGAATTTGCTGCCCGGAACGCGAAAGCCCTTCAGAGAACCGTTGTCGAAACAACGGATAATCGTCTGCTGACTAACTTTACAAATTTTGGCTGCTTCGCCTGTCGTGAAGACCGTTTTCGTGGTCATGACGGAAACCACCCTCCCTGCTTGACTAGCCGTTTCAGAATATCGTGCCCGGCACCATCCTGTGATTGGGACCTTGCTGAGCGGTATTGTCAGTAATTGGGACCGACATCTGTCAGCCCCCCCTGCGGTTGGTTGCATGTTGTGCGATTCCATCGCACCCTTAGCTAGCCAACTTCAGTCCTTTTACCTTTAGCAAACTCCCTGTCCTGCCGCACTGGCATAATACGATGCCACTTGCGTGAAGAACGTAGGTGGCAGGAAGCTCCGAGCCTCGCTGCCTTGCCAAGTTTGCCTTAGCCACGAATTCTATCGAATCAAGCCGCTGGGTCAAGATTGATTGAAATGGCGTAAAGTCATGTTATGAAACAGCTTATCGCTAAATGACCCAGCAATCGCCAAAAAAGAAATCCCCAGTTGTTCCTGTTTTGCCCGTCTTAGGCTGTAATTCATAGACCCCCTATGTCTTCCGTTTTGACTCCATGTGGGCCAGAACCAACGCCAGATCCGCAGGGGTGATGCCGCTGATACGTTTTGCTTGGTCCAGATTCAACGGTCGAATCTTGGATAACTTCTCCTTCGCTTCATTTCGTAATGGACCAATTGAGTTGTAGTCAAATGTTGGGGGAATGCGTTTTCCCGCATGACGTTGCTGCCGCTCGACTTCGACGCGTTGCCGACTGATGTAACCTTCGTATTTGATGTCATACAGACATTGCTGCGCCGCGTTGGCTTCAATGCTAGTGAGTTCAGGGATCAGTTGGCACATCTGCTGCCAGTCAATTTCGGGTCGTTTCAGGTAGATATCGGCAGCAACATTTTCAACTTTTGATTTCTTCAGCAGCCGCATACCATTTTCCATCTGCGCCATCTTTTTCTGGTAACGCTGAAGCCGTTGGTCGCTGATCAATCCCAGTTCATCGGCCTGTTGTGTCAAGCGTCGATCAGCATTGTCCTGACGTAACAGCAGCCGATACTCAGCGCGGCTGGTAAACATGCGATAGGGTTCATCGGTGCCAGCGGTGACAAGGTCGTCCACAAGTACTCCGATGTAGGCTTGGTCACGTGTGGGAACCCAAGGTTCTTTGCTGGCTGTTTGGCGAGCAGCATTCAATCCGGCAATCAAGCCTTGGCCTGCAGCTTCTTCATAGCCTGTCGTGCCGTTGATTTGACCGGCGAAAAAGAGCCCACCGACTCGTTTGGATTCCAAGTGGGGCCAGAGCTGAGTGGGGGGGCAGAAGTCATATTCGACTGCATATCCGTAACGCATGATTCGGGCATTCTCCAGACCTTTGATCATGCGGAACATCTGATCTTGAACATCACGGGGTAAACTGGTGGAAATACCGTTGACGTATACCTCCTGAGTTTTCCAGCCTTCCGGCTCAAGAAACAGCTGATGCCCTGTCTTGTCAGCAAAACGCACGACTTTGTCTTCGATGCTGGGACAATATCGCGGGCCACGTGAGTTGATTTGACCGCTGTACATCGGGGCCCGATGGAGATTTTCCCGGATCAGATCATGAACCGATTCGTTGGTGTAGGCAATGTGACATGGAAGTTGTTCAGCTGAAAGTTTATCCGTCAAGAACGAAAATGGTTGTGGGGTTTCATCGCCTGGTTGTGACTCAACCTTGGAGTAATCAATCGTTCGTGCGTTAAGTCTCGGGGGGGTGCCGGTCTTGAAACGCTCCAATTCAAATCCGAGTCGATGCAAAGCGCCACTGATCCCAGCCGTGGTCCCCTCCCCTGCTCTGCCCCCAGCTGTTTTTTCATCACCCGTATGCATGATGGCTTTTAGAAATGTGCCGGTGGTTAGCACCACAGTGGGCGCCATGTAGCTTGCCTCACCACGAACGCTGACACCAAGGACACGCGTCTCTGTGCCCTTTGTCTCGGTGATCAAGTCTTCCACGATTTCCTGGCGTAGATCGAGATTGGTTTGCTGTTCGATCTGGCATTTGACGTAGTGTTGATAAGCTCGCTTGTCCGCTTGCGCACGCGGGCTGTGCATGGCTGGGCCTTTGCGGCAATTCAACATCCGGAATTGAATCCCGGTGGCATCAATTGCCTGACCCATCAATCCACCCAACGCATCAACCTCTCGCACAATCTGACCCTTGGCAACGCCTCCGATGGCCGGATTGCAGGACATTTGCCCCACCGTGTCGAGATTGGTGGTCAACAGAGCGGTGCGGGCACCTATCCGGGCAGCAGCGGCCGCTGCTTCGGTACCCGCATGTCCGGCTCCGATCACGATGACGTCGTACTGATAGCAGTTACTGCTCATGGTTTACTGGACATGGTTTGCAGGACATGGTTTGCAGGACATGGTTTGCAGGACATGGTTTGCAGGATAAAGGGGCTGGGGTTGCGGGTGAGAGAGTGCCGATTAGGCAATCTGGCGCTGATTGACTGTTTGGTTACACATGCTTGCGGGCTCAAGCAGCTGTAACCGCAAAATGCTCAAGAATCGAGGGTCGATTGGTCGAATCCGACTAGGTGGGATTCGGTTTTTTGTCCCCTTTACTCTACTTTCACTCGATACTGAGGCACGGCCGACGAGATGCGACTGGTCACAATAACGAGTTTGATTGCCGTTTCCGGCATCCTTGCTGTCCCCATGCTGATGAAGTCAGCTCTGGCTGTCGAGGTGTCCGACCCCGATGTGGACCAGTCTTTACCAACAGTCCAACGCCCAAGTGAGGGCTGTTTTATACTTGGATCGCAGTCCTTCTCCATCCCCTTCACCGTCGATCAGGCAGGGGCTCAACCAGTCGCCGTGCGACTTTTCGTATCACGAGGACCAGGCGGCCAATGGAAACTGCTGGATCAGAAAAAGCCAGACGTCGCATCAAAACAATTTCAATATAAAGCCGCTGGCGATGGGGAATACTGGTTTGCGACTCGCACAATCGATGCAGTAGGCAAGGCTCATCCCGCTGGGGAGATCAAGCCCCAATTGAAGGTATACGTTGATACCACCAAGCCAGCAATTGCTCTGGATGTGGATGCAGACGATCAGGGGCGAATTTATGCAGCCCTGAGTATGAAAGATGCAACGCCTTTGAAACGGGTCCAGCTGCGTTACGCGACAGATAACGTCAAAACCTGGCAGCCCGTTGAGGTCCCCGAGGATTCCAGCAATCGAAGAATCCAGTTTGATCCCAAACAGGATTGGAAATTATTGTCTCTCCAGTTGGTGGTCTCTGATACTCCCGGCAATCAGACGGTTATCAATCAAATGGTTCGCAGACCCCGAGTCGCCAATCACACCACCAATCGCTTTGCATCCAAGCCATCTTTGGAGCCAATCGCAGCGCAACCTTTGCCTTATCGCATGGATGGCAAGCAAGCGGTGGACGCGGAGATGGTTGCGGGACCAAGTCAACCACCGATGTTGGCACCCCTGCCTCGTGGGATCACACCTCCCATCAATCCCTTGCCTGCTGATTCGGGATGGTCAAATGCAACGGCAGCAACCCCTGCCATGAATAGGCACGGGGTAAATCCAAACCGGTTTCGCGGGGCATCCCAACAGGCGGCATCCCAACAGGCAGCATCCCAACAGGCGGCACCCCGTTATACAGCACCACCACACACCGCTACTACTGGATCCTCTGCTGCTCCGATGAACTCCGTTTATGGAGGTAGTGTTCCATTGGCTGCGGGATCACAATCTGCTGCAAGACCACCCATGCAAGCCCAGTCACAGGGCTCGACTGGGGTACCCACTTCCAGCGTGAGTCCCGGGATGCAGGAACGGCAAATGGTTCCGGCAAATGGGGTTCCCTTCAACGAAGCGGGGATCAATCCTCGGTCTGGCATGGGATTCGCCCCGCCATCGGTTCGCGGAAAAACGCCTATTAACTCAAGGCCAGATGGATCACAGTCAACTCTGCCTCCGCCGGCGACACCCATGCAAATTGGCGAAGGTTTTGCGTTGAACTCACCTCAGCCATCACCCCCCACACCTGCCATGCAGGAAAGCACTTCGACTGCTGCTGCCCCGAGGCCTGCTTCAGAACCTAGAACCGTGGCTGAGGCGATGCGACCGATCACGGAAGAGTCCGCTGTGACCAAACTGAAACAGGAACAGATCCCTGCACCAAACCCCCAGCCGGAGACAGGGCGTTATCAAACAGGACGTGCGCCGAATGCTGAGTCAAACTCACCAATGCAGCGAGCTCCCGTTCGTTTCAGCGACAGCGAGCGATTCAGTCTGGGCTACGAATTGGAGGCTGTGGGTAGTCGCGGCGTTGACGCAATCGAGCTGTATGGAAGTTTGGATCATGGCAGCACATGGTCGCTTTGGGGGCAGGATCCAGACCGTAGCAGCCCTTTTGATATTGAGACCAAGGGTGAGGGTGTCTTTGGATTCCGGATCGTGGTTGTGGGAGGAAATGGACTGGCCAGTCCAAGGCCTTTGGCAGGTGAGTCGCCCGATATCTTTGTTGTGGTGGATCGTACTCGTCCGAGTATTCGAATCACTGGCGCGAAGTATGGAGAAGGTGATCGGACAGGTGGCTTGGTCATGCGGTATGAATGCACCGACATCAACCTTCCGCGTCGACCCATCAGCCTGGCTTTCAGTGGGTCGCCTGATGGGCCTTGGACCACGATCGCAGCCGGACTGGAGAATACTGGTGAGTACGTCTGGCGAGCGGACCCGAATCTCCCTCGACAGCTCTATTTGAGAATCGATGGAACAGATCAAGCTGGCAACATTGGAACATACATTCTGGATCAGCCAATCGATACGCAGGGGTTGGCGCCCCGAGCACGGATACGAGGATTCCAGCCTCTGTCGACAAATCCGCCTACCGCTGGCGGTCAGACTGCCCTGCGCAATAACGGCGCATTGAAGTAACGCCCAGCTTTTTGGGCTTGTTGATGGTCCTCTGGTGTGATGCCTTGAAGAAGCTTGCCGGTCGCATCTTGCCGATCGGGTTGGTATGGTGTCCTGCATGACGCTGATCCATGCATTCGAGCTACTCGATAATCCACCCGACAAGTTTGCCGACGCGATGGCTGTGTTTGGCAACGATAGTACCCTGCGATCCTGGGTCTTTCAGCTATTGTCCAACGATGGAGATGTCACCCAGTTCGATGGTGAGCAGGTGGAGTGGTCAGACTTGCACGATGAACTGGCGACTGCGTCACTCTTTGATTTTGGTGGTAAGCGAACCATTCTGTTGCGCAATGCCGACAAGTTTGTCAGTAGGTGCCGACCGCAGATTGAAAAGCAGTTGGCAAAGTCCAACACTCCCAGTCGCTTTGTGATGGAACTCGATTCTCTGGCTACCAACACTCGTGTCTATAAAACCTTGTTGAAACAACATGCCTTGGTGGATTGTAGAATCGAGGACGGCAAGAAAGGGCCCACGCCATCGTTTGCCAAGCGGAGATCTTTCCTGACGGGATACGTTGCAAAACTTCACTCAGTCAAGATGACCCGTGATGCAGCTGACGTGTTGATGGAGATGGTTGGTGACGATTGTGGCATTCTGGAAACGGAGATCGCAAAACTTGCGCTGTATTGTGAACCCAAGCAAAGCATCGACCAGGCGCTGGTAGAAGACATCGTCGCTGGTTGGCAAGGCAAAACGGTCTGGCAGATCACTGATGCGATTGTCGACGGCGATGCAGCAGAAGCCTTGCGACATCTCGATAAGTTGTTGGGTGGAGGGCAGCCGCCGATCGCCCTTTTGCCGCAGATTGCATGGTCTTTGCGAAGGCTGGGAATGGCAACTTCCGTCTACGAACACTTTAAACGTAGCGGCAGGAGTTCGCAGTTGGAGGATGCATTGTCCTATGCCGGTTTTAATCGTGGGGCCAGTGATGTCCAGAAAGGAAAAAAACAACTCAATCGCATGGGCCGAGATACAGCCAGACAGCTTTTGCCCTGGTTGTTGGATGCTGATTTGCGTTTGAAGGGTACGCACAGCAAAGATGGACGGGACCGGTTCCTGCTTGAAAATCTGGTGGTCAGGTTGGCAAAGGAAGCCACCTCGAACAAAACCTCTACTAATCTGTCGACAACCACTGCTTGAGTATGACCTGTGTGTGGTGCACTGCGGTCAGGTCCAGCGATGTCAGGCAGCGATTTGGTTTCTGAGTTGCCGATTGAGAAATTTTGTTACCGCCAGATGATCTGGCTGTCATCCAAGGTCGTCGGAAATTCTGTTGAACAATGGATGCCGGAAGAACAATGGATGCTGGAAGAACAATGGATGCCGGAAGAACAATGGATGCCGGGATCAATCTTTATCGCCTGTTTCTGGTTACATGCGATCACTGGTGCCCTTGGTCAATGCCATGAAGGCAGACTCAAGATCGAGTTCTTCTTCGGAGAAACGACGTAGGTCGATGCCGTTTTCAATCAGGAGTTTTGGGAGTTCGCTGTATTCCACAACTCCACTTTCCAGCACAACGCGCATTGCATCATCACCCAATTCACAAGCTTGGACCTTCTCGTGATCAGTGAGTAAATTTGCGATATCCTGCAGATTGCTTCGCTCGGCTGGTTGGATTACCAGTACCGTGTGTTCCCGAACCATGCGAATGACTTCTGCTTTGGTTGCGTTCTGCTTCAATTCTCCTTTATCGATGATACCGACCTTGTTGCAAACATCTGCCAATTCAGGAAGGATGTGACTGCTGACGATGATGGTTTTTCCCATTTCGCCGAGCTTGCGGAGCAGGTTCCGCATTTCAATTCGAGCCCTTGGGTCGAGTCCGGACAGCGGTTCATCAAGAAGTAATACCTGAGGATCGTGCAGCAGTGTACGAGCGAGGCCCAGACGCTGTGTTTGCCCCCGTGACAAGGTGTTGGCGAACGCATCACGCTTGAAATCCAAATCTACGATATTGAGCATTTCGTCGACGCGTTTGCGCCGATCCTGACCACCGATCCGATAGGAGGCGGCAAAAAATTCGAGATATTCGACAACGGTCATGTCGTCGTAGACACCGAAAAAGTCAGGCATATAACCCACCAACCGACGGATTTCCTTGGGGGCAGTATGCACACTGTGATCGCACACGTACGCCTCGCCCCATGTTGGCTCCAAGAGGGTTGCGATGATCCGCATGGTTGTGGTTTTTCCGGCTCCGTTAGGGCCAATGAAGCCAAACAGGTCGCCTGCCTGCAAATCAAGATCAATGCCCTTGATTGCGAAAGCATCACCATATTTTTTCGTCAGGTCGACGGTTTTGATCACGTCAGGTTTCGGGCGTTTTGAGGATGCTTTCAGTCAGTATGAACTGGTGAAAACGTTGGTTAATGTCTCGGTGGGCAGGTCAGCGGCGCTGGAGGTCGACCATGCCACTAGGGCGTTCATTGAAGTTCGTTGTTACGGATCTTTCGTGCTGGTCACAGGCAGAACAACGCGTATCATTGTCAGGCTTTTTCCATCACTTGGGATCGCTGTCTCTCCATCGGTCAGTTGAAGCGTTGTCAACTCATCAGCCAGCCTGCCTATCAGGATGCAACGATCATCGGAAAGCGTGTGGCTGAGGTCGAGGGATGACAAAGGTTCGTCACGCAGTTGCGTGTAGCGAATTCCCCCCACCGCATCGTGGAACATTAGCATCTCAGCAACGCGGTCTGGAAGTTCTACCGATGATGCATCCCATTCTTCTGTTTCTCGACTGCTCTCGAGTACGGTCTGTCGTGAGAGCCGCCAGCGAAAGTTCTTTTGGCGAAGAGTTTCAATGCGTTCAATACGGCCGCCAGCCGGGAAGCGAGTTTGCAGTAGATAGGCCCAGTTTCGATAAACTAGCATCCCATCCAGAAGGTCGACCGGCAGAGGATTGATCAGCTCACCCTTGAGTAACTCACTGCCACTGCGTCTTTGCAAGTTTTGAAAGGTGGAAAGTTGGGGCTTGAATCGAATTAGAGTCTGGAGACTCTTGCTGCTTCTTGCAGCCAGCGGCGCCCCAAGAATTGAATTCTCAAGTGGACCCGCATTTGCACCATTGCCGGGCGTGCCACCCTGTTGTAACCGGATGGTATAAGGAGGCATCCTTGTGTCTTCGATTGCAATCTGGATTCCACCATACGTTTCACCAGGATATCCCAGCGGACTCAACAGGGACTGTTGGATTGAATCAGTAATGTTTTCAAAGTTCGGCGACTGGCCGATCTCTACATTTAGCAAAGCAGCATCATGGGAGTAAATGCAGCTTGCCTGAAACCCTCGTCCGACACCAGCACTTGCATCGATATCGACAATTTCCAGACGATTACAGCGAATGATGCCTTCGTTACCGTTACTGGTGTCTGTGACGGCAGCGGAATTCAAGCTGCCACGATTGGGTCGAGCCTCGTACATCAGTACAAGTGTCAGGGCGACTGCAACCATGGGAAAGCTCAGCCAACCCAACAGCGGGCGTCCAAGAAAACGATTGATTAAAAGATAGTCGAGAGGACCAATCGCAGCGATCAGGGCCATCAAAATAATCGAGACCAGCGAGAAACTGAAGGTTCGCTTGACGTCGAATTGATCGAGAGTGGATCGAAGTTGGCCAGCCAGGTCCGCATAGGCCGTTCCGCGATTCGTGATCGCGATGTCTTTCTGCACCGGTAGAAAAACGTTGCCTGTCAATTGCGTTATAAGATCAAGACGTTCTGGCCATGCTGCGAACATCGCGTTGTCGAGATCAGCTGCGACCGCCGTGATGCGACCAAACCCGATGTTATAAACGGAAGCTACAGGAATGCTGACGCGTCGAGTGGTCTTCCCTGTGATCAGCACTGTCCCATTTTCCCGCGGTAAGCGGAGACCAGTGAAATTTTCCAGAGGATTTTGTGTGGAAGTGTACGTTTCGATCGCAGACGGGGCGATCATCGTTGTTTTGGGTTCGCTGATTCCCAGAAGTTTTTGCAACCATGGCGCTGCTTCGAAAAGATCCAGACAAGAGTCCCCCAGCGTGAGGAACAGATGGCCACCACCGGTGATCCACTGTTGGATCGCTGTGCGTTGATCCATTGTCAGGCCTCGCAGCAGATCGATCCCGCCGGAGTTGATGATGATCATGTCAACACCGTCATACCCTAGTATCGAATCAGGTAGTTCTGGTGGGTTGGTGGGCTTGGAAACCGCGATCGATGCATCACGATTGAGCAGCTTGTTGGCTCCGACCTCATCGACTCCCAAGGGGTTGCCAAGGACAACAATCCAGTTCATGCCCAACGGAATCATCGAAGGGCCGCGAGATGGTGAGCCGGCTGTTGGAAAACGGACGCTGGCAATGGTTTCATCACCACTTTTGAGACTGAGTGGTACAGCTTCACCGCCAGGAACAGCATACGACCATTTGCCTTTGGTCAAAGCATCAGTCTGCTCATACCGAACCTCGGCGCCGTCTCCATCACGTGTTTCCAATGCCGTGATATTCTGCTTGCCCAAATAACGAATGCCAGTCCAAGCACCAACCCGGTAGTGTCCCCCAATACCAAAATGGACCTCCGAGGACGTATCGTCAGCTCGAGCAGACCGGGCATTGCCTGACAGCAGGAAAATGGTGCTGAGCGTAGCACCAATGAGGAAGAGCAATTTAGGCATGCAATCGCGTGTGTGCTTTAAGGCTTCTCTGAGTTGGGGCATTGGCAAACCAAACGGCTACAACCTGGGCAGCCACGTCCGTATTTGGCTTGCAACGCAGTGTTCAGGTCAATTTCGGCAACATTTGCGATGGTTGCCAACCAAGCAACAACATCGGCAAATTCCTCAGCCAAGTTTTCTCTATCGTCACCTCGGAGTGCGGACGCCAATTCGCCAATTTCTTCCATCAACCACATGAAAGTCCCGTCAGTTCCGCGGGCGACATCTTTTTCGTAATACATCTGGTGGATGTGACGCTGAAGATCAGCGATCGAAAGCTCGTCGACGGATTCGGACGATGTTGGCATGAAATAGAGCGTGATTCGGGTGTTTTGAGGTCGAATGGTCCAAAAATGGACCCTCGTAGAGCACCATTTGTGGGGCTCCGTCGTTAGACAGCAAGATATCCCGCTGCACGACTGCACGGTAGTCAACTACAGTGTTGGGATCATTTTGGTTCCGTTCTTATTCGCTCATCCCGGCCAAATTTCTTGACTGAGTCGTCTCGACCACAAAAATCGCCCCCTGACGCCGCGACACCGATGCCTTCACGCGACGATGCGCCCGCAAGCGAGGACGCGCCCACGCAGGTTGCTGGCAAGCAGGTCAAGGTTGCTGGCAAGCAGGTCAAGGTTGCTGTCTCAGCGGTTTCCGGAGAATCGGGATCCGTGGGCAAAAAGTCAGCAAAAAACGCCGATTTCAAGCCTGAGTCGAAAGAGTCTTCGGCGACCCATTTTCACCGATACCCGTTCTATTCCCCGCGTTTTTGGCATGGAATGCGGCCAAGTTCGTGGTGGCGATTGCTAAGACAGGGGCGGTTTCGCATTCATCCGTCCCGGCTACTAATGGCAACCGCGATTTCGTTTGCGACTCCCTTCAATACCCTGCTGGCATGCGTTCAGAGCGTGCTTTTTCGTCGCAAGTTGGCAGATGCAGAGCTTCATGGGCCGCCGGTATTCATTGTGGGACACTGGAGAAGTGGCACAACACTGTTACATGAATTGATGGTGCGTGACGAGCGTCTCAGTAGCCCTTCCACGTTTCAGTGTTTTGCTCCCTGCCATTTTTTGGTCTCAGAGTGGTTTTTTCGTCGTTTTGCGAGTTGGTTGCTTCCCGGCAAGAGGCCGATGGACAACATGGCAGCGGGTTGGGATCGCCCTCAGGAGGACGAGTTTGCACTGATGAATCTGGGGCAGCCCTCACCTTATCGCCGGATTGCCTTTCCTAATCAGTCTGCGGTGGATTTGGATTATCTCGACTTCGAGGGGGTCACCGAAAGAGAAAAGCAGGATTGGATGGCCGCACTGCGTTCTTTTCTGCTCAAAGTAAGCATCGGGACGGGGCGACCACTGATTATCAAGAGTCCTACGCATACCGGCCGCGTGGGCTGGCTAGCTCGCGAATTTCCAGAAGCAAAGTTCATTCACATCACACGTGATCCCCGGGACCTCTTTCCATCGACGTGTCGCCTGTGGCGCGGCCTCGATGAAGTTCAGGCATTGCAGAATCCAAAACACGACCAAAATGAAGCCTACGTGGTTGAGTGTCTCAGGCGGATGTATCAGGCTTTTCATGAGCAACGCGAGTCGATTGACTCAACTCGAATCATTGATATTCGTTTTGAGGATCTCACTGCCAATCCAGTGGAGACACTGCGTATGATTTACGAAACACTCAGGCTGAGTGACTTTGAATCGGTTGAACCGACAATTCGTGAGTGGGCGGAGTCAGAACATAAAACTTATCAACGCAACCAGCATCAACTTCCGCCTGACAAGGAAGCAATGATTCTGGATGCATGGCAGGATTACTTTGAACGTTATGGATACAGGTAAGCGAACCATGGTATGCACATTTTGTGAGCGTTTTCTTCTCGTTTTCGCTTTGTTGCTGGTAACACTTGGTTGTCAGCCCGCTAAAGAAGAACCCGCTGTAGAAGACGATGTCTCCGTAACTTCCAATGACGATCGTCAAGCCCCTGATCTGATTGCTGATTCCTCATCGCCACCAGATGTTGAAGTGAGTGCTGAGCAATTGCTGGCGGCCCGTTTACCCGAGGCCGAAGTTACTGAGGGTTGGATTCGTCTGTTTGATGGGCACACCCTGTTTGGATGGCAAATAGCCGGTGATGCCAATTGGAGAGTCGAAGATGGGAGCATCGTGGTGGACCAGGGTGACGCCTGTTTGTTGTGTACCTCGGTTCCATGGCAAAACTTTGAATTGATTTTGGAATTCAAAGCCGACGCAGATACGAATAGTGGTGTTTTTCTGCGCACACCTTTGAATCCAGAAAATCCGGCTGAGGATTGTTACGAAGTCAATATCGCGCCAGCCGATAATCCGTTTCCTACTGGCGGAATCGTTCAACGAAAGAAGGCAACCGAATTCAACGCTGACTCGGATGACTGGCACACCATGAAAATGGTGATGGATGGCAAAAGGCTGCAGGTGTCAGTCGATGGGAGCAACGTTTGTGACTACACAGATCAGGTTGGCGTTGCAGAGGGCAGGATCGGTTTGCAGCACAACTCTGGCCGAGTCGAGTTTCGCAATATCAGGCTTCGACCGTTGGGCTTGAAATCGTTGTTGAATGAAGCTTTGAGCGAATGGAAAAAGTACCCTGATATGCCGGGCGAATTCACCATGACTGACGAGGGCAACCTGCGAGTCAAAGGTGGTCGAACCCAGTTGGAATCAAAGCAGTCATTTGACGATTTTGTGCTGCTGGCCGAATACAAACTTCCGCTTGATGAAATGAATTCAGGAATCTTTTTTCGCTGCATTCCCGGGGATGTGATGATGGGCTACGAATGCCAACTCAGCAATGAAATCGAGGGCGGGGATCCGTTAACGCCTGCAGACTGTGGTACGGGAGGAATTTTCAGACGGCAGGATGCGCGTGTGGTAGCAGGAGAAACTGACAAATTTGCCACCGTTGTGTTGGTTGCACATGGCCCAGCAATCGCAGCATGGGTCAATGGTGTTCAAGTGAGTGATTGGTATGATGATCGCAAGAGCGATGAGAACCCTCGCCGTGGTCTGCGACTCGAGGCAGGAACGTTCATGATTCAGGGCCATGATCCGGGCACTGATGCCCTTATCAAGCAGTTCAGCGTTGCAACCGTGGACGACGCGAATCCAAATGAATGACTGCTTCCCGCCCGCCATTTGTCGTGCATGTGGTTGGATTGACCGGGTGCACGGACGGGCATGATGAGTCAGTCGTCAGAGGGATGGAGCGGTTCAGTCGTCTGCTGCCGATGCATCTTTGATGACAAACCTGGCATGTAGTCGTGCTACCTGTTTTGCAAGCCCCGCGGATTCCACACTTTGAACCACTTGTTCAAAGTCTTTGTATGCGGACGGTGCTTCGTCTCTAGGGTAGCGACGGCAGTTCGTCAGGATGTCCGCTGCCTCAAAGGAAGCGTCAACTTGTTGTTGGTCAAGTTCCTTGATCGCACGACGCCGCCCAAGTCTTCGACCAGCGCCATGGTTCACGCTGTAACAACTCGTTTCGGCACCGGGCAATCCAACCATGACTGCGGAACCAGCTTGTGGATTTCCTGGAAGTAGAATTGGATGTCCCGTGTTTGCAAACGGAGTGTTTTCAAGTGTGCCGTGTCCAGCAGGCAACGCCCGTGTCGCACCTTTGCGGTGAACCCAAGTCGGCACACCCTTGACGATTTCCCGTTGTGCGATGTTGTGGCTGATAAAGTACACAAGCTCACCCTGGGTGCCAGGTATGACTTCCTGAAATGCTTCCAGAACCAGCGTATTGATTAGCAGGTGATTGACCGTTGCAAAATTTGCACCCATCGCCATATCGTCGAGGTAGTGATCCGCTTCCTTGGTACCAAGCGGTGCATACACCAATTGCTTATCGTCAGCTGGGTACGGAATCTTCCAACGCTCGAATTGCTCTTCGAGCGCTCGGAATTGTCCTGTTGCAAGGCGATGTCCAATGCCTCGGGAGCCACAGTGTGAAAGGAACGCAATTTTCCGGTGCTGCAGTCCAAAGACACTTGCGATCGACTTTGACCGCTCATCGTTCTGAATGTCGACGATTTCGCATTCACCGAAGTGGTTTCCTCCGCCATAGGAACCCAGTTGTTCAATTTTCTGATTGTAATTCTGCAGTCCTCTTCCATGTTGAAGTTCGTCCAGGCGATGCTGTAGCGAGTCGAAATGTCCGTCATGCCCGGTATGAAATGAGTCTTCACATCTTTCAGTCCAGACAGCGGGGATCCCCAGTTCATCCGTGACCGAAGGTGACGCGCCACGTGTCAGTACCTGGTTTCCGATTGACTTGGTTATTCTTCTGCCGTGGGGAACGTGTCGTGAGCCCTTCCCTGCTCCGGTTGGGATGCGGCGACTGATCGCATGAATCAATTCTCGTCGTGTGCGTTTATCATCGACTGCATCCTCCGGCAAATTGGTTTGCAGGAGGCTCATGGAGCATTTGATGTCAAAGCCGACTGGACCCGGGTAAATATGCGTCGGCGAGGCCAGTACACAGCCAATGGGGGCACCGTAACCGCAATGTGCGTCGGGGTTCAGAATGACTTCTGTCACACCAGGAGCCTGCCGACAGTTGACGGCTTGCTGGAGGCAAATGGAATCAAATGAGTCGCGTATGGACTTGTTGCCAAAGACTTTGATGGGAGTGACGTGATCGCCTGCAGGCAAGATAGCGGTTGCATCACCGGTGGGAATGAGTTGGTTCACTGTTCTTTCTCGAAAGAGGCGGTGCCAGGCAGACTGATGTTGCCGGTTGCATCTCAGGAGTCAATCAGGTCTCCACAGGTTCAGGGATGCTGACCAGAAAAGCGTTGTTTGTCAGATAATCATCGCGACCGCCAAGGTGCTGCAGAGAATTCCCAATCCAGCCGCCATCAACGCCAATGGTAGTTGAGTTGTCACATGATCCATCAGGTCACAACCCGTAAACATCGAGGACAGAATGGTCGTGTCCGAAATCGGCGAACACTGATCGCCAAAGACAGCTCCCCCCAGTACGGCACCAAAACAGATGGACAGATAGGCCGGGTCCGCTTGAATCGACCATGCCAGTGGCATGGCAATCGGAAACACCACCGCGTAGGTGCTCCAGCTACTTCCGCACGCGAATGCAATCAACATGCATAGCAGAGTCAATAACGCTGGGAGTGCGATCGCAGGGATGTTATCTCCAACCAAACGGACCATGTAGTCGGCTGTGTGGAGTTCTTTGGACACAAAACCGATTGTGACCGCAAGTCCCAGAATGATGGCTCCAATGGTCATCATTTTGCAACCATTGAGAAAACCTTCCATGATGTCGCTGACTCGCATCCCTCGCAGCCAAGCAAGTAACATGGCAGAAAGCAGGCATGCCATGAAAGCTTCATTGATGAGGTTGGTATTCAATAGCAAATAAGGGATGATTGCGATTCCGAGCAAGACACTGATTGGAACGATGAAGTCCAGTAAACTTGGTGTGTATCCAGCCGCATGCGTTTTAGTTGGGTCAAAGTCATCACCTTGCACTTTGAGCATTGGGGAAGCGCTGTCCGCGTCAAGTTTTCCCGTGTCTCGAGCTCGCCGCCGAGCGGCGGACATTTTTCTGCCAAGTACAGGCCAGATTTGAAGCGCCGTCAGAAGTGTCATGCCAACGGCGATGAAGGCGTAAAAGTTGTACCGTATGCTTGAGAAAAAGAATGAGATGCTGGTTTCGGTATCAGGAAAACAACTTGGAACCGTTCCTACCACGAGAGTCGCGACGTACGCAGGCCATGCATTGAAAGGCAGAATTGTAGCGACGGGTGACGCGGTGGAATCAACCACATAAGCGAGTTCTTCGTGGGATACGCCATGCTTGTCAGTCACTGGCTTGACGGTTGTACCAGCCAGGACCGTGCTGACGGTACCGCCTTGATGAAAAATACAACCGAGCAACCACCCAAACATCATCGACGACCTTGGTCCTCTTGCGATGCTGCCACCAACCACTGTCGCAAAGTGGAGTGCGCCGCCTGTCTTCTCCCAGATGCCCAGCAGTCCACCGAGGCACCACAAGTAGAGCAGCAGGATTTTTGCGTAACCTTCGCTGCCCAACGCGGGTATGAAAAAGTTAGCCACGAAATTGGCTTCCGACACTTCCCCCGTCTGGTACCAGAGTACGAGGCCCGCAGAGACAATCCCAAGAAAGAGAGAAACCACAACCTGCTTTGTCAAAAAAGCGAGCGTGATTGCTACGAACGCCGGTACCAGGGACAGGAAAGTTGGATCGTCCATTTGAGAGCAGTCGGGTGTTGGGGAACGGTCGGAATGTTCGTGCTTTTCGGGTGGTCACTGCGGTCAAGGCTGTTCGTCTTGTTGGTAATTTCTATTTCGCCAAGCTCGAACATGTGACGCTCAATGTCTGCATCATTGTTGTGGCTACAGATAGAGGACTGCATTCCGGGAATCCCGAATTGCCGACTGGGTTGGAGAATTCGATCACTCGTGGAACTACTGGGTTGAAAGCCGTATCTCTTACTCGGCTTTCAATTCGGCTGCAAAACTACGCAGTGGTTTGGGGAGGGGGAAGTGAACGGATTCTTCACGGATGGTTTCCAGTTCAACCGTTGCGTTGAACTCGTTGACGAGGCAGTCAAGTGTTTGCTGAACGACTGACTCTGGAGCACTCGCACCGGCTGTCATCAGTACGGTCTGGTCTGCATTCAACTGGCTGAGTTCCAGATCCTGTGGTCCGTCGATCAAAAATGCGGTGATGCCTCGGTCGCTGGCGAGTTGTTTGAGGCGTTGGCTATTACTACTGTTCTGGCTGCCCAGAACAATCACCACATCAGCGCGGTCAGCCAATAAACGGACAGCCTCCTGACGATTTTGCGTGGCATAGCAGATGTCTTGTTTGGGGGGGCTTTCGATTTCCGGAAAGCGTTCTTTGATTTTCTTGATAATCCGGTTGGCATCATCAACGCTGAGCGTTGTTTGCGTCAGATAGGCAAGTTTTGTTTCGTCCTCAATCACCAAGGATTGGATATCCTGCTCATCTTCTACCAGAATGATCGCCTGGGGGGCTTCGCCCATGGTGCCAATTACTTCGTCATGCCCTTCATGGCCAATCAGCAGGATCGTATAGTTCAGTTTGGCATATTTGATTGCTTCAAGGTGGACCTTGGTCACCAGTGGGCAAGTGGCATCTAAAGCATGCAGGTTTCGGTCGCGTGCCGCGGATCGGATTTCGGGTGAAACGCCATGAGCTGAGAATAGCACGACGCTATCGGACGGAACTTCCTCGATTGAATCGACAAAGACCGCTCCCTTTTCGCGGAACTGATCCACCACATATTGGTTATGTACGATTTCGTGGTACACATAGACTGGTGCACCAAACTTCTTTAGCGTCAACTCCAGCGACTCAATCGCCATGTTCACGCCCGCGCAAAACCCGCGTGGGGCTGCCAAAATGATCTTCATTACCGTTCCAGTGCCGTGTTCCAATAGACTGTGGTGCCGTTTTGACTCGTTCTCATGAACCGTCGGAGTCTGGATCCCCAGACGTTGATTCCAGAGGCAAGTACCCTCTGGAGCGACCACAGCATAACCGTGTGGTGGCATCATCGTCTAACCATGGTGAATCTGATGGGTGTGGCCAGACGCTCCGCAGAGCCAGGAAATTTACGCGAAAACTGGCAACTTCCCATTACGAGAATTTCCTGGTGGCAAGCGTTTTGTTACCCAGACATCTTCGGCAGCCTTTCTACGATGTTTATGCTTTCTGCCGTACTGCTGACGATTTGGCCGATGAGTCAGCCAATCCGGAAGTGGCATTGCAGGGACTTGACCATTTCCAGCATCAGCTTGACGTGGCCTTTGCGGGACACCCAGAGGAGCCCCTTTTCATTGCTCTTCAAGCAACGATTTGTCAGTTTCAAATCCCAAAGCAACCCTTTGATGATTTGCTGGACGCGTTTCGGCAGGATCAACGCAGAAATCGTTACGAAAGCATGGACGAATTATTCGATTATTGCCGGCGTTCAGCTAATCCTGTTGGGCATATCGTTTTGCATCTTGGCAAGTCTTCTACACCAGAAAATTGCGTTCTTTCCAACCATATCTGTACTGGTTTGCAATTGGTGAATTTCTGGCAGGACGTAGCGAGAGATTATGCAATGGATCGTATTTATGTTCCCAGCGAGCAAATGCGACAGTACGGAGTGGATGAGGCGATGTTCAGCCAGACGACGACTCCAGAACCTTTGCGGCGTTTATTGGCCAGTGAATGTGAACGTGCCGAAAAGATGTTTCATGACGGGCTGCCATTGGCAAAAAGTGTAACGCCATGGCTGTCGAACGACGTGAAATTGTTCGCCCATGGTGGTTTGCAGACGCTGCGAGCGATCCGACGGATTCAATATGACGTATTGGGATCTCGGCCGACTGTCGGAAAACGACAGCAATTTGGACTGGTTTTAAAGGCGCTTCTGCGGCGATTGTAGAATCGCCAGAACACAAGCAGTTTCCTGTGGGAAAGCCCCCCAGTCATTGGCTCGACCTGCGGTTATCATATGTCCATGGATAATCGTAGTTCCATTACTGCAAGTTATCGGCACGTACGTCGGATTTCACGGCGAAGTGGCAGTAATTTTTATCGATCGTTTTGGTTGCTTCCCAAGCCCAAACGCGAGGCGATGTGCGCCTTGTATGCATTTGCCCGTACCACGGACGATCTTGGAGATTGCGCTGAGCCAATATCTTTACGCACGCGTTGGCTCGATTGGTGGCGGCAAACGGTCGCCATCAATTTGATCGGTGATGGTTCTGAGGATCAAGTCATTCTGCCAGATGGTTTGATCCCAGAGGGGGCAGTCTCGGGGACGGAAAGTTGGCCGATTGATTTGCATCGACGGGCCAAAGAAATCCTTCCCGCTTTGCGAGACTCGGCAAAACGGTACGAAATTCCGTCACGATATCTGCTGGAGATTGTTGATGGTGTGCTCGCAGACCAGCAGAAGACACGCTTCGATACTTATGAACAAGTGGAGCACTATTGCTATCTGGTGGCATCGGCTGTCGGTCTGGCCTGCATTCACATCTGGGAATATGACGAGCCTATCCCCACCTCCTCAGCAATTGACTGTGGATTGGCATTTCAGTTGACAAATATTCTTCGGGATGTGCTGGAAGATGCACAACGAGGTCGCATTTATCTGCCCAGACAACATTACGAGCAGCATGGTCTCAGTGAGGATGATCTCCTGAAACCTCGCCCTGATGATCGTTTACAGTGCCTCGTGTTGGACGAAGTCACACGGGCTCGACGGCTGTTTGATTCTGGCTGGGGCATTTGGGACTCCTTGCATCCTGACGGAAGACCGATGTTTAGCATGATGTGGAGAACCTATCGCCACTTGTTGGAGCGGATCGCTGAGTCTCCCAGATCAGTTGCTCTTCATCGTGTTCGTCTGACCCCACGAGCAAAGCTTGGCATTGTCTCAAGACACTTCTGTCCTCCCCTGTTTCGGCGTCTGCCGGTTCCACCGAGGGAACTGGGAATTTCGGAAACTGAATTGTGAATGCAGGCACTCGCCCCGTCGAACGAACCACTACCTCCAAAAAACGCGTGCTAATTGTTGGCGGTGGCCTGGCGGGATTGGCAACGGCAGAGAGCCTGGTGGGGAACTACCGGGATCACTTTGATATTCTGTTGCTGGAAGCTAAACGGACGACCGGTGGACGAGCTGGGTCCTTTCAGGACGGTAACACAGGTGGGACCGTCGACTATTGCCAGCATGTCGCCATGGGGTGCTGCACGAATTTCCTCAGCCTTCTCGAGAGACAGGGCTTGGGGGGGCAACTGCATCGATACAGTCAGTTGAAGTTTTTTCATCCGGATTATCCGGTGAGCACGTTCGAACCATCCCGTTGGCTGCCGGCTCCTTTTCATCTGATGCCCGCGCTCGCGGGTTTGAAATATTTGAATCGCTCTGAGCGGCGGCAAATTAAATATGCCTTGTTACGGCTTTTTCGGACAAGCTCGACGCAGTTGGGCGATACCTCGGCTGAAGCATGGCTTGATGCCCATGGTCAGGACAAGACGACGATTCAAAATTTCTGGAGCGTGATTGTTGTCAGTGCGCTCGGAGAGTCAGTTGACCGGGTTTCGCTCGCCGCCGTTCGAAAGGTGTTTGTCGATGGGTTTGCGGCAGCGCGAGGTGCATCTGATGTACTCGTTCCCAAACTGCCACTCGTCGAGCTGATTGGGGGACGATTAACTGCTGCCATTGAAAGCCAGGGGGTGCAAGTCAAGACTGGTCAAGTGGTTCGGGAAATATCTTCAGATGTGGAGTCCGCGCTGGTTACCACGGCGGATGGACTTGTGCATCACGCAGACCACGTCGTGGTTGCGGTTCCTTGGCACACCGTTAGTGACCTGCTTCCGCAGGGGGCGGTGGAAAATGTGGAACGATTGGCTCATGCACCCGCCTCGCCCATCAGTGGTTTACATTTATGGTTCGATAGGCAGATTACCAAGCTTCCTCACGCTGTCATGGTGGGGACCGTCGCTCAGTGGGTGTTTCGACAACCCTGGCAAGATGATCAAACGAAAGCAGGCTTCTATTATCAAGTTGTGATCAGCGCCTCACAGTCTGCCCGCGGTCTGCCCAAGCAGGAATTGATCGAAAATGTAATCGGTGAGTTGCGGCATGCTTTTCCAGAAGCTCGGAAGGCGGAATTGCTGCAAAGTAAGGTTGTCACTGATCCAAAGTCGGTTTTTTCAATCACCCCGCAATTTGAGGAAATTCGGCCACCCTCTCGAACGGGTCTCCGATGGCTGCACTTGGCGGGTGATTGGATTGCAACGGGCTGGCCATCGACGATGGAAAGTGCCGTGATCAGCGGCAGAATGGCTGCAGCAAGTCTTGTTGCGAGTGAATTGGGCGGCAAGTTGGACGTAAACGCAGGGTTAAAGCGTAACTGGATGACGCGACAATTGATCAAGCCCTGAGTTCAGTTTGCCCGCTGGGTAGAGTACCGAGTAGCTTTTTGACCTTGAGAGAATGCCCGTGGATGATTCACTCCCCCCAGCGTTGAACGAACGATTTCGCTGGCTCGTTAGACCTGCAAACGCCCAATCAGAGCCGGGCAGCTTTGTCCTGTACTGGATGCATAGCGCGATGAGGGCGCATGAAAATCCGGCTTTGGATGTGGCAATCTGCCTGGCGCGGCAGAATGGTCTGCCCTTGCTCGTCTATCACGCGCTCTCAGAGGACTATCCCTACTCGTCTGATCGCTTTCATGCCTTCATTCTACAGGGGCAACGCGACGTCCAGCGGGAACTCGCAGATCGAGGGATTGAAGCTCATTTCCATCTGGCCAGAGATGGGGATCGTGGACCGCACCTACGCGATCTGACCCGTCAGGCAGCGGTGTTGGTTACGGAGGATATGCCCGTGCAACCACTTGCCGGTTGGATGGAACGTCTGGTGAGCCGAACATCAACGCCAATTGCGATGGTTGATGCTTCCTGTGTTGTTCCCATGCAGATGAGTCCCAAAGCCTACCAACGGGCTTTCGAGTACCGGCAGGCAACGAAACCACTCTACGAGGAAAGGATTGGTCGAAACTATTGTGAACAGGAAGTCGATTGCGGTTTTTACCAAGGGCCCCTGCCCTTCAAGTCGCTCAATTTGCAGGACGTTTGCCTTGCTTCGCTCGTGGCGGGATGCCGAATTGATCACTCGATTGCTCCAGTGGCGGACACACCCGGCGGTACCCGGGCAGGATACGCTCGATGGGATCGATTCCGATCCCAAGGTTTGGAGAGTTACGAGGATCGGCGTAACGATGCCAGTAACCGGCATGGTGTAAGTCGAATGAGTGCTTATCTGCACTTCGGCATGGTCAGCCCTTTTCGCATTGCGCGGGAGGCCGATGCGGCAGGAGCAAAAAAATATCTGGATGAGCTACTGATATGGCGAGAGCTATCGTTCAACTTCTGCTTTCATAATCTCGACGTGCTTGATTCGCTGGACGCACTGCCCGAGTGGGCCAATGAAACACTTCAGGAGCACGCATTGGACGAACGAGAGAGTCATTACTCATGGGAGGTTTTGTCTCGCGGGAAGACAGGGCAGTCGTTTTGGGATGCATGTCAGCGCAGTTTGATCAAGCATGGGGAATTGCATAACAACGTGCGGATGACTTGGGGAAAGGCTTTTCTGGGATGGGCACCCTCCCCTGCGTCCGCCATGCAACTCACGATGGACTTGAATCACAGGTACGCACTCGACGGCAGAGATCCTTGCAGTTACGGGGGCGTGCTGTGG
>PKCN01000267.1 GCA_002862205.1 Planctomycetaceae bacterium | reverse complement strand
CGTGCAAGGATGGTCTGTGAATCAATCTGCAGGTCGATCTTATCTGTCACCTGCACTCGGGTTAGTATAAGGTTCGGTGGCGCTTTCACCACCGGCGTCGATTCCACGAAATTTGCTGCAGCCCTGGCTTACCATGGGGCGTGCAGCCGGCCGCATGGCTGGGATTTCCCGCTTACTTTCGGCTCACACCGCCTGTCGCAAGCCCTTCCTCCCTCCCCAACCGCCTCAGGAAACCACTGAATGACCACTTTGTTGATCGCTCTCGGAGCGATGGTTGGATACGTCATTGCCTACCACACCTATGGCCGCTGGCTTGCCCGCAAGATTTTTTCGTTGAATCCGGCTGCCTCTGTGCCGAGCATCGAACTCAATGACGACCGAGACTTCGTCCCCACGGACAAATCTGTTCTGTTCGGACACCATTTCACGTCCATCGCCGGCACCGGGCCGATCGTAGGTCCCGCCATTGCGGTGATGTGGGGATGGCTACCCGCTCTGGTCTGGGTTTTGCTGGGATCGATTCTTATCGGAGCAGTTCACGATTTTGGGGCCTTGGTCATCTCCATGAGAAGCCAAGGGCAAACCGTTGGCGATGTTGCAGGTCGAGTTCTCAACAAACGTGTGCGAGTTCTGTTCCTAATCGTCCTCTTCATGGCTCTCACCATTGTGCTGGCAATTTTCGGGCTGGTGATTGCGTCGGTTTTCAAGCAGTACCCGTCAGCCATCTTTCCATGCCTTGTGCAAATCCCGATCGCTCTTGCCATTGGGATGTGGCTGCACAAACGCAACGTCAATCTATTACTCCCATCACTACTCGCTTTGGGAACCATGTATGTAACCCTGATTTTTGGGAATACAGGTTTCTTGGCGACCATCAACCAAGCCATGGCCTCCTGGTCCGTCATCACTTGGGTTGTCATTCTGTTGGCGTACTCGTACGTGGCTTCCGTGCTTCCGGTGTGGTCGCTACTACAACCGCGCGACTACATCAATTCTCTTCAGCTAATCACTGCTTTGGGACTCGTTGTTCTCGGATTATTCGTCGCGGGTTTGTTTGGTGGTGCCGGTCACGACGGTGGGCAGCGAATGCCGCTGGAGATCAGTGCTCCCATGATCAGAGCCAACCCCGTTGGTGCTCCCTCCGTGATTCCATTCCTGTTCATCACAATTGCTTGCGGTGCTTGCAGCGGTTTTCACTGCCTTGTTTCTTCGGGGACGAGCAGCAAACAAATCAAATGCGAGACAGATGCACAATTCGTTGGCTACGGGTCGATGCTGACCGAGGGTTTTCTTGCCACGCTGGTAATTTTGGCTTGTGTTGCCGGCTTGGGACTCGGAACCATGAACTCAGCCGGAGAATGGGTCACTGGCGAAGCCGCTTACATGGCACGCTACGCGTCTTGGGACTCGGCAGCAGGACTCGGAGCCAAAGTCGCAGCCTTTGTAGATGGCTCGTCAAATTTCCTGCAAGCGATGGCGATACCGTCCGGGATTGCAGTGGCAATGATGGGAGTCCTGGTGGCGTCGTTCGCTGGCACCACACTCGATACAGCATGCCGCCTACAACGCTACGTCATCCAGGAGCTCGCCGGCACTCTCGGCGGAAAATCCTCCAACAAGTCGGGTGGTGGCATTTCGATGAATCCAATGCGTTGGCTGACCAACAAACATTGCGCCACCATTTTTGCGGTTGTGCTTGCACTCATTATTGCTGCCTTGCCAAAAGGAACACCAGAAATCAGCTTGTCTGATGCGGTCGGCGGAAAAATTACCGCTGAATACATCGCTGATCATCCCGACCTGTCAGAAACTGCTATCTCTGGAGGCGTTTCCGGGGCAGCATGGTGGTTCGATAATTTCGCTGGCAAGGGCGGCCTGCTGCTATGGCCACTTTTCGGAGCAACCAATCAATTGCTGGCAGGATTGGCGTTTTTAGTGATTGCCTTTTACCTCTGGCGTCGCAACATCCCGGTCTGGTTTATTGTGATTCCAATGGTATTCATGCTGATCATCCCGGCGTGGGCGATGCTGACCGACCTACCAAAGTGGATTGACTCAGATGACCCCAACTGGGTCATCATCGTGATCGGTATTTCGACACTCGCCCTGGAAGCGTGGATGTTACTGGAAGCCGTTTTGATGTGGCCTCAGGTCAAAGGGATTGCTGAGTCTGCTCCCCAAGGGCAAGCCAACGCCAGTGACAACCATAGCCCGAATGGTTGATGTTTCCTCAGACATGGATTCACGTCGTCGTTGATATTCATGTGAATTTTGTTTCCCAGCTTCCCATTCAGACGGGGACTACGCGAGCAGCCCGCAATCGCTCACAATTAGCCCCAGTCCTGTTCTACTATTTTTGCACTCTTAATTCGCAGACGAGACATGCGTGTTCTCTCAGGTATCCAGCCCACGGGACGTCCCCATTGGGGCAACTTTTTCGGCGCCATTCGCCAATACATTGATTTGCAGGAGGAGAATGACGGCTTTTACTTCATCGCTGACCTACATGCCCTGACAACGATCCGAAATGCCGACGAACTGCGACAGAACACCCTTGACGCTGCCTTGGACCTGCTCGCGTTGGGGCTCGACCCTGCAAAAGCAACGTTGTTTGTCCAATCAGATGTACCGGAAGTCAGTGAATTGACCTGGTTGCTGATGACAGGTGCCCCGATGGGCTTGCTGGAACGCTGTCATGCCTACAAGGAAAAAAAGGCTAAAGGAGTCGCTGCCGACGCTGGACTTTTCACTTATCCGGTACTCATGGCATCCGACATTCTGGCCTACGACTCTGAGATTGTTCCCGTCGGCGAAGATCAAGTTCAACACATCGAGGTCTGCCGAGATCTGGCTGGCAGCTTCAATCACTCGTTCGGTGATACTTTTGTGATGCCAAAAGCGAGAACGCTCGACAATGGTGCAAAGGTGCCCGGTACGGATGGCCAAAAGATGAGCAAGAGCTACGACAACACACTCCCGCTATTTGGTGAAGTCAAAAAGATACGGAAGCAAATCATGCGTATCACCACCGATAGCCGGCCGATGGAGGATGCAAAGGAGCCTGACGAGGATCACCTCTACCAGCTATTCAGACTGTTTGCCCAAGCTGATCAGGTTGAGGAGATGGCCGCGATGTACCGGCGTGGGGGATTTGGATACGGCGACGTCAAGAAAGCTGTTGCCGAAGCGAGTGAGACGTACTTCCATGACGCGAGAAATCGCCGTGAAGATCTCGCAAATAACATGGACTATGTTCGCGAGACGCTTCGCAATGGCGCAGATCGTGCTCGGGAAGTCGCGGGTGGCGTGCTTAGCCGCGCCCAAGCAGCCTGCGGGTTACGGTAGAATGAGTCGCGCGGGGGGGGGTGAGATGATGGACCTGAAAAGTACCAGACATTCAGTCTGTCCTGACGGTAAATCAACTCGGTCACTGTTTCATGGCTCATCTAAATTGTCGGTACGATGACGATCCTAGGTATCGGAACAGAAATTGTGGAGTGCGTTCGCATCGTTAAGATGCTGGAGACGCACGGCGAACAGTTTCTGGACCGGGTCTACACACCCAATGAAGTTGAATACTGCCTCAAGACCGCGAATGCGAATCAATATTTTGCAACCCGCTGGGCAGCCAAAGAAGCGACGATGAAAGCGATGAGATGTCGTAACCAAGGCGTGAAATGGACGGACATCGAAATCATGGTGCGTCAGGGAGAAGGTGCGACTGTCTTCTTAGTTGGCGCCGCAGCGATCTGGGCTGAGCAAGTTGGGATTGAGAAAATCCATGTCTCGCTCGCAACTTGCCGAACACACGCAACCGCTTATGTAATCGCGACTGACGAAGTACCTTGAGCACAGGACACACTGACGGCATGCGTAACCTGGCATTACATTGGCAAATTCTGATTGGAATGATCGCAGGATGCTGTCTTGGTCTTGCGCTGAACATGGCAGCATCCGAGCATTCAGTGACACTGACCACAGGGTTGCCTGATGGCATTGTGCAAGCAGAGGTCACAGATTCATCTTCGCGGACGGTGATCCGCTATCGTGACAAGCAACAAAAAGAAACCACCGTCACTGTCGATCCTGCTTCAACGTCAAAAAATGACCTGCGAACTTTCAAGGACTTGGCAAAACAAGATCCTCTTGCAAGTCAAATCTACAACGAGCATGGAAAAAGCCTGGCAAAACAAGTGGGTGGTTGGTGCCAAAAGATCGGTGGGCTGTTCCTTCGCATGCTGCAAATGGTCTCGATTCCACTCATTGTCACCTCTTTGCTGTCAGGAATCCTCAGCTTGAGCGGCAGACATGGCGTTGGCAACATGTTCAAGCGAACGCTGGGGTACTACCTGACGACCAGTCTTTTGGCCATCGTGACCGGCATGCTGCTTGTGAATTTGATTCGGCCGGGGCTTCAAACGGCGACGAGCGGAACGCAAGGACCCACTGCCGGTCAGGAATTACATCAAACATCCCTCATGGACGTGATGTTTACGCAAGTGGAGGCCATCTTTCCGTCGAATCCGTTAGCTGCCCTGACGCAACCCAACTTTCTGTCAATCATCGCATTCACCATCATTTTCGGCGTCTTTGCGGTACGAGTGGGAGGCACAACCGTCAGCCGAATCCATGATCTCGCTCGTGCGGGTTTTGAAGTCATGATGGCGATCACCACAGCCGTCATCCGTTTGGCCCCCATTGGCGTGTTCTTTCTGATCACAGCAGTGCTTGCGACACAGGGCAGCAGTGTGTTTCAATCGCTGGGATGGTATGTCGTAACGGTAGCAGCAGCTCTCTTGATACATGCCTGCATCACCCTGCCTCTGATTTTGAAATTCATTGGCAAGCGTGACCCCATCGAATATGCCCGAGCCATGTCTCCGGCCCTGCTGACTGCATTCAGCAGCGCGAGCAGCAATGGCACTCTTCCAGTAACACTGACCAGTGTTGAACAGCGAGCTGGCATCAGCAATAAGACAGGTTCCTTTGTTCTGCCACTGGGAGCAACCATCAACATGGATGGAACCGCCCTGTATGAAGCAGTTGCCGTGCTGTTCATCGCACAATTGCATCTTGGTTACAACTTGCCAGTGTCACAGCAGATCATCGTTGCGATCACAGCGTTGCTCGCAAGCATTGGTGCGGCTGGCATTCCACACGCCGGGTTGGTAATGATGGTGATCATTTTGCAAGCCGTCGGTTTGCCTCTTGAAATGCAGGGTATCATCCTCGCTGTGGACCGGGTGCTGGACATGGCACGAACGTCAGTCAATGTATGGAGTGATTCCTGTGGCTGTGCGGTCGTCGAAGCTCTCGATCCACAACCTGACAGTCCTCTCAATCCCAGCTGACATGACCGTGCGTCCCGATCGCCAGCAGGAAAAACCAAAACACGGATGGCCAACAATCCGGATACTTAAAATCGGACCCCTTAAAATAATCGATTCAGTCCATTGAGCGCTGCCACCCGATAGGCTTCCGCCATCGTTGGGTAGTTGAACGTAGCCTCAATGAAATACTTGAGCGTGTTTTTTTCTCCGGGTTGATTCATGATCGCCTGGCCGATGTGAATGATCTCAGAGGCATTGGCTCCAAAGCAGTGCACACCAAGCAGGGCCAGCGTTTCGCGGTGAAAGAGGATTTTGAGCATTCCCACCGTTTCGCCGGTGATTTGAGCTCGCGCAAGACTTTTGAACTGCGCTTGGCCAACTTCATACGGAACGCAGGCAGCAGTAAGCTCTCGCTCAGTTTGTCCAATGCAACTGATTTCAGGACTGGTATAGATGCCAGCTGGACAATCCGAGATCCGCAAGTTTCCATCCACGTGACCGAGCATATGATTTGCTGCCGCACGTCCCTGTGTATAGGCAGCGCTAGCGAGTGATGGCATCCCAATCACGTCGCCCACAGCATAGATGTGCGGGATCACTGTCTGAAATTGGTCATCGACTTCGATTTGGCCGCGATTATTCGCGACGATGTCGACATTCTCCAGTCCAAGATCTTCGGTATTTCCTGATCGACCATTTGCCCATAGCAGGGCATCAGTCTTGACTCTTTTACCACTCTTCAGGTGCAAGATGACGCCGTCATCGCCGCCCTCAATGCTCTCCATCGATTCATCATGCCGCAAAATCACTCCTTGATCCCGAAGATGGTACGAAAGTGCATCGATGATTTCATCATCAAGGAATTCCAACAATTTCGATCTTGTGTTGATCAAATTCACTTTGATGCCAAGATTCCTCAGCATCGATGCGTACTCAGTTCCAATCACGCCAGCACCGTAAATGCAGATCGAGGAAGGACGCATATCCATGCCAAGCACGCTATCACTGTCGTAAATTCTCTTGTGGTCGAAATCGACACCATGAGGATGAAAAGGCCGAGAGCCGGTTGAGATGACAAAATGTTTGGCTCGAATCGGCTCATCACCATCAATCGAAACCGCATGATCATCGACAAATCTCGCTTGGCCACGAAATACAGGCACTCCATTGCGGTCATAAAACGACTGCCGCATGGTGACCTGACGTCCAATGATCGCCTGCGTTCCACGCTTCAACTGCTCCAGCGTTGGTCGGGTATTGATCCCCATTTCTCGATAAGTCGGATTATTCAATACCTTCATCGTGCTGGTAATCGTGTGACGTAAAGCCTTACTGGGTATTGTCCCCCAATGCGTACAACCACCGCCGATTTGATGATAACGCTCCGCTACAGCCACTCGCATGCCGCCTTTGACAGCCTGCATGGCTGCACCCTCCCCACCGGGACCGGTTCCAATGACAAGCAGGTCGTAGTCGAACATGAAATCGTTCATAATGCTTTGCATCCCTTATTGGTTCCGCGACAAACACGGCTTTATCAATGTTGCTTACTTGCGTTCAATCAGATGTAACTTTTGCTGACATTCCCGCGAATATCCAACGTGTTCTGACCTGGCTGGATACCGCATCCGTAAACGACGCTGATCTGGTCGTATTTCCTGAGTGTATGCTTTCCGGGTATGCGTACGACAGTCGTGATGAAGCTTTACCACACGCAATGGAACTCAATGACTCTCGATTTGACCCGCTGATCGAAGCCGCAGCCAGGCACAACCTCAGGTTGACGCTTGGATTTCTGGAACGCTCAGGTGACTTTTTATTCAATGCCTACGCATTATTTGGCCCCGAAGGCATGATTGGCCACTACCGAAAAATCCATCTTCCACATCTGGGTATCGACCGATTTGTTGACCGTGGTGACATTCCTTATCAGATTCACCTCGCAGGTGACGCGAAAATCGGAATGGCAATCTGTTACGACTGTTCTTTTCCAGAACCAATGCGTCTGCTTGCCCTCGAAGGTGCAGACATCATTACGTTGGGAACCAACTGGCCCAATGGAGCCTCCAGAACAGCCGAAGTGGTTCCGCCAGCACGCAGCATGGAAAACCACCTGTTTTTTGCAGCAGCCAACCGCGTTGGGGAAGAAAACGGTTTCGGATTTTGTGGATGCAGTTCGATCTGTGGTCCTGACGGAGTTGTATTGGCCAGCACAGATAGTCGAGAAGAGCAGGTTCTGACTGCTGAAATCAATCTTGAATCAGCAAGAAATAAACGTATCGAACGTGTCCCCGGAAAGCACGTGATTCACCGATTCAATGATCGTCGAACTGAATTCTACGCCGACTTGGCAAAACCAACGGACAACTACGACAACGACAAGTACGACAACGACAACGACAAGCACGACACCGACCAGTAGGACCAACAGCATGGCAAGACCGCGCGGCAAACGCACCCCATGTGATCAATTCTCTGCCGAAACATTGCCAGCCAATCGCAGACTCGGCACCTGACTCAGAAAAGACCGAAACGATCGTCTCTGGGCGAACAATCACAACTGGTTAGCGGTATGACCCAAACGTTCCGAAAGCAATCGCTGGGTTTCCAAGGCCTGCTGGCAAATTTCGGCATCAGCAAGATCAGCAAGTTGTAATTTACGAGGATATCGATCGCTAATGATGTCGCGCAAATCGGAGTCAAGGGTCTCGGTCCAGAACGCTGATTCGGCAAGACGGACAAGTTTGTGCTTCGAAATAGGGACTCGCAACCGCAAACATGCTGGGCCCCCACCACCATCCATGCTTTGCCCAAGATCAACAAAATGGACAGCATCAAACACATCCTCGGCGCATAAACGTTGAATCAATTGATTCGCGCCCGTGTGACGCTGCACCTGGACCGGGCAAAGGATGCTCCAGCTTGTCTTCCCTGAGTTGGATGTCGAGATGACCTGACTGTTAAAAAAATAGGTATTGATCGCGTCTTCCAAAGTCAATTCGTCTGAAGCAATACTCAGAACCCTCAGTGGTCTTTCAACGACCTCCTGAAACCGACTTTGCAGACGCGACATTTCCGAGCGGGACTCGGGGGCAAAAGCCGACTCATGATGGATTAGCAAATCTTGATGACTCATGGCGACCACATCATTGTGAAATGCACCAGCATCGATGGCATCAGGATGCTGCTTGAGATGAAACACATCGTTTTCTTTCAAGCCATGACCTCGGGCAATCGCTTTACCGGTCGCCAAGGTTTGCCTTGGCCAATGTAGATGAGGTTCAGGCTGGCCATCTCCATGCACAAATACGTTCACCCCGAATTGTCCATCTGGACTGGACAAACGCATGTGATTTGCTGCTCCTTCATCTCGCATCGAGGCACCTCCAGGCAAGGCATCACGCACCTCAACTCCCGTGTTGAATAACCGACCCAATTCTTTGCGTGTGACAGTCGCCTCAATCGACCGGTGCAGGCTGGCGCTCAAATTTGCCACTGTCATCATTAGCGTGCCTTGATCACTATCACACGATGGCGTGACGGTCGCGGCATTCGCGGTCCACATGGCCGAACAACTGGCTGCTGCCGACAGAACCGACGGATCATCATCCAGTACGTTTTGCAGAATTTCTGCAGGTGTTCCCCTGTAACCAAACGCAGTCAATAAATGAAAGTCAGGCCGGGGTTGCGGTGGCAAAATCAATTGAGGGACCCCCAATCCTGCTACCAAACGCATTTTGTCCAGTCCCTGAAAAGCCGCAGCTTGTGGATTCGAAGCCTGACCTGCATGCATTTTCGATGCAACGTTACCAACACCGAGACCACCAAAGTGATGTGTGGGCCCAACAACACGGTCAATCTGTGCTTCAATGAAACTCATTTAGCAACATCCCACGGATCCGCCACAACCGGTGTTGATTGCTCTAAAGAAGCAACCGGATCACAACAGAAGTCGATGGCAAAAAATCCCGCTGGCCGATGATTTCCACTCGCTCCCAAGCCACCAAAAGGCAGCGCTCCGGCAGCACCGGTGGTCGGTGAATTCCAATTCACGACACCCGCCCCAACACAATCAACAAACTGCTCAAACATTTCCCGACTGCCTCCCAGAAGCGACGCTGACAACCCGTACGGAGTTTCGGCAGCTACCTCGATAGCAGCACCAAAATCACTTACCTGCTGAACCACCAGAACAGGTCCGAACCATTCCATCCGGTTCATTTCACAGGCTGATTCCGAAGATATTCCTGTCGCATCTACAATCGCCGGGCCAAGCAATGAAGCATTTGAACTGACAGACTTCAACGGCAACAAGGCCTTGCAACCAAGGCTCAGCAAGCGATCGTAGATTTCACCCACTTGTGACGCTGCTGCCTCGGACACCAACGGTCCAATCTGTGGAACAGGTGAACCAAATGGCATTCCGACTCGCAGCTTTCGTGACTGATTTACCACGGCATCGATTTGCTTCTCAGCCGCTTGACTGGAGAGAAATACAGCACGCCGTGCGCATGTGCAGCGCTGACCGGCCGAAATGAATGCTGAGAATGAAACAATCCTCGCCGCGGTTTCTGGATCAACAGAATCCATCGTTACGATTGGGTTATTCCCCCCCAATTCCAAGGCCAGCAGGACCTCGGGTCGCCCCGCCAGCTGCCGGTGGATGGCGTTTCCTGCGTCGCGTCCTCCCGTCAGAAAAACGGCAGAGACTTCAGGTGATTCAATTGCCAGTTTGGCAGTATTCACCGCCCCAGGCAACAATTGCAGGACATCCTCAGGAAGCCCGGCCCGGTGCCATGCATCGACCATCCACTGGGCCACTGCCATTGCCTGCTCACTTGGCTTGAAAACGACCGTATTGCCGGCCAGTAATGCCGGAATGATCTGTCCCCCGGGAAGATGCAAAGGAAAATTGAAGGGTCCCAACACCAGCGTCACCCCCACAGGCTGGTATCGAATTTTACGTTGAACCGGTGATGCAGACGCATTACCCAATTCAATTTGCAAATCACTACGACGTTGTTCTTTCGCTAAAATCGACATCTCGATCTTGGCAATAGCCGCCGCAACTTCTCCATCAGCATCCCATGCCAACTTACCCACCTCGCGGCTGATCAAGGTAGAGATTTCAGTTTTCCGGGCAGTCAATTCAGCCCCAAAACGACGTAAAATCGCAACTCGGTCATCGACCAACTTGGACCGCCATCGCACGAGTGCTGCCGACGCACGTTGCATGCACTGACGAACATCCTGTTCGTCGGCCACATTTCCCTGCCACAGCATTTCTCCGTCGATGGGGCTGAGACTTGTTAATGAAGGTGACATGGGTTCCTTTGCCCTCTTGTGTGGAAAGCACATCGAAAAAACCCGCCTCAAACTAGCTGATTCGCGGGAGCATATTCATTCTACACATGACCGCCAGTAACAATCCCCGCTTGTTCCCATTATGACCCGCGCACTGCCCGTACGTTGCGTCAGCACCGAACATGAGGCATGAGGCAATCAAGAAGAATGTGGGACAAGACACCAACGGAACGGTCGACAGACACCCTCATTGCAATTTGGGTGAACAAAGCGTGGCCTTCCCAAACGGCCACATTCCAACCGCCTCGCTATCAAAAACCAGAACAGCGAGAAGTGAAAAGACAAAGCCCCTGATCACTTATCATCAAGAATCATCAACTCGACCTTGCGAAAATGAACAGGATGACTTTCTGACTGCAGCGAAATCGTGCCTCCACCGAGCATCTTGGTACCAGCCTTTTCTGCTAATTCCTTCGCGTGCGCATCACGGTCGTCCAACTGCGGCTTTGTGTATTGAAGTACCACTTCGCCATCGAGTAAATGCTTGATGACCTCGTTCCCACGGACTTCGATTTCTGCAGTCACCCACTTTGGACCATGGTAAGTCTTTGACGATGATTTCGTGCAGTGCGGTTTAAAGAGTTTCCCATCCATTTCTACGTTGGTACCGGGCGTACACAGGTTGGATGTTGTGCGTTTGTTTTTGCCATCTCCCCCCAATAACTGCACTTCAATCGAGACAGGAAAATCCTGATCCTTTGCCATGTCCTCAGGTTTCTCGCCGTGAACCATGATGCCACTGTTTCGCAAGGCCCAACCGGGACCTCCCTCGCACTGGTCATCCACAAACCGATACTCAACCCGCATGCGATAATTTGAAAAGCTGTTCTTGTAGAAAAGGTGCCCAAACGTCTCACCGAATTGATCGTAATTTTCATAGCCGACTTTTAGCAGCCCATCCTCAACTCGGAAGGTATCCGCGTAGTTCTCACCCAATTTGTGGAATCGGATTTTGGGGGTCCAACCATCAAGATTCTTGCCATTGAACAACTGAATCCACTCTCCCTCTTCAGTTGCTTGAGCAAAACTGTTTGTAGGGAACGCAGACGCAACAAAAAATAGGGTCAGGCAAACAGAAAGTCGTTTCATGATCAGTGTGTCAAAGAAGGAATATTGTTGGTTTGTCACCAAATTCTAAACTCACCCTAGATTCTACACACAATCGAAGGTTCTTTCATCTCTTTGAAAATCAACGGTCATGATCGACTACAATTCAGGCCTCCTCGGGCGTTGCTGGCACGAAAAAATGCCACGACACCAATGAACACCCACCAACATGTCAACCGTCCCGCCTGTGAATCCAGTGCTTTCCATCATTCCCATGCCAACTCATCGCAGACTTCCACGTCGTCACTTCGTTGCTCGCTTGAGTGTCGCGGTTGCTGGCTTCTCAGGAACTCACACATCATTGGCAGATCCTCCCAAAGATCGATCCGGCGGTTGGCCGGTAGGCATACAGAGCGACTCCCTCCGCAATCGCGCCCTCTGCAATCGCGCCCTCTGCAATTTCAATGCCGACAAAGTAATCCGCCACATTGCAGGGATTTGGTTTGCATTTTGTCGAATTTCACAGCAAGCATGGAACGCTGGACTCAACGTCACAGCAATTGACGGAACTCTGAAAAAAGCTCGATCATGCAGGAATTAAACTGTGTTCTCATGGTGTCAATCGCTTCACAGACGATCATCAAGCACATCGAAAAACATTTGAGTTTTCGAAATGTGCTGGACTAAAAAACATGACGGCCAACCCGCACCCCTATTCTTTCGACAGCCTCGATGAACTGGTTGCCGAAGATGATATTCGGATCTGCATTCACAATCACGGACATGGTTCTTCCTATGACAAGATTGGCGAAGTGTTAAACGCAGTCAGAGACCATGCTCCACGGATGGTTCAATTTCAATGGATTACGAGGCGAATCCACAAAACCCGATCGATGATACTCAACAGTGCCTGACGGTTGCAGAAGAAGCAATGTCCAAGAGCAATGTCTATAATATCGCAGCCAACTTCGCCTACCCATGAGACTTTTGTGTCACGTCTAAATATCCAGAATGAGGTTTCAATGAGGCTTCTTGTCAATGCGTTGCTGATCACCCTGTTGCCGTGTTCAGCATGCCTGTTTGCCGCTGACCCACCAAGCGATCTCAATCCTGAAATCACGATTGCCAATAACGGTGTCAAGCTGACCCTGATCGCAGAACACCCGGATGTCGTGACACCAACGGGACTCGATGTAGACTCCACAGGAAACGTTTGGCTGGTATGCAGCCATACCCATTTTCGTCCCGAAAATTACGTGGGCCCTGCACACGACGAAATCGTGATTCTCAAGACAGACGGCACCCGCTCTGTGTTTTTCAATCAGACCACTGCCACCATGGATCTGGAACTGGGACCCGATGGATGGGTCTATCTCGCCGAGCGCGATCGAATTCTTCGAGTCAAAGATTCAAACAACGATGGCAAGGGTGACAAAATTGAGGTGCTGGCCGATTTACAAACCGAAGCAGACTATCCCCACAACGGTTTGAGCGGATTAGCGTGGCATCCCGACGGCAACCTCGTTTTTGCCCTCGGTGAAAATTTCTGGAAGTCATGGACGCTCACAAGTTCAGACCAACAATCCATCAGGGGCACCGGTGAAGGTGGTATTTTCAGCTGTACGCCCAAAGGCAAATCCTTGAAACGGATCGCAAGAGGTTTCTGGAACCCTTTTGGTGTCTGTGTGAGAGCCGATGGATCCATTTTCGCTGCTGAAAATGACCCTGGATCGAGACCCCCATGTCGATTGCTGCATGTTGTGGAAGATGGTGATTACGGTTTCCAGCGTCACTATGGAAATGCCGCATTTCATCCCTTCGTCTGTTGGGATGGGGAACTGCGTGGCACTCTACCCATGCTTCACAGCATCGCCGAAGCTCCGTGCGGCATCGCACCTTTGGGAAATGGGCTGATTGTCCCATCATGGACAGACCACCGAATTGACTTCTATCCCCTGCGGGAAGCAGGAGCCAGTTTCACGACACAACAGGTACCGTTGATTCGCGGCGGCAACCATTTTCGTCCGACTTGCATCACACAAGTGTCACCCACTGTCTTTTTTTTGACTGACTGGGTATTCGGGTCCTATCAACTGCATGGACGTGGACGCGTCTGGAAACTGGAAATCGATCCTGAAATCGCGAACTGGTTGGGTCCCATGAAACTTCGAACTGCAACGCCACAAGCGCAACTTGCAAAAAGTCTGATTAATGGAGAACAGACACTTACACAGGAAAAACTGCTTGAGCTTTGCCGCTCTGACGATTCTTTCTTAAGCCATGCTGCAATCAATGCGCTCGGCAGAAAGATCAAGTCGATCACAGAAGAGGAAGCAAATGCGTTTCCCTTCGAAGACAAAATTTCTCTCCTGCTGGCACTGAAAAGAATCGATCCTGATGACACAAAATGGATCGAATATTTCCTCGCACAACCTGACGCTGAAATCCAGTTTGAAACATTACGATGGATATCAGAGCACCGCCTCAAAGAATTTTCTCCAGACGTTGAAATAATCGTTTCTGACCCGAAACTCGATTACAAAACGTTTGAGGCAGCATTGGCCACGATCAATACGCTCTCTGACAATCCACAAGCAGGCGTGGCCGATCCAGCGATGCTCATGGCTCGCATCCGTGACACCAATGCACCGTTCCAAGTACGAGCATACGCACTCCGCCTGCTCACTCCCCAGGACAAGAACTTTACAGAACCGCTGTGGCAGTCACTGTTGGCTACCGGTGACGCAGAGATTCTTCAGGAGTTGACTCGGGCACTTGCTGCCAATCAAACAAATAAGGCGAGAAAAATCCTGTTTGAACTTGCCGAGGATTCCAGTGTCAAGAGTCCCATACGTGCGGATGCCATTGCCGGATTATCACTTGCATCTGAGGAAGGTATTCCGCGTTTGATCCGACTTGCCAACACAGACGAGCGCGCACTGCGTGAGGAAGCGATTCGCTCCCTTCGCTATTGCAAACTGAGCGATGACCAACGCAATGAACTGCAGACGATTGGCAAGCGTTATCCCGACTCTGGCGATCTGGTGAACGCAGCGTTGCGACCAGCAAAGATTGGCGAAGGGCGTCCACCAACTTCTGAAACAGCCACATGGCAGAAGCGTTTGAATGAAATCCAACAACCCGTCGACGTGAATGCTGGACGCCGGATTTTCCACCACGCACAGGTGGGTACATGCTCTAAATGCCATCGCCATCAGGGTCGAGGTAGTGTTGTTGGGCCTGACTTGTCTGCCGTTTCCAATGCCGGATCTCCGGACCGAATCCTGCGTTCAATCCTGCAACCGAGCCGCGATGTCGATCCACAATATTTTCCCCGCATGCTGATTACCGAGGACGGGCACATCTTCACTGGGATCATGCTCCGCGATGGCGGTGGTGGGAATGAAGTTTACCGGGACAACGCGGGTCGTGAACGTGTTTTCAAAACGGCGCAGATTGTGGAAAGAAAAGAGCTTCACACCTCAATGATGCCGGAAGGGCTTGTTGATACGCTGACAGATCGCGAACTGAGAGATCTGATAGCTTTCATGAACAACCAACCTGACCGCCGGCTTGTGACGGAAAAGAAAACACCGAGGACTATTTCCCCTGACCAGACAGCACCATTTCTTGGCACGTGGTTTCTTGATTTCAAAGATGGTTATGGCGGCTGGCTTGAAGTTGCAAAAAACCAGGAAGGTTTGGTGGCTCACTTGATGTGGCGTGTTGGTTCGGCAAAGCCGCTAGGCAAGGTCGCTGTGGTTGGTGATTCGCTGGTATTAACACGTCATCGCAACGGAAAGAAAACGAATTACATCGTCACCGTCAACAACGAAAATATCACGGTTACATCTGAGTCAAGCAATGAGATTGGGCAGGGACGCAAATGTCCTCCGATGCCACCACGCCCGAACCTTTCCAAGGTGCGTTTCGGGAAACCAATCACACTGTTTAACGGTCGCGACTTGTCGGGCTGGCAACTCCAACCTCCAAGTGCCAAAAATGGTTGGCGTGTTGAGCATGGAGAAATGGTGAATGCAACACCAAAATCAGACTTCAGTGCGTACGGCGAATTCGGGAACTTGCGTACAACTCGCGAGTTTGGAGACTGTAAAGTCCACATTGAGTTCAATATTGGTAAAGAAAGAAACAGCGGAGTCTACGTGCGGGGCCTTTACGAGGCGCAAGTCGTCGACCGCGACAGTCAGATGCAAGGCATCAACGGACCTGGCTCAATCTTCGGTCGAATCCCCCCGACGACCAACGCTGGCCTGCCCGGGGGACAATGGCAGACGTATGAACTTACACTCGTGGATCGACACATGACCGTACGACTCAACGGTAAACTTGTGATCGATAACCAACCGGTCCAAGGTGCAACGGGAGGTGCTTTATTCGGCGACGTGATGCGTGATGGCCCTCTTTACCTGCAAGGGGACCACACAAGTGTCCGTTATCGCAACGTGCAACTGAGCCCTCGGGTTGAGTGACCCTTTCAAGAAACCGAATCGGGTCCCGGCATCGCTTCTTCGTCGTTCTCCATCGCCTCCAGCGTTACTTTGAGCTGATTACGAGCCCGACTCAATCGGCTACGGACAGTACCGATTGAGATTTCCAATATTTCAGCAATATCTTCATAGGACCGTTCCTGCATTTCACGAAGCACCAAAATCGTGCGGTGGTCCTCTGAGAGAATCTGAATTGCTGCACGCACGAGGTTGACTCGCTCCTGACGCAGCATAGGCTCATCAACTGCATCGGCGGTATCAGTGACTTCGAGTCCGTTATTTTCCCGCCAATGATCGAGAGACACTCGTGCTCGGTTGCGCCGCTTCCGAGTTAGAGCACTATTGAATGCGATGCGGTACAACCACGTAAAGAACTGGCTGTTGCGTTGAAACGTGTCCAACTTCAGAAAAGCTCGAATGAATGCCTCCTGAACCACCTCTTCGGCCTCATCGGGCGACCCCGTGACCTGGATCATGGAAGCAAATAAACGCTCCTGATTCATTTCAACCAACGCAGTAAATGCGTTGCGATCACCATGAACGGCGAGGTCGATCAGCTGCGTCTCTTCGCTCACGCCAGTCTCTCGGAGTCACGGATGGTATACATCAAAGCTTATGCCAAATAATCGTCAACGGAATCAATAACCGTGACGATTTGTACGATTCCTACACCCCAGAAGGTTCTTACAGGCAGGCGTTAAGGCGTTGAACTTTAGAAAAAGACCGCGTCTGGCAATCCTTTGAAGCCGCGGGAGGTCCGCCAATTGTACACAGCCTGACGATCAAGCGTCATGGTGCTCGGAACACATCTGTTCAACGTCACAATCGGCATCCGAGCCGCAGAAACACCGATCAATTCAACTCACCGTCACTGAGTTTCCCACTCAAATGACACTGTAAATACGTTGCCCTTTCCACGTTTCGGTCAGATGAACTCAGTAGTCGGCCCTGTAGTTTCTGCAGGTGAGCGGGCTGCGTGTGGATGAATAATTTATTGATCGTGCCAACGGGCACATCATCAATGAGGCCCAAGTTGACTCCCATTCGCACCTTCGACAGGTAATGCATGGTTTCCTCACTGCTGATTTTCTTGGCGGTACTCAAGATACCAAGCGCCCGGCTCACATCGTCGTGAAGATCCTGCTGTCCCTGCTTAACGAGAAAATCCCTCGCTTTGCGTTCATATTCGATAATTCGTGGCACCACGTCATCCCCCACAAGAGCAACGAGATCCTGTTCGCGATGCCCCAGAGTGATCTGGTTACTGACCTGATAAAAATCGCCAGTGTACTGCGACCCCTCCCCGTACAATCCACGTACGGTGACGTTGATGCGCTGCATGCTTCGGAACACCTTGTCAATTTGTCGGGTGATCACAAGTGCAGGAAGGTGCAACATCACGCTGACTCTGAGACCGGTTCCCACGTTCGTGGGACAAGCGGTCAAGTAACCGAATTGAGGATGAAATGCGTACAGGATCGCTCCCTCGAGCTTATCGTCCAACTCATCAATGCTTTGCCAAGCTGACTTGAGATCCAAGCCACTGTGCATGACCTGAATACGAAGATGATCTTCTTCGTTGATCATCACGCTGTACTGCTCTTTGGGATCAATGGCAACCGCTCGCGAACCTTCCGCATCGGCAATCTCCCGACTGATGAGTTGTCGTTCGACAAGGAACTGTCGATCGGTCTCTGAGAGTTGTTCAAGGTCGATATAACGGACGTCTTTCCATTCCTCGATGGAGTCCATCTTTGCACGAACGTTCCGTTCGATACTGACACGATCTTCGTCACTGCAACGTCGAATGAAGGGGAAGTCAGCAAGATTACGTGCCAGCCTGATCCTGCTGCTGATCACAATATCTGACTCGGGACCGGTGCCCCGTAACCACTCACCCGACTTGTGTGCCAAGTCATCAAAATCCGAATCTCGAATCACTCTTCTTCCTCGCTGGCATTTTGTTCGGTGCTGCCGGCTTCTTCGATCCGCCGGAGTTCATCTCGAATTTCCGATGCCCGCTCGTAATCTTCGCGTTCAACTGCTTCTTCCATCTCACGGCGAAGCTGAATCAACTCGGCGTGAGAATCAGCCGCCGCGGCACGACGAGGGCGTTTTCCGCAATGCTCGACGGAGTCATGGATATTGGTCAGCAACGGGATCAGATCTTCCGCAAAATGGGTGTAATCAAATGGACACCCCAACCTACCCGTATTGCGAAACTCGAAGAAGCTGATGCCACAGACAGGACACTCCTTCTGGTCCAGTTCAGCGAGTTCCTGCTTGGTTTGCCCCAAATTGAGCTGCTTCGCCAAAGCTCCGGCAATCGAGGCAGCGGGTGTCGCTGCCTCTTTTTGCAGAAATCCCCGAGCATGTTCTTCACACAAATGCATGACCTGCGGACCGCCGGGCTCGGTCAACTCGGTGATATGGAATGTTGCGGGCTTTTCGCAGTATTGGCACTTCATCTGTGTTTCCTGATTACAGCCATTGCCCTAAACCTAGTCGTTTCAAGGAGTAAGCGTTCCCTGTGGGGGATTCTATCGCTGCCATGAATGGTGTCAACGGAACCGGCAAGGCTCACAATCCAGAAGAACCGCGGCAGAGTCTGACTTAGTAGCATACAGTCATGGATAGATGCCAGTCCTCCCCTACACGCAACCCGGCTCAACGCGGAAGATAAAACATGAGCGGATTCAATTCATTCGGGACCGCCAATATCAGCTCCTCCATCTGAATCCGCTGTCCGCTTGCCCCCCGCACGAACGAATCACTGGTCTTTGATGCATACCCCTGACGCAGAACAATTTGCCCAACTTGCGACGGAAAATGACTTTGTACCAGTCTATCGTCGCCTGTTAAGTGACACGCTCACACCTGTGACCGCATTTCAACTTCTCGACGATGGTGGCGCTGCTTGTCTGTTTGAAAGTGTCATCGGAGGCGAAAAGGTCGGTCGTTACAGTTTTTTGGCCGCTGGCCCCATTCGCAGATTTTCTGCCAAGAGAAATCAGATCGAAGTCGCTGAATTAGCGGAAGGTAGTTGCTCGCAAACTACCGCTGACGATCCTCTGGATGCATTCCGAACTCACTTCCATTTCCGAGTTGCTGAACTCAAAGGGCTTCCACCGTTTGTCGGTGGTGCCATTGGCTATGCCGGTTACGACGTAGTTCGTTACGTAGAAAACCTTCCCAATCCACCTGCCGATGATCGGGATCTGCCTGACCTTGACTTCGCTTTTTACCACACACTTTGCATTTTTGATCATGTCGAAAAAACGATCACGGTGGTCTCCCTAGCTGATTGCAGAAAGATTTTCTCAGCACCTGAGGCAGAAACTGCACATCAAGATGCGATGAAGTTGGTCGACCAGACCATCGCTCGCTTGTCGTGTGCGTCCCCCGAACAGAGATCCGCTTGGAATCCGGATCAGTGGCGAAAAATCAATGAGCAGGAACCGCTGGAAATCACATCCAACTTTTCAAAAGAGTCGTTTGAAAACGCTGTTCGAAAATGTGTAGAGTACATCCGCGCGGGAGACATCTTCCAAGTCGTTCCAAGCCAACGTCTTTCTGTTCGCACCGATGTCGATCCGTTTGAAATCTACCGCTCCTTGCGAGTTGTCAATCCAAGTCCATTCATGTTCTATGTTCGAACACCGGACTGTGAGTTGGTGGGCTGTTCTCCGGAAATCATGTGCCGAGTGAATGAACAACTGGTCACCGTACGGCCACTTGCTGGCACTCGCAAGCGAGGTGAAACCCATCAGGAAGATAAGGCACTGGAAAAGGAATTACTGGCGGACCCCAAGGAGCGTGCCGAACATGTCATGCTGGTGGATCTGGGCCGCAATGATGTTGGCCGAGTGGCACAATTCGGAAGCATTGACTTGACAGAAGTCATGGTGGTGGAGAGATACAGTCACGTGATGCATATCAGCAGCGAGGTCCAAGGTAAATTGCGTGAGGGACTCGATTCATTCGATGCCCTCAAAGCCTGCCTGCCCGCGGGAACGGTATCGGGAGCCCCCAAGGTCCGCGCCATGGAAGTTATCGACGACATCGAACCTCACCGTCGTGGTCCTTACGGTGGTGCTGTCGGATACATCGATTACCGAGGCAATATGGACACCTGCATTGCCTTGCGGACCATGGTCGTAAAAGACGGCGTGGTACATGTCCAAGCCGGTTGTGGCGTTGTCGCAGATTCTGATCCGACTGCTGAATATGAAGAAACACTCAACAAGGCAAAGGCCCTGATTTCTGCAATTGAAATGACAATACGGCGGGTCGACGCGTCCGCGTCCGAAACGTGAAGTCCTGACTCAGGAAGCACTGACGGCTTAGCAAAACGTCAAACGAAACGACACTCAAAACAAACGCAAGCACCAAAAAAGGTCAACTCAGAAACGCCGATTGAATCCGCCGTTGAGCTGAATCGTCTGGGCAGTCAAAAATGTATTCTCGGGATCAGCAGCGTAAAGCACAGCTTTCGCGATGTCACCAACGCAGCCCCATCGCCCCATCAACGACTGTCCCTCTGCACGCTGGTTCCAGTAGTCACTGGTTTCCTCGCCCCATGAAGTGCGAATCCAGCCTGGTGCAATCGTGTTGACCCGCACGCGAGGACCTGTCGCCTGAGCCAGGCTATTGGCGAATGCCATCACCGCTGCCTTGACTGGTCCGAACATCTGTCCGGCATCGCCTTCCATCCCTTCGGATGCCTGATCCCAACCGATGAACACCATGGAAGCGGGAAACGCATTGGCTTTCGCATCGAATTGTTTCACCAAACGGTCCGCAACTGCCCGGGAGAGCAGAATCGTACCAGTCACATCAACGTCCAGTAATCGCTGCAACTTACCCTCAAAATCCATCGATGAAGCAGACCCGGTCAGCACATCTGCTCCGGCGTTGTTCACCCACGTGTGCACAACACCCAAAGAATCAAAGGCGTCTTTCACAAGTGTCTGACGCCCCTCAGGCAAACCAAGATCCGCTGCCACAAGAACAGGCTCACAACCGATTTCACGAATGGCGTCCGCAGTTTCAAGAGCGCCAGAACGATTGGAACAATAGTGCACTACCAATCGCTCAACACCAGCTTTGGCCAGAGAAATTGCGATAGCACGACCGATACCACTGGACGAACCAGTGACCACTGCATTGCTGGCCTGAAATGCTTTTGACACAAAAGTCTCATTTGATAAAAAAATGGTCGCGCTAAATCCAATATTGGCTCACAACAGGATAAGACACTCAGGGTACGACAAAGTTGTCCCTGCGTGCCAATCCTTATTGTGTGCCAAAATGCGACTCGCCCGCTCAAGACTTCTCGTATTCCTTCAAGAAACCGACAAACTCACGGCGGTGCTGCTGTTCGTCAGCAAGCAAAGCGATACACATATCCTGCGTGACAAAATCGAAACCATCACACAATCGAATGATTTTTTCATACTGTGCAATCGCCGCCTGCTCAGCATCAATCACGCCTTTGATAACAGCGACGACGTCAGTGGTATCGGAAGGAGGTTGGAGAGTTTCTTGTACCGGTTCAAACTTCATGCTTCCGGGGATAAACCCATCGATAGTCTTGATGCGATTTGCCAGCTGGGTCGCATGAGTGAGCTCCTCGGTAACATCAGCATTCAACGATTTCTTTATCTCTTCGGCACGCACTCCATCGAGATTGACGCTGTTGGCGAGATAGTTAACGACGGTCTCCAACTCCATGAAGTAGGACCTGATAAGTTCTTCGACAATGGCTTTATTCTTCGTTTGATCGTCCACGTTACTGCCTCTACAAAATCGGGAAATGGTGGTCAAGCTGTCGTAACAGGATAGGGAGGGTGAACAGGTGTACGAAAGCGGCAGCAGCGTTGGAAAGCCAAACTTTGCCACCAACAAAAAAACCGGCAGTTTGGGGCAGACAGGTAAAACACCTCCGCGAACAGCGACCAAAAAGTGCGAAAACTGCCCATTTTGACGCCTAACAGCTCCCTTAAGGGCAATACAGACGCCACTGCGAGCTCGCTCTTGCTGATTTCCATGCTCAAAGACTACGCTATTGTCGTGAAAAATTACCTTTGAACGCCCGTTTGGACTTACTTTTCCCAACTCACCGACCTATTGGTCGCATGGTTAAAAGCGTTTGCATCCGGAGAGTCCACTCGACTCGTTGGACAGCAGATGCGGGTCGATTCATGATCGACCTCCGATTGCGTGCACCGCGCGATCCGCTTGAACCCGATCGACGACAAGTCGGCGAGTCAGTCCAAACACGGGTGATCCGAACTCATTCATAATTATCAACCGCCTCTATCGCGGCCACGCATCACGCGAGGAAAAATCCGAGTATGTCAGAATCGAAAACTGTTGCCAAAGCAGAAGTAGAGCAACATTTGGGCGAGCTCACCAAACCGGTAACCGACGTCGATATCGACGTCACCGAGACAAGTGAATGGCTCGCATCTTTGGACTATGTTCTCAAGAGCAAGGGACCTGACCGAGTACGTTTCCTGATTGAACAGATGCGGGACCGCGCCGCAGAGGAGGGGATACAATCAGCCGAAGATACAAAGACACCTTACGTCAACACCATTCCGGTAAAGGACCAGGCGGCTTTCCCTGGCAATCGTGAGATTGAACGTCGTATCAAGTCCATCGTCCGCTGGAATGCAATGGCGATGGTCGTCCGTGCGACCAACCGTGGCGGTGGCGTTGGCGGACACATCAGCACGTTTGCCTCCAGTGCAACGCTTTATGAAATTGGTTACAACCACTTTTTCAAAGGTCGAGGTGACGACGGCTACTCCGGTGACACCATCTACTTTCAGGGTCATGCTTCACCGGGAATGTACAGCCGCGCATTTCTGGAAGGTCGACTGACCGAGGAAAACCTTGAGAACTTTCGCCGTGAATTGTCCCCTGGTGGCGGGCTTTCAAGTTACCCACACCCCTGGTTAATGCCAGACTTCTGGGAATACCCAACGGTCTCGATGGGTTTGGGCCCGATCATGGCAATCTATCAGGCCCGGTTCAACGAATATCTCCTCGATCGCGGGTTGAAAGATACTTCTGGACAGAAAGTCTGGGCATTCCTCGGAGACGGTGAATGCGATGAGCCTGAAACGCTGGGAGCGATTGGGCTCGCAGCCAGAGAAAAATTGAATAACCTGATTTTCGTGATCAACTGCAATCTGCAGCGACTCGACGGCCCAGTGCGTGGCAATGCCAAGATCATTCAGGAGCTTGAATCGATCTTCCGTGGAGCCGGTTGGAACGTGATCAAAGTGATTTGGGGAGACGACTGGGATCACTTGCTAGCCAAGGACACGACTGGTTTGTTGGCCAAGCGGATGAATGAAGTCGTCGATGGACAATATCAGAAATACACCGGCATGCCCGGCAGCTACATTCGCGAACATTTCTTTGGCAAATACCCTGAGTTGCTGAAGCTTGTCGAGAACTACAGCGACGAAAAACTTGAAAAGATGCGTCGTGGCGGACACGACCCGGAAAAGGTCTACGCTGCTTACAAAACAGCGACCGAATTGAACAACGGAAAACCAACCGTCATCCTGGCCAAGACCGTCAAAGGCTACGGGTTGGGTGAGGCCGGCGAAGGTCGCAATGTTGCCCACAACCAGAAAAAGATGAACGAGGAGGAACTGCTTGAGTTTCGAACACGCTTCGGCATTCCCATCAGTGATGAAGAGGTTGGCAAGGCTCCTTTCTACAAGCCGCCAGAGAACAGCCAGGAAGTCAAGTACATGAAGGAGCGGCGGGAGCTACTCGGTGGCCCCGTACCAAGTCGTCCAACTGAGCACCCAAAATTGGAAGTGCCGACATTGGATGACTACCGCAAGGTCATCAAGAAGCTTGAAAACAAGAACATGAGTACCACGTTCGCGGTTGTGCAAACACTGATTGCTCTGTGCCGCGACAAGAAGATTGGCAAGTACATGGTACCGATTGTTCCGGATGAATCCAGAACATTTGGAATGGAAGGCATGTTCCGCCAGTTTGGCATCTATGCTCACTCTGGACAGTTGTACGAGCCAGTGGACTCAGAATTGGTGACTTATTACAAGGAAGCTCAGGATGGGCAGATCCTGGAAGAAGGTATTACCGAGGCTGGTTCAATGAGCAGCTTCAACGCCGCTGGCACTGCCTACAGCAAACATGGTATCAACATGATCCCATTCTTTATCTACTACAGCATGTTTGGTTTCCAGCGAATCGGGGACCTCATTTGGGCTGCCGCCGATATGCGTGCCAAAGGTTTCCTGATTGGAGGAACTGCTGGCCGCACCTCACTCAATGGTGAAGGTCTGCAGCATCAGGATGGACACAGCCTGCTCAATGCAATCGCATTCCCGACAGTTCGTTCCTATGATCCAGCATTCGCTTATGAAGTGGTGGTAATCATCATGGAAGGGCTGAAAAAGATGTATCAGGAAGGTGAAGAGTGCATTTACTACCTGATGTCAGAAAATGATCCCTATGACCACCCGGAAATGCCTGAAGGATGCGAAGACGGCATCATTAAGGGGATGTACCGTTACAAGTCCCGCGAGGTAGACAACGCCCGCTCTCGAGTACAACTCTTTGGCAGTGGCGCGATCCTCAACGGTGCCCTTGCTGCACAGGAAATACTTGCTGAGAAATATCAGATCGCGAGTGACGTTTGGAGTGTGACCAGTTACACGCAACTTCGTCGCGATGCGGCGACCTGCGAACGCTGGAATCTGCTGCACCCCACCGAAACGCCACGTCAAAGTTACCTCGAAGAAGTGCTTGATGGTGTCGAGGGACCGTTCATCGCAGCCAGTGATTATGTGCGGGCATTAGGCGAACAATTGACACCCTACATCCCTGGCGACTACTACGTTCTGGGGACAGACGGCATGGGACGGAGCGAAACGCGTGAAGCACTACGACGCCACTTTGAAGTTGACGCCGAGTCGATCACAATTGCGACCCTCAGCCGCCTCGCGAAATCAGGTATTTTGACGCCCAAGGATGTCCAGGACGCAATTAGCGAACTGGGCTATGACGCGGAAAAAGCTGACCCCTACTTTGCTTGATCATTGGTATTCAGATGACTGCCTGCCATTGAAAATTTTCTGACTAACACTGCCACTCCCACTGCGAAATCCCAAAAGCTTAATGTCTACTGAAGTAAACCTGCCCGAACTTGGCGATGGTATTGAGTCAGGTGATGTCCTTGAGATCTTTGTTGCTGTTGGCGACGTGATCAGCGAAGGCCAAGACATCGTCGAGATGGAAACTGACAAAGCGACTGTTCCTGTACCAGCAAGCGTTGGCGGAAAAGTCACCAAGATCCTCGTCAACGAAGGTGATACCGTGGTGATTGGTGGCGCCATTCTGGAAGTGGAAGCCGCTGCAACGGATACCCCCGAAGCACCTGTAGCAGAGGCACCTGCAGCAGAAGCACCTGTAGCAGAGGCACCTGTAGCTGCCGAACCTGAATCACCTCCTGCTGCCGCCAAGTCGGCGTCTGCTCCAACGCCGCAAGCAGTGCCAGCACCTGTGACGCCAGCACCTGTGACGCCAGCACCAGTGACGCCAGCACCAGCACCTGTGACGCCAGCACCTGTGACATCGCAGCCAGCCGTCGCCTCAGCAGGTTCAGCCACAGTGATCCCTGCAGGGCCAGCGATTCGCCGATTCGCCCGCGAAGTCGGAGTGGATTTGAGTCAGGTTCCAGGCAGTGGTGCCGATGGCCGGATCACACGCGAGGATGTGCTATCGGTCGTTCGCTCCGCCAGCCAATCAGCACGTGCAACATCCGCAAGCGTGAGTGCTGCACCGGCTTCAAAAACTGGATCCAAGCCAGCTGCAAAATCGGAAACTTCGGCAGCCCCACTTCCGGGTACGGCCGATGTCGATGATTTTGGCCCCATTCGTGTCGAACGAATGAGCAAGATTCGAAAAACGATCTCAAAACAGATGCATGCAAGCTGGTCGACTGTTCCACGCGTAACCAACTTCGATGATGCGGATGTCACAGATCTGGAACATCTGCGGCAATCCAGCAAAGAGGATTACGCAGCCCAGGGACTCAAACTCACCACAATGCCGTTCCTGATCAAAGCTGTGGCGACAGCTCTTCGCCACAACCCTGCAATCAACGCTGTCATCGACGAGGAAAACGAGCAGCTCATTTACAAGGACTATGTCAATGTCGGAGTCGCGGTCGACACGGATCGTGGGCTTGTCGTACCGGTGATGAATGATGCCGATGCGATGGGAATTCCCGAGGTGACGCGAAGTTTGGCCGAGATGGCAGGAAAAGTTCGCGGTGGAAACTTTGGGATCAACGATCTCAAGGGCGGTACATTCACGATTAGTAATCTGGGAACCATCGGGGGCCAATATTCGACACCGATTGTGAACGTCCCGGAGGTCGCGATTCTGCTGGTAGGACGAAGCCGCAAACTTCCTGTGGTCATGCCGGACGACTCAATTCAGGCTCGTTTAATGATGCCGCTGAGCCTCTCTTATGATCATCGTCTGGTGGATGGCGCCACCGCTGCACGATTCCTCAATGACGTGATCGGATACTTGGAAGCACCAAGTCGCTTACTGCTGGCACTTTGAGCTTCCCTGCCACGCGGTAGCTGATGAGCATGCTTGGACCTCTCATTCCAACCATGCCGCGATGTTGGCGAATTTGTCAATTTCATTCCCCATCTTTCTGGGAACAGAACCGCGATACTGGATCGAGAAGCGACAAACCTGGATGTCCCAGGATTTGCTAAAATCTTGCAAGTCCCATTGGCATCTGGATGAATGATCTGAATATCATTATTTTTCTCTCCGAACACTGGCTGATCATCAGCAGCGCGGCCACTGCGATGCTGATGGTCATGGTCGCCTGTACCATCTCGCACGCGTTGGTAAATGTACGAACGTCGCAGGCGACGGTTGCGTGGACCGTGGGTTTGATTTCGCTGCCGATCATCACCTTGCCGCTTTACTGGGTACTGGCAAGAAACAAATTTCACGGTTACCGCGAGGTGATCCGCGAGGTGGAGTCCCGCCAAAGTGAATCGGCCTTCCACATTCAAACTGAACTACGAACTGAAAGCTACAAGCGTAGCACCACGCTCACGACGGCAATCGAGCAAATCGCTGATGTCATGGACACTCCTCTGAGTAGTGCTACTGAATGCGATCTGCTTATCGATGGCAAAGCATTCTTTGAATGCCTGTTTGCAGAGATCGCGAAAGCGACCGAATATATTTATGTTGAATTCTTCATCATCCGTGATGATGAGCTTGGAAATCAGCTGGCCCAATGCCTGATTGAGCGTGCTCATTCTGGCGTAAAGGTCCGCATGCTCTACGATGAAGTTGGCAGCATTCGCCTTTCCAAATCCTACCTGCAACGTCTTGCCGAGGCAGGTGTTGAAGTACATCGATTCAACACACGCCAAGGTTGGGTCAATCGTTTCCAGATCAATTTCCGTAACCACCGCAAGATGGTCGTCATTGATGGGAACACTGCAATCATTGGCGGTTTGAACATTGGAACCGAATATTTGGGTTCGACAGATCGATCCTCACAATGGCGGGACACGGGGCTTAAGGTTACCGGGCCGATCACTCATAAGGTGCAAGCTGTCTTTGCAGGCGACTATTTTTGGGCGGCAAGAGAAAATCTCCCTGAGGCGAACTGGTCACTGACTGGAAATCCATCGACGAATCAAAGCCTCGAATCTGGCCAGGAGATGAATGCGATCTGTTGCGCGACAGGACCAGCAGACCACCGCCCGCGCGCATCGATGATGTACTCTTCGTTGGCCAACGCGGCAGACTCCAGACTCTGGATTTGCACTCCTTATCTGGTTCCCGATGAAGCATCCATCGTCGCCTTGCACATGGCCAAGGCGCGCGGTGTTGATGTGCGTCTGCTGATTCCTGACAGGGCAGACCACTTACTCGTGTATCTTGCGGGCTTTCATTACGAGAACGAATTCACCGAGGCTTGCATCCCGGTGTATCGTTATCACGCTGGATTCATGCATCAAAAATGTGTCTTGGTTGATGACCAACTTGCCATGATTGGTTCAACCAACCTGGACAATCGCTCTCTGCATTTGAACTTCGAAATCATGCTGGGTGTCAGTGACCCGGATATCCTGCAACAAATCGAAGCCATGCTGACGAGAGACTTTTCTCTCGCCTCACAGCAATCCGGCCAAAAACTCCGATGGTGGTACGAACGGCTTGGCACGGCGGTTGCAAGACTCAGTAGTCCTATTTTGTGACATCTACCTATAAGCACGATTATGAATTTCAAGCGGTGATCACTCCAACGGTTTCCTCAGAAACCAGACATCAACGTCAGGATGCTCCGGGTCACGCGTGAAACCATACTTCTGATAAGCACGTCGCGCTGATGCATTGTCGGTATAAACCTCAAGCGTCAAACGGCAACAATCATGTGCAACTGCAATTTGCTCCACGGCTGCCAGAAGCTCTGCTGATACTCCCTGACCGCGGTGTGTTTCCGTAACGATGACGTCATGAATGTTCACGAGTCGCCGGCTTTTGAATGTTGAAAAGCCAAAAAAGCAGTTGATCAAGCCAATGGGGCCATTTGCATCTGCCTCATAAGCCAAAACACTGAAAGCAGTGGAAAAGCTGGACAATTTTTCAGGTAATCGATGCAATTCCGGTGGATCGTGGCCCATCTCATGTCTTGCATACTCACTCTGCATGCAGATCAAATCGCGGCAGTCATCAGGATTCGAGTAATCAACTCGCTTGGTCGTGATTTGCATGTTTGGCAATCTTATTGAATGTAGGTTTATGCAGAGCTAACAGCGTAAAAGAAATATCATCGGGCAAGTAGGATGCATTGTTATAATTTGAGGCAGAGAGCCAATCCTATTCACGTGCGAACCAACCCACTTCAGTGCTGATGCTTTACCCACGACTGACACTTATCACCGCCGTACTATTCATGGCGTCAACCCTACATGCAAACGACGCATGGTCTCGATTCCGCGGCAGCAGTGCGACTGGGATTGCTGGCCAACAAATACCGACCAGCTGGAGCGACACAGAAAATCTGGCTTGGCGAACTGACTTGCCGGGCAAAGGTTCCAGCAGTCCAGTGATCAAGGGAGATCGGATTTTCCTGACAACCTATTCCGGCTACGCTCAGGCGATTGAATCACCGGGAGATCACAAGCAATTAAAGCTGCATGTGGTCTGCATTTCCGTCAAGGACGGTGGCATTCTATGGGATCATGAATTCGAGGCAGCACAAGAAGAACAAGCAGTTAACAAACGGGTTGCCGATCACGGCTACGCCTCACCAACTCCCTGCGTCGACGATGAACATGTTTTTGCTTCCTTTGGACCATCTGGTGTTGTGGCGTTGACTCACGGTGGTGAGTTCAAGTGGCGAACCAGTGTAGGAACCAGGACAGCTGGCTTTGGTGCCGCGGCGAGTCCAATTGAATTCAAGGATGTCGTCATCATGAATGCATCGATCGAAGACGGCGCGGTCTATGCATTGGACAAAAAAAACGGCTCAGTTCGCTGGCGGGCAGCTGGTATTGACCGCGCCTGGACGACTCCAACAATTGTCGAGTTATCAAACGGAAACAACGAGTTGATCCTCAACCAGAAAGGATCCATTCTCGGCATGGACCCTGAAACGGGGAAGCAGCTGTGGTCTTGCGAAGCGATCCAGGATTACGTTGTCCCCTGCGTGGTTGCCAAGGGTGATACGTTGTACTGCAGTGGCGGTCGAAGCAACAAAACGTTTGCAGTACGAGCTGGTGGTCGCGGCGATGTTACCGAAACCAATTTGATTTGGGATGTATCCAGAGGCGCGAATGTCACGAGCCCAATTCTTGATGATGGCTATTTGTATTGGTCCCATGACAAAGCGATCGCCCTATGCTTGCGGGCGTCGGACGGAGAAGAGATGTTCCGTGAACGGATGCCAACACGCAGTCGGGTTTATGCTTCCATTGTTGGTGATGGGGAACACTTATTTCTGACCACTCGTGATGCCGGAGTGCTTGTATTGGCCGCTAGCCCGGAATACACCGAGATTTCGATCAATCGCCTCGGAAGCCCAGGGGAACGCTTCAACGCGACTCCTGCCATTGTTGATGACCGGCTTTTTTTGAGAAGTGATGCTGCGCTGTATTGCGTGAAAAAGGAAAAGGCAGATTAATCACAACCACAATCCCAAAAAACGCAGTTTGAAAGGGACAATTTGTCCGATCCTCACGGATTGCAAGTAACTTGCAAAGAACTGGCGGTAAACAACAATGTCAGGCCGGTAGAAACCGCAACCACAGTGGCTTGTGAACCTGCCTTGTGAACCCCCGTCTCAATGCTGCCAGAATCGCCCCAACGCTGCCAGAATCGCCCCAACGCTGCCAGAATCGCCCCAACGCTGCCAGAATCGTCCCAACGCTGCCAGAATCGTCCCAACGCTGCCAGAATCGTTCTCACGCTGCTAAGATAGATTTAGCCCACCAACCATTCCGATTTACCGGTCGCGAATCAAGCATGACTCGTTCCGGTCTCTCTTTTTGACCCCTCGCAGTAAATTCTCAAATTCTCATGAAAAGAACATTCTTCGCCGCGGCTTTCCTGATGGCCACTGGTCTGATTTCTTCTTTGGTCACTGCCGCAGACGTTGAGCTCAAAAAAGGCGATCACATTTGCCTCGTTGGCAACGCTCTTTGCGAGCGAATGCAACATCACAACTACTGGGAATCACTTTTACAACAGCGTTATCCGAAACTGGAACTAAGCGTACGCAATCTGGGATTTCCGGGAGACGAACCCTATGAACGTATCCGTTCCGAAAACTTTGGCAATCCTGACAAACACCTGGGCCACAGCAAAGCCTCGGTAGTCATGTATTTCTTCGGTTTCAACGAGTCCTTTGATGGTGACGCTGGTCTAGCCAAGTTCAGCAGCGACATCAAGAAACTGGTTCAGGAGACCAAGGCAAAGGATTTTGGGAAAGGAACACCGCAGGTGATCCTTGTTTCGCCCATCGCATTTGAGAACACGGGCGACCCAAACCTGCCTGATGGAACAGCACATAATGCGAGACTGGCAAAGTACACCAAGGCTCTTGCCGATGCCGCAAAGGAAACAGATGCCAGTTTCGTCGACATATACACTCCCACGCTGGCACTGTTCGAAAACAGTAACAAACGCATGACGCTGAACGGATCACATTTGAATGATACCGGCTACGCAGCACTGGCACCGATACTGGATACCGCACTTTTCGGAACGGGCGGGGCAACGTCGGTCGACCCCGCAGTCAAGGCTGCAGTGGATGACAAGAGTTTTCACTGGTGGCACCGCTATCGTGCCGTGAATGGTTTCTCAATTTACGGTTCCCGTGGAAAAGCCGGAAGTGACGGAACCTATAACAACACAGATGTGATGGAACGAGAACGCGTGATTCTGGATCAGATGACCGCTAATCGTGATGCCCGCATTTGGGCAATTGCAAGTGGCAAGCGTATCGATGCCCCCATCGATGACTCAAACACGTTGCCCTTCATCAGCCCGAAAACCAACGTAGGCGGCCCAAATGATCCCAATGCAAAACGGGGCAAACTCGGGTCCCTCGATTATTTATCCGCAGAGGAACAACTGAAACTGTTTGAACTGCACGACGGATTCCAGATTCAACTGGTCGCATCCGAAGAACAATTTCCAGAACTTGCAAACCCCGTGGCTCTGAACTTTGACAATCAGGGGCGACTCTGGGTGGCCACGATGGAGTCCTACCCACACTGGAAGCCAAAGTCGAAAATGGATGACAAGATCCTTATTTTTGAAGATCTTGATCAGGATGGAACCGCCGACAAGTGCAAAGTTTTTGCGGGCGGACTGCATCAACCCACCGGATTCGAATTGGGCAATGGTGGAGCCTACATTGCCGAGCAACCAGACATTCTGTTCATGCAGGATACAGATGGTGATGACGTTGCCGACACCAAGGTCCGAAAGCTATTTGGATTTGATACCGCAGATTCACATCACGGTATCGCCGCTTTTGAATGGGGCCCGGGTGGCAATCTGTATTTTGAGGAAGGCACCTTCAAGTACTCGCAAGTTGAAAGCCCTTACGGTTTGACACGCCTGAGTGAAGCTGGAATCTGGAAGTACCATCCCAAGAGTGAAAAGTTTGGTGTATTTGCCAACTTTGCTTTTGCCAACCCTTGGGGCCATGTCTTTGATCGTTGGGGACAGGATTTCATTGGTGATGCCTCACCAGGTAACAGCTACTGGGCTGCACCACTGAGTGGTCGAATTGACTATCCACTGAAGCACCCCGGCGGTAGCCAACATCGCCGCATCGCCAAGACCACTGGTGGTGACCCCACCTATAAGTTTCCCACCTTTTACCCAAAGCGGACGCGTCCGCTCGCTGGCTGCGCGATGGTTTCCAGTCGACACTTCCCGCCGGAAATGCAGGGCAATTTCCTTGTCACGAACTGCATCGGCGACCGAACTATCCTGAACCATGAAGTCACCGAGGATGGTTCAGGATTCAAAGGAAAAGAAGTCGCTCCGATCGTAACATGCAAAGACGGTAATTTCCGACCTGTCGATCTGCAAATCGCACCCGATGGTTCGCTCTACATTGTCGACTGGCACAACGCCTTGATTGGCCACTTGCAACACAACCTGCGCGAACCCAATCGAGATCACTCCCATGGGCGAATCTGGCGTGTGACGCACAAGACAAGGCCGCTGCTCAAACCTGCCAAAATTGACGGCGAACCGATTGCTGATCTTCTTGAATTGCTGAAAGTCCCAGAGGATCGGACAAGGTATCGCGCAAAACGCGAGTTGGCTGCACGCAATACCGGGCAAGTCATCCCGGCTCTTAAAGACTGGACCGTAAATCTGGACAAAGCCGATGAAAACTACACACATCATCTGCTCGAATCACTCTGGATGCACCAGACTCACAATGTCGTCAATCAGGAATTACTTGAAACACTTCTCGCTGCGAAAGACCACCGGGCACGAGCTGCGGCAACACGAGTCCTCTCTTTCTGGCTTGACGACATTCCCAATCACAAGCAACTTCTGGAAAAGTGCATCGCGGACAAGCATCCAAGAGTTCGACTCGAGGGTGTCCGTGCGGTTAGCTTCATGAGCGGAGATGAAGCGATTGAGCTCGCTTTGGGTGTATTGGAGCAGGACGTTGATGACTACACCCAGTTTACGCTCGATGAAACCATGCGTCGGCTGGAGCAATAGTCGCCTCTGAATCGCGACTGAGCAAGATGCGGCGAGCAATGAATGATCCTGAGAACGTCGTTGGTCGAGCCCGAGGTTCTGCCAACGACACGCAGATTTTACCTACACGCCATCAGATCGTGGAAGCTGAAAGGCTCCCGGTTTCCTTGTGTTTGATGACCCCAAGCTTTATCGAGCCAACTTCAACATCATGCGTTACTTTGCCTTGTGCTCTCTCCTTACAACGATCCTCGTGGTTCCAATCTGGGGGCAAGACCATGACCATGGCGATGATTCCACGACCAGAAAAATACGCAAAGTAGAGGCCCCCAAGGTCTTTCTGGACAAGAGCCCACGTATTGTCGCCTATCAGCTGAAGAGACTCGATAATCAGCGTCTGCTGATGGTTGAACGCAAGACAGACGACACGAAGTACATTCCCGTCTACGAGGCCATTCTTGCTCGAGTTGGCATGTCGCCGCAGTTCAGGCTTGAATCGATTCATGCACTCGCGGCACTTCAGAAAAGCCACCCAGTCGCCATCATTCTGGCGACCATTGGCGAGCTCGATGCGTCCAATCGTGAAGAAAAACGTACTGCCAAACAACTAGCAAAAATACTACTTGGACTGAAAACCGAGCAGCTTGAGGCACAGGCCAACAGTCTGCTTGAAGCCGCTCAGACTGACAACTTACTTGCTGCATCCATTGCAACTGCAGCATTACTGATCCCTGGGCAATCCGAAACGGAAATCGACAAACTGACCGACACCCCGTCGGGGCAACTCGCATTTCTCGAAGCAATCACGATGCTACCTGAGGCTTCGCAGCGAACTACCTTCCGACCACGGGTACTGCGATTACTTGAGATATCAAACAACAATCAGTTGTCCAATGCGGCAATCCGAACTCTCAGTTTCATCCCAGCCGAACCCGCGGATACATTCTCACGTCTTGCGCCCCTGATCTCAAATGACAAACTACGTGCCGTCACTGTCCGCACACTACTTACCATTCCGGTGAAACAACGTGAGGCCGGGGCAAGCCTGAAAGTCACAAGTTTCCTTGTCGACCTTGCGGAAAAAACGCCAGCCGAAAAACGCACAACCGCAGCATTCATCGATGCCATGCAACTTGCCGATCAGCTGCTTGCAATCGTTCCTTCGGAACAGGCGCGAAGCTTTCGAAAGCGACTCAATGCGGTCACCGTTCGGGTCATCCGAATCAAAACAGTTGAGGAAGAGATGCGGTATGACATTCCTTATTTCGCAGTGGAAGCGGGAAAGTCTGTGCAGATCGTGCTCGAAAATCACGACCTGATGCCACACAATCTTGTGATCACAGTCCCCGAAGCACTGAAAGAAGTCGCACAGCTTGGGCTACAAGTGGGCCCCAACAAAGGTTGGCAAAATCTTCCCTACGTGCCTGAGTCCGACAAAGTCCTGCACGCGACCCCCATGGTCCCGGCTGACCAACAAAACACCCTGACCTTCACAGCACCAACCACTCCGGGCGAGTATCCCTATGTGTGCACCTTTCCCCAACACTGGTATCGCATGTACGGCGTGATGGTCGTCGTGGACGACCTCGATGACTGGCTAAAAAATCCGGTCGAACCTGCCAATCCCATTGGCAGCAATCGTTCATTTGTGCAAGCTTGGAAAGTCGATGATCTGAAAGACGAACTCGAATCCGGCATCCGTGGTCGCTCACCTGAGATTGGAAAACGACTGTTCGCTGAAGCATCCTGCGCCGGATGCCACAAAATGCAAGGTCAAGGTGGTGCGATTGGCCCGGAGCTGTCCGACGTTTTCGAACGTTGGAAAGGCGATCGCGTCGGCATCCTGCGTGAAGTGCTCGAACCCTCACACAAAGTCGATGCAAAGTATGTGATGCAACGCATCCTGACCGTTGACGGGCGTACCGTAACCGGCGTCTTGCTCAGCGAAGATGACGACAAGGTCACCTTGCTGTCGAACCCCGAGGCGAAGGAACCTACCGTGATCCTACAGGATGATATTGAAGCAATGGTTCCCTCATCTGTTTCAATGATGCCAAAGGCGCTCATGGACCAATACACCAAGGATGAAGTCTTTGAGGTACTGGCCTACCTTGAAAGCGTCACGGGAGAAACCAAGCCATGATTTGGGTAGCAAAAGCAGCAGCTAATTTCCCAAACCATTCCCAGGTGCACCGCGGACGGAAACCTCGAGCCCGATGTTCTCCCTGATGAACTCATGCCAAATGGAAAGTTCCTTGGGAGTAAAAGAGCGAGGTAAAACAGGGCAGAGAAGAGCAGGGCAGGGCACTGACCCACGAACGACCTAGTTGGCTGTCATCCAACGCACCTGGAAGGGTCGCATGGGAATTCCATCTCCCTGCCAGACACGCTCCAAAGCCAATTCATCATAGGCAAGTGCCTCATCGATCAAACCGCTTGGTATGACACGGGGATTGTGTGTCAAATTGGCGATAACGGCCAGACGCTCGCCACTGCCGGTTGTCCTGAGAAAACCCAGCAATCCATCTCCATCAAGCGGCAAAACTTCCATTTTGGCCTGCGGATGGAAAGCAGGTTGGGCAATACGGACCGATAATAATCGCTTGTAGCCCTCGAACACCCTGCGTTGTAAACCATGCGGTTGGGCGATGACAGCTTCAAGACTTTGCCTGTCATATTTGTGACGATTGATGCGCCGGTTTTGTCCCGTTTCAAGGACAGCCTCCAGATCGTTAGGCGAACCCACCAGACTATGGAAGTAGACGGCTGGAACCCCCGGTAACGCCAACATGATTGCCTGCGTCGCCAGGAAGCATCTAGAATGTTCTTGAGGCCCGACTTTGCTTGCGTCTGCAACCGCCTCCAAATAAGTAATATTCAGCTCATACGGACTGTCTGTACCATCTGCTTGGCGACGTGTGCTGACTCGCCCACCGTGTGACCTGACAATCTCGGCCAGTTTTTCAACCCTCTGTTGAGTAACAATGCCTTCCAGTGGTCTTACCCCAATACCATCATGTGACGCAGTAAAATTGAAAAAAGTAGTAAATTCACTGGGCGGCTGAATGGTAGACAGCCAATCTCGCAAGACTGTCGTATCGGTGTTGTGAATCGCATCCAGCAGAAGTGGTGGCAAACTGAATTGATAGACCATGTGTGCTTCATCATCACCAGCGCCAAAGTAGCTTACATTTTCGCGGTGCGGCACGTTCGTTTCAGTGAGCACTAAAGTCCCGGGGACCACTTGATCAAGAACACGCCGCATCAATTTGACAGCGGCATGAGTCTCAGGGAGATGAATACAGTCCGTCCCAATCTTCTTCCAGAGAAAAGCGATTGCATCAAGCCGAATGATTCTGGCCCCCCTGCGGGCGTACTCGACAAGTGTTTCCAGCATCAAGTACATGACGCGTGGATTCGCGTAATTCAAATCAACCTGATCAGCACTAAACGTAGTCCAGATATTCCGCGTACCGCTTGATGATTCAAACCGTGTCAGCAGTGGCAGACTTCTTGGCCTCACAACCTTCGACAGGTCGACATTGGGGTCCTGGTCAATAAAAAATTCTTCATAATCGGCATCACCTCGAAGATACGCCTGAAACCAGGCATGCTTCTGTGATGCATGATTAAGGACCAAATCAAACATCAGATCAAAATCACGCCCAAGTTCCGCAATGTCCTGCCATGTTCCTGCATCAGGATCGACCGCGAGATAATCAGTGACGGAAAAACCGTCATCACTGGTAAAAGGACAAAACGGAAGCAAATGAACACAGCGAATCAATTGCTCCAGTCCATGATCCAGCAGAAATTGCCTTTGTGCCTGCAGTGCTGTCACCCCAGAATCCCGCACCTGATCAGCATAGGTGATTAGCACAATATCGCGTTCAGACCACAGCTGATGGTTTGATTCTGAGATTCGCTCCGTCGGCAATTTTTCCAGTCCCTGAATCAACACATCAGGAAGATTGCCATAAATTTGCTGGATCAGTTCCGCTGTCTTCGAGTCAATTTCCATTCAACAGTGCCATTACAAGGAGGAAGTTTCCGCCGCTGTTGCCTGACAAACACCTTCATTCAACGAGCAACAATCCACACCATGCCCGCCCCAACATGGATCACGTGATAGGGTTCACGCTCAACATTTTGAAAGCCAACACAAAACGAACCTGCATCAAGAATTCTCGCGACTTACAAATTATCTTGCCCCGTAAAATTGGTCACGAGAGCTCTCAACTTCCGCCTCAATACGCTGTAACTGAAGAATGCCTTGCCAATTTCATAATTGAAATCGACCATTTCTTCACGATATTCATGATCATCAATGATTCGCTGAACTTTGCTGACAACGTCTTTCGTCAGATAACCGTCCATCGCAATCACTTTTGCACCCTTTGGTTCGATATCCGCGACAAAAATCGAATAGCGATTAACGAGCACAGGCTTTCGAAAATAAAAGGCCTCTAACAATGCGTTACCAAAACCTTCATAGATGCTTGGATAGGTAATGAAGTCTGCTTGTGAGTACGCATCTGCCAGGGTGTAAATTCTGTGCCCGTCTTCTGTCAAACCACGTCGGTCGCCTACTTGATGGTCGCAAAGTCGTAGATCGACACCATGCGCATCAGCCAGTTCTCTCAGAACAGTCAAGTACTCATTCCCTTCGTCACCACTGGCGTGTGAAATCACCAATTTGCAACGATCATTTTTCAGCGCAGATACCAGAGCGATCGCATGTTCGATTCCTTTTCTTGGCACAACGCGTGTTGGCTGCAAGAACAGAATATCATCTTCACTGAGCCCGATATCATCGCGGAACCCTCTGGCGTAGTCATCAGCCGGCTCAGGCTCATTCTCAAAATCCAAGACATTGGGAACCAAAATCGAAGAAACACCACGGCGGTGAGCCAAATCTTCCTGTGCGAATGAGTTGATGGTCACGTTCTGTATTTGTGGCAGCGCAGGTGGGAAAGCCATCCACAATAAATCGGTCACCGCTGAAACACTAAAACGATCACGTTCCCAATAGAAATCATGGTGGTGGGCAATTGTTGGAAAACCCGTCTCAGCAATGAAGTGCGTCAGCGCCACGCCAAGTGGTATATTCATTGGAATGCACAATGCATTCTGAACAATTAACAAGTCGAGGTTATAACGGCGAGTGAACTCGTACAGCGTCCCCTTGAGATAGTCTGCCAAAGCGTAGATGCGCTGTGTCACATCGGGGGTTCGTGTGCGTGTACCGAAAGCCCGGCGATTGATCCACTCAATATCGGGGTGCCCAAAATAGGCGTGTGGAACGACCATCGACGTATCCTCGTCACGGTCACTCAGTCCGGAATACCAGTGACTGACATGCCGGTGATCCCACAACACCTGCGCCCATTTAGCGCTCTCAAGCGACACACCATCTGTACCGGAAAACCGTGTACCAACAAACCCAATCTGGACGCCCATGGAGCTGATCAAACCTGTTCTGGAAGTCTATTCTGTATCTGTGATCGACTCTGCGCGTTTTCACTTCACAGCTGGTAAACGCAGATTGCCTGCACAGCTTTTAACTGATCGGCAGACATTCTGGCAACTGCATCAAGTCAGTGAGTACGACATCGGGACTTACGCCCTGACATCGGGAATCATCCTGACGCGGACGACAACTCCGCCGATCCCCCGCGAACCAAACGGTTCGCAACCCCGCCTCCGATGCTGCCCAGACATCATTTAGCATGTCATTTCCGACATAAACAGCCTCGTTGGGAAGAATGCCGCGACTCAATAGGCCCCGCAGCAATACCTCGAACAACCTTGGACCTGGCTTTGCCTGCCGATAACGGTTCGAAAAGACACACAAGTCGAGGCAGAAACCACCTTCTTCCAAGCCAGTTTGCCCAAATAAATTGTTTACCAAACAAGGTGTAAAAATTTGGGCATTGCTGACGATTCCGAGTGCAAGACCCGACTGCTTCAGCTGTTGCAACAGCTGGGTTGCCCCGGGCATTGGCCAAGTAGGGTTTGCCAATGCTTCGTATCTGGTCGCAAGCCTCACCACCCGTTGGATCTGTGATGGCTTGAACGACCAACCTGCCTCGGCCAACAGCTGACGCCAGACTTCGACAATGTCAACTTCTGGATTCGGACAGTTCTGATCGGCCCGCTCCCGATTCAACTGCTGAATCTTTCGCTGCAAACTTGCGGCGTTGGGTACCGATTCCAGCTCCCCAAGTAAATCGAATTCCTCAAGTGTTTGACGAATCAAAGAGTCACGCCCCACAGTATCAGCCGAACCTACATCACCGCTTCCACTGATCACCAGTGTGCCATAGACATCGAACACCACCGCCTTGATACCAGTAAGCGGCTGTAGCTTAGACTCGACAGCAGTTTCCAAAGGCTGCATTTTCATCTGATGCTGCAAGATACCGTCAACCCACGAAGCAATCTTCATTCTCAAAGCAACTCCGTACGACAGGGAAAGTAAGGACGAAACGCGTTGAGCAGATCGATAGCAGTTTGTCGTCCGGAGTCCGCATCGACCGATAGACCAGCGACTTCAGCAGCAGTACTGCGTTTACCCACCGTCCCGCAACTGCCCAACTGCTGATAGATCCTAACCAATGAATCTCCGATCCGCGCAGGGCCATACAATTCTCTCACCGCATCCGCATTGGACACCAATACTGCATCAGAAACCCCCTTCTCCATGCATGTGACCAATGATGCTGACAATTCCCTTGCAGCATTTTCAAATCCGCGATCAGCCACCATCTGCTTCAGCACCTCAATCTGACGTTGCGGAATCAGTCTGGCAAAATCAATTGTGTCGGCTGCCTCATCAACCGACATCCGAATTTTCGGTTGAAAAGCCTCTGGCAAGTGATTCCATGCCTTGCTTCGGGCATCCCGAATCTCCTTTTCACACTCGTTCATCCATGACTTCTTTCCAGGAATGGGAATCGCATCATAGAAACTACCCAAGTCAACGCCACCACGTTCAAAATCATCAGTCACCGCATTCAAACGTCTTGCAATCACTCCACGACCTAGTAACCAGGGCTCCAAAAATGCCATCCCAAATCCTTCAGCAACACTTGTAGAGACCACGTAATCCGCCGCCAGAACATTTTGCAAAAAAGAAAGATCAGGACTCTCGCCCGCATCAAAGATGGTTCTCGTCGAAACCTCTGCAGCCACACTCTTCCACCGCTCGTAAGAGCGTTGTTCCATCCGCGTTGCCGGCTTCAAGGTCAGACCCATGTAACGATTACTCCCCCCCCAGCGTGCCAGCAACAACAGTTCACCAATGTTCTTCCTTCGTATTCCACGGACGGGGTAAAGAGACCAGCGTGCATCAACTGGTAAATTCATCGCGTGCAGAACTTTGACCCTCGCTTCTTCTTTCGCAAGAGACAAACCCTGCGGTACGGTAACGCAATTTGGAAGGCAGTGAATACGTTCACGATCGATACCAAGATTCTCCAACACCAATGAGTCAGATGTCGTCAATGTTGCGTAGTGAATTCGATCGTGCAGAGGATACAAATATTCGTCAACCTGTTGCTTTTGCACTGCTCCCATTGCTGAAATCAAGCGTCCATAATTTTCGGGCCGGCTATCCTCCGCAAAATCATGCACCTGCAAGAGAATTGGCCACCCCTCACCAGCGAGTGACCTGATCACCCCAGGAGCTGCGGTATTCTTTCCGAGGCTGTGGTTGTGCCAATGCAGCAACGTATCCTCAACACCCAAGTCGTGATCAGCGAATTGAGTCTTCAGTTCATGCAACATTCGTTGCTGCCGCGACGCCAGATCTGCGTCAGTCAACTCATCAGGATCATAGTCGAACCCGTCAAGGCTGATCCACTCAACCGTCTTTAGAGTTTCTTCTGAAAGCCCACTTTTGCGTTCACCCGAAGCGAGAACAATGCGATCAAACTGGCCTGTTTGACGTAGTGCACGAACGTGGTTCTCGACTACCTGCGTGACCCCACCGCGCTCATAATGACAGTGAAGAATCACGATTACCACAGGGACACCACTTCCAAAAACCGGTGTAACGGCGATCGTTTGCCTGCCAAACGACTGAGAACCTAAAGACTACAGATTGAACGAATTTCGACAACCCGATGCCATTTCAACCGCCAACCATGCACATGCCACAGCCACTCGTTTGCGAGTTGCCTTGATCGACATCCACGAACGAGTGAACAAGCCCCCAAAACCGCTCAAGAAAATCCGGCTCGATGAAACCATTCCGTCAGCCCCTGCTCACGTGAAAGCATCTCGCAAAAAACGTGCGATCCGGTGAAAAACTGAGGCGTTTTGAACATCGATCCTGGCTCGGCCCGTCAGCCTCACAGGCAACGGTGATGCCGTTGGTTCAATTAACACTCGAACTTCATAGAACGGCGTGGACTCCAGATCAGCGACGGGCACTTCAATCCTGCCACGACGTCGCAATTCGGACGGAATATCACGACTTGGAGAGGCTGCCAATTCCAGGACCCTGCCGCGCACCTCACCCTGCCTATGATCATCCAACAGCAAATTGACGCGCTGTCCCTGTCGGATCAATTCTATGTCTTGTTGTGGAACAAAGAGTACTGCCTCCCTTGCAGTTGGATCTCCCACCAAACACACTCTGGTTCCTTCCTCAAGCCATGCACCCACATTGGCATCATCGAGTGGAGTTCCAAACCAGTATTCTGGCTCCCGTTCATCTTCGATTCGCTTCGCCCGTTTACCCACAGCAAAAACGCGTCCATCATGAGGTGCACTCAAAACAAGTTGGTCAGCCAACAACTCTCGTAGTTGTTGCTCTTTTCTTGCTTCATCCAAAGAGCGTTCTATGACTGGTATTTTCAATCCCGCCTCACGACTCGTGAGCCGTCTTCTTTTCAATCCATTCAACTGCACTTCAAGCTGCTCGGATTGCCCACGAGCCTGAACAAGCTCCAACTCAACCGACTCGTTCACCAACGTTGCGAGGACTTGGCCAGCCTTCACATCAACTCCGCTATCGACCGCTTCTACCAATCGTCCTCCGTTGGTCACAAATATAGTTTTTGCATCCGCTGGCTGTATGGTCATGAATGCAGTTGTGGTGCGTGGCATTGGCATCAGCCCAATCGCTGACACGCCTGCAATTATCAAAAAAACGATGAGAGTTGGTCTTCGCACGGTGAATGTTTTTTGTTTTCCTTGAATTTCAGGAGGAGTCAAAACAGATCGAATGATTTTAAAAAAAAGGTGGCCCAGAGATGCCAACGCCAGGACACCAACAAAGTCTCCCATCTCATATCCCTTCGCAAACTGATAAATCATCAGCATGATGAAAGTGAAGATTGCGATACGATAAAGTCCACTCAGCACCCCGTAAGCAGCCACGAGAAAGTTTCTAGGTGAGTATTCAAATGTCTTAATCGCTGGAGATGCCCACAGAAAACGCCTCACCCACTCTCTCAAAACGCCTGTTGCCTCCGCCGAAAGATTGGGAATCCCTGTTGCATCAGAGAGCATGTAATAACCGTCATATCGCAAGAGTGGATTACCATTAAAAAGCACCGTCGTCACCGAGCACACCACCATCACGGTTGCGCACACATCCCGTATGGGCCCTTCGATTGTGAATAACCAAATCAGGGCAGCAAGCGAGGCCAAAGTCAATTCAGCCAGAATCCCCGCCGCTGAGATCAGAATTCTTTGCCAGCGTCGCGGCAACATCCATGCATCTGAAACATCGCAGTACAGACATGGCACGCCGACAAGAAACATCAACCCAATTTCGCGGCACTCGCCACCAAACCGCTTGCAAGCAATTGCATGGGCCAATTCGTGAATGACTTTTGTGATGGACAGCACTCCAAACAGAATGAATAGTCCCGCACCCGATTGCATCCGTCCGGAAGCAGCAGCAAGATGTCTGGTCAAATCACCAAAATTCACGATCACTCCCCCCGCTGCGATCAACATGAGCGTGATTGCCAGCAGAAGTGCCACGGGTGAAAAGAGCGCAGCAAAATGATGCTTGACGGAGTCGAGCATCATGTCAGGATTCACACCCGGAACCCTGACAGCCAATGGATTCTTCCACCATGCTCGGCCGACCTCTGACTCACGAACATTATCTCGGATCCCGCATCGATCCACCAGCAACAGCCCCTTCCGTCGTGCATCGGCAAAAAATCGAATGATTGCCTCAACGGAAAGGTACTGCGGTGCAAAACGCTTGTTGCACTCTGATGCGATCTGGGCCACGGACCGACTGCCATCTGCCAGAACGAGGATTTCCCGTTCCTGTTCGTTGAAATACGAGAACGCACGTGAAAGCGGGTCCTTGAAAACCCAGACTCGTTCACTCCCCATCCAGACCATTTTCTGGATCAGATCGGGGCGCAACATCAATTCGGAATTCGTGGCGTTCACTCGCTAATACTCAAACTCAAACGCATGCCTGGTAAAACATCGAGATTGGCATTATCGAACTCGACCCAAAACCGGATTTCGCCACTCACCGGCTCAAGCTCCCGGCTAATGAATTTCACAACACCTTGCCGTTGAACGACACTTTTTTTGGTGCGTTGAATGGTCAACTGCACTTTTTGACCGACCTGAATGCTATCCAACTGGTCTGCAGAGATAAATCCTTCCGCACGCAGTCGGTCCAATCGGATCACTCGAATCAAAGGCTCACCAGCTTTAACCCAGTCCCCCAGATTCCGATATCTTTCGACAACCACCCCATCAATTGGAGACTGAATGGTTTGCAACGATGACTCCAATTCGGCCAGTTCCAGCTGGTGCTGTTGCAGCTCTGCCTGCAGCTCCTGTACACGCTGCTCCACTTTTGCCTGAGCCAATTCAAGTGTGTACCTTTCCACTCCGAGTTGATGGCTGTTGGCAGCCTCGGTTTCAGCCTCAGCCTGCAAACCATAAATGACACGCTCGAATTCAGCTTGTTTGGTTTCTAATACAGTGCGTTCAAAACTCAAACGCAAAATGTCGATTTCCGACTCTGACACGCTGTCGATAAATTGACGCCGCGCTTCGGTTGCACGATTGAGCTCATTCTCAGCTACCAATTCAGCTTTCTTGGACGCCTGCACGCTGACATCATTTTCAGCTTTACGATCTGCAATCCGTTTTTTGAATTGATGCTCCTTTGCCAACTGCTCCTCTTGCATTAATTTTTTCGCTGCAAGTTCAGCCGCCAAGCCACTCTGTGCACTCTCGTTTGCGATTTCCAAGCGGGTTCGCGCCAGATGCTCTTCAATCTTCATTTTCCGATCATCCAGACGTGCCAGCTCATCACCGACACTCACCGACTGCCCTTCATCAACGGAGATCGCCGCAATGGCTCCATCCTGTGATGCAGGCACATCCACAGAATCAATCAGCACGACCTGCATCTCATTCACAGTGATTGTTTCGCCGGCCAGCAATTGGACTGCGGTCCATGGAATGCAAATGAGGAGTGGTCTAATTTTTAAAATGAATTTGGACATAATAATTTTCAAGAATGAATCGTCACTGCATCAAAGCCACGAATTGCTGCGATACCATTGGATCAGGCCACGGAACACCACGAAACCAAGTGAGTACTGCCCACAATCGATTTGTGCCACCACGGTTGCGCCATCCCTCAAGTCACCAATTTGATCAGCATTCATGTCGAAGGTAGCCGGGACAATTGACTTGCCCGCAACATCAAGATTCGCGACCCCGGCAATCTCAGCAATTATCCCCTGGTAGTTCCTCGTGGGATCTGACCGAAGACGAAATGAGCAACGGCATGGCATCTTCTGCTGTTGCTTCCACACATAGTTGACATTCTCCTCGGGAAGATCCAACTCAATGGTCCACCCTGCAGATTCAGAGATCACGTCAAGCAGATACTGTCCATGACTCACTGGCCTGGATTGCAACGCCTGCGTCAGGTCCCAGCGATCCACCAGACCATCGATTGGACTATGGATCGTCAAACAATTTTGCTGCTTCTCCAGTAACACCAACTGGGCGTTGAGACCTTCAATCTCTTTTCGCAGGACCTGTTCTTCGGCAGCAACAGAAGCTTCACGCTCTCGGTTTGAAGCTGCATTCCCTCGGGAACGCATGGCGACCAGTGAAACCAAGCGTGTTTCGGCAGTCGCCAGCGAACCTTCCACGGCTCGACGCTGCAAGTCCAACGCTGGACTACGTAACTGAATCAGCACCGCACCTTTTTTTACGCTTGCACCGTTCGAGACAGGGATTTCAGAAACAACACCCTCTGCCGGTGCGAAGAGCCGGCGCTGCTCAGTCGCAACCACGCGACCTTCTACCGACAAACGCAATTCCATTGGGACAAATAGAGCAATAACCGCCAGCAGGATGACCGAAACGGCTGACACTGTTAATTTTTTTCGATTGGCGGGACTCCATACTCGGGACGCAATGAAGCCCCATCCCGAATCCTCGCGTTTCAAAGCGCCTCGCATAGCATCCTCAAGCGGCAGCAGGACTGTTTCCAGCTTTCGCCGAATTCGCTCCTGCTCAGTCTTTGCAGCCTGAAAACGCTCGATGACGAGTGCAGCGACCGGTTTGCGAGTTTGTGGCTCACAGATCAAACGAATGTGAATTTCACGAAACCCTGCCTGATGACAATACGGCTCCAACACATCTGAAACATTCTCTTCCAAGTCAACAGCATCACCGATTTGGTAATCGAAGGCTTGTGATTTCGATAACACGGTGCCAACCAGTCGCTCCATCAATCGAACCTGCCGTGCCCGCCGCACAACTTTTTGTCGAGCAGAGGTTGTGACTAATCGAAAACGATTTCCCCGATATTGCAGCAGGCTCACCCGATCCAACTGACAGGCGGACGCAAGAGTGGTCGCAATTGACGCGAAAGAGTCACTCAGGCCGATTCCCTGATTCAGTTCACGAATCAACTCGTCACGATCAGCACGTGTGTTTACCCGCCTCTGCAACTCCGCCAACTGATCACGTAAAACAACCGGGGCTGCAAGATCAAGCAGAACCTCGGCCAACTCACGAATCGGTAGTCGCAAACCGAAATCCACCGACTCCTCAAAGCAAAAATCAAGCTGTAGCCAGCGTTCAGTCTGCAAACGTTGCCTAGCCTTCAATCGCGAGCCGAACTCTCCATCTGACCACTGGCACTGAGACGCGAAATCGTTTGAAACGTCATCTGTTGGGATGTCCGCATTCTGCTGACCAGAATCGTCACTTTCAGCGGCGTGCAACAACACTCCACTGCGAGCCAACAAGATCAAGTCATCAGCCTGCATGACCGAGAGCGTGACCGCGCCGGCGCGTGTCGTAAGACGCAGCCCTTCCACCAGATCGTCGAAAAACGATGCAGGATCAGCTTTGCCTCGCGCAGCTACTTCCACTCGCTCGATCAATGCTTCGGCATCTTTCCAAATGCCGTCGTTGCGTGGAGTTGGGTGGGGCATGGAAACTCGTTGGCAAATTTACATTGGTAACCCGGAACTCTCAGTGGAAGAAAACCACCGATTCCAAGGGTTTCAACCGACTCCCACGTGGAACACCATTTGTTTCACGCTGTTCTAAAGAAGTTACCGCATTTCCGACTGTTTTGATTGGACTGTCTGCAACGATTGGTACGAAAAAATCGATTAGTGGCGTCGATCCGGACTGCCACAGCGAACACCGATGCGCACCTCTTATAGCAAAGCATGGCTTGAAATCTCGGTGAACCAGATCCCAACCTTCCCGAAACTGCGAAAAAAGTGGCAATCCTCTTTTGCCTTACTCGCTGTTGCTGTTGCGCTCACAGCTTTACCGGGTTGCCGCAGTTACCGCAATCTTCCTGAAACCATCGGTAACCGCACGGATAAGATAGACAGTCTGATGCAGCGTGTAGACGCCGGAGCACCAGCAGAACGCATCTCTGGACTCCCAGAGGCACCACTCACCCTGAAGCGTCCCGAAGATCTTGACGCAGCAGCCTACCGGGACATGACACTGGATGAGGCGATTCGTCTCGCAATCGAGAACGGAGAGGTTCTGCGCAAACTGGGAGGGATGATACTCACCGACCCGGAACGGATTTACACCGAACAAACCATCCCGCTGCAAGTCACCGACCCTCAGACGGGCATCGAAGCAGCACTGTCAGCCTTCGACGCTAACTTGTACGCCTTTGGCAAATGGCAGAACAACGACCGCCGATATAACAATCAGTTCATCAGCGGTGGTGCGAACGCTTTTCAGCAGGATACCCACGATTATGTCCTGCAAATGTCGAAGTACACTGCGACCGGTGCGCAACTGGCAATCCGCAGCGTTACTGACTATGACGCTAACAATGCAACCGGCAATATCACCCCGAGTGCGTGGCAGACACAATTTCAGGCGGAGATGCGACAGCCTCTGATGCAAGGAGGCGGCTTGACGTTCAACCGCATCGCTGGTCCCGGTTCAGTACCAGGAAATTACAACGGCGTGTTGATTGCCAAGGTCAATAACGACCTGACTGCTGCGGAGTTTCGGCAACAATTGCGAGATTACATCAGCGATGTGATAACCGCATATTGGGATCTTTACTTCGCGTACCGGTCACTGGATTCCAAACGCGACGCGTTGAAACGCAGCCAAGCGACTTGGCAAAGTTTCAACGCCCTGAAAAACAACAATCGCCGAACGGGTACAGATGAGGCAATGGCACGCGAACAATACTACCGGTTCAAGTCAGAGGTCAATGACGCGATATCCGGGCAGCTTGGTGTGCAAACCATGGAACGAAACCTACGGTTGCTGATTGGAATTACAATTACAGACGGCGTCCTGTTACGTCCAGCAGACGAACCGAATGAAGCTCCGCTTGTTTTTGACTGGGATTCCATTGCTATTGAAGCAATTCAACTCCGCAGCGAGCTACAACAAACACGTTTGAAGGTCAAACGAGGCCAAATGGAAGTCCTTGCGGCCAAGAACTTCCTGATGCCCGAACTTGACTTGGTCTCGACCTATCGAATTCGCGGTCTTGGCAAACGCCTGACTGGAGACAATAGTGCCTTCCGTGAATTGGGATCTGGCGATTATCAGGAATACGAAGCAAGCGTTGAATTACGCATGCCTGTCGGATTCCGACAAGCTCATGCCGCGGTCCGCAACGCCCAACTGAAAGTCCAAAGACAAAGTACGTTGCTGCGTGAGCAGGAACGAAGAATCCTTCGGGATTTGACGAATGATGTCGTGGAATGCGATCGAGCCTATGTTCAAATGCAAACGAACATGAATCGTTATTTGGCAGCAACCGATGCACTCAAAGGTATGGAAACCAACCGAGGCAATGGTTTGCCCATCAGTCTGGAACAGTTGCTAGACGCGCAGCGCCGTGCTAGTGAAGCTCAGACCAAATACTACTTGTCACTATCACAGTACGCCATTTCGACCAAGAATGTCCAATACCAGCAGGGTACTTTGCTTCACGCAATCCATCTGATGGTGCTGGATGAGCGGCCCGAAACGGTGTCCATGAAGGACATCATTCCGGAAGTGGTGCCATCCAATGCCCCTTCCCGTCCCTGAGCTGGCAGGTGACATTTTTTTCCAGCGTCGACTGCCGCTTACATGCAGTCTGACAGACTTCGCCGCCGAACCGATAACGTCTCTGTCGCTGGAGTATTGAAGCGAAAGCATTCGCTTTCAGGACACAATGTTCAGCGCGGATTTTCCGCTCGCTTGTCCGGTGTCTAAACTTCAACGTGCATACGGTTCCTTGACATTCACAACCGGTCCTCATGAGAAACCCATGACCCCAGAAAAGCTCATCCAGCGTTGCCATGATCTGATTGGTTCAGCTTCTGAAGAGGTTGATCGGTCCAACGGTGATTCCTTGATTGGTTTTTTTCAGTCGTTTCGGCCCGACGGGACTGGATTACATGGACTTTTTGATGGGATCCCAGTCGCTTCGGACCTACAAAGCCGCCTCGACAATGTATTCATTGCGGCGGGTGACGACCGGCGTCCCCAAGGCGGTCGCGATGCCTATTTTGTGATTCGCAAACCAGACCCACTCGACCCTACTTTGGCAGGTGAGCTTGCAAGCCAGTGGTTACATGGTCTTCGTCAATTCGCTGAAGTCCTGGGCGTAGCCGATATCGTTAACATCTTGCAACCCGAACCCAAGGTACGAGTCCTCGAGGGTATCCCCCCGAAACATCCGAAAAACGAGTCCGAAAAGTCGAACCTTCTGAAGGCAATCCAACTCCAATCCACACATCTTGTGGAGCATGTCGATGCGGGACCTCTGCCGGCAGCATTACGGCCAGCCTATTACTTTATCGCGTGCGATTCGATGCTTCGGGATTATCTGATGTGGCCGTTCTATGCAGAGGCAACCGGACTCACAGACCCACTCTCGCCGTACTTTGAATTGTGGCGGCATGGTGTGAAATATCGAATCTTTGGGGAAACCCAAGTCGATTTGTACCTCCCTTGGCAACTTGATTGATCGTGAATGCTAGATTTGGGCTTCTGCATCAACGCTCACAAGCTCGAGGAATCAATGTTCCGTCTCTATTTATTGCTGGCTGTTTCTGTTTTCTGTTTCCCAGATGCTGCGTCTAGTCTCGGGAATGATGAACGCCCCAATATTGTGTTCATCTTTGCAGATGACCAGTGCTTTGCAACGATTCACGAATTGGGTAATGCTGAGATACAGACCCCGAATCTCGACCAGCTCGCACGCGAAGGAACTACATTTTCGCATGCGTTCAATATGGGTTCATGGAGTGGGGCTGTATGCGTAGCAAGTCGGACCATGTTGAACACCGGACGATTTGTTTGGAATGCAAAAGCTGTTCACTCAAAATCAGAGCTGGAGCGACAACAGGGTCGTTGGTGGAGCGAGTATATGAAGCAGGCTGGCTACCGGACGTACATGACAGGGAAGTGGCACTGTAAAGCAAATGCAGAAAGAGCTTTTCACGTTGCTCGTGATATCCGACCCGGCATGCCAAAAGCCAGCGCAGCGGGCTACAATCGTCCATCAGCGGATGGAACAGACCCATGGTCACCTTCTGATCCAAGCTTCGGTGGATTCTGGGAAGGTGGTACCCATTGGAGCGAAGTGGTGGCGAACCATGCAGAGGACTTTCTGGTAGACGCAGCCAGGAATGATTCTCCATTTTTCATGTACCTGGCATTTAACGCTCCGCACGATCCTCGACAGTCACCTGCAGAGTTTGTTTCCCGGTATCCCGTTGATTCCATTTTGATTCCGGACAACTTCCAAGCACTTTATCCCTACGCCAGTGAAATTGGATGTGGTCCAAAGTTGCGTGATGAACGCATCGCCGCCTTTCCACGAACACCCGAATCCATTCAAGTTCACCGGCAGGAATACTACGCGATCATCACGCACATGGATGAGATGATCGGTCGCATCCTCAAAGCTCTGCAAGCAACCGGCAAGGCTGATAACACATGGATATTCTTCACTGCAGATCATGGTTTAGCAGTCGGACAACATGGTCTTCTTGGCAAACAGAACATGTACGACCACAGCGTTCGAGTCCCTTTCATTGTTGTGGGGCCCGAGGTTGCCAAGCAGAAAACGATTGATGAGGCGATCTATTTGCAGGACGTGATGCCTACCACACTGGAACTTGCCGGCGTGAGGCAGCCAGAGCACGTCGAATTCAACAGCCTGCTCCCCATGCTCAGCGGTGGGTCGAGCCCCTACAAGAGCATCTATGGCTGCTACCTGGCTAAACAGCGAAGTATTCGGACGGATAAGTACAAACTGATTGCGTATCCGGAGGCAAAAGTGCTTCGTCTGTACGATATGAGGGCAGATCCCGCGGAAAAGCATGATCTTGCTGGCGAGGCAACCATGAAACCCGTCCTCGCTGATTTGTTCAATCGACTCATTGCCTTGCAGGTCAAAATGAACGACGATTTGGACTTACATGCCCTCGCGCCTGACTGAGTTACCGGCAGCTAAAATCACCGGCATGAAACCATCGATCGGTCTCAGTTGGCCGGATCCGTAAAATAACTTTTTCCCAGCTCAATGCGATCAGAAATCCAGCGGCCTCAGAAAGCCAGCGGCCTCAGAAGCCCAGCGACCTCAGAGCCCCAGCGACCTCAGCGCGATCAGAGTTCCTAACATCAATGACCCTCCATGTTGCCATTTGACATTCAAAGTCGGACCCGTTTCATTTTCGGTGAGGGCACGATTTCCAGGCTCGGCAAACTTGCCTCCGAATTCACCCCCGGCTGCGTGCTGGTCGTCAGCGACCGTGGGATCATGGAGGCAGGTCACGATGCTGCTGCCCTCGATTCACTCCACGAAGCCGGGCTTGAGGTGGCATCTTTCCACGACTTCTCGGAAAACCCGACATCAGCAATGGTTGATGCTGGCGTTCGACGGGCCAAAGAAGTGAAGCCCGACCTGCTGGTTGGTCTTGGGGGTGGCAGCAGCATGGACTGCTGTAAAGGCATCAATTTCGTCTATTCCTGCGGTGGAAGCATTCACGACTACCATGGTGTCGGCAAAGCAACCTGCGACATGCTTCCCATGATTGCGATCCCAACGACTGCCGGCACCGGCAGTGAAGCACAATCATTTGCCTTAATCAGCGATGCCGAAACACATACAAAAATGGCATGCGGTGATCCCCGTGCGGCCTGCCGCATCGCGATTCTTGATCCCGAATTGACTCTGACCCAACCGCTCAACGTCTCAGCCTTGACCGGGATTGACGCAATCTCCCATGCCGTTGAAACCTATGTGACCAAACGACGCAACGTGATTTCAACCACTTACAGTCGTCGATCTTTTGGAATGCTGGCACAGGGTTTTTCACGGGTTCTTGAACAGCCCGACGATTTGGAAGCACGAAGTCACATGCAACTGGGATCCTGTCTTGCCGGAATGGCCATTGAGACCTCAATGTTGGGTGCAGCACATGCGACAGCCAATCCTCTGACGGCTCACCACGGCATCACTCATGGCCAAGCTGTCGGCTTGATGTTGCCTGCGGTGGTCCGCATGAATGGTGAAGAACACGCATCCTGGTATGCCGAATTGGTTCGGGAAGTCGACCCCAGCGTGCAAACACAAGACGCTCCTCAGCGTCTTGCAGAAATGCTGAGGCAATGGCTAAAAGAAGCCAACCTTGCCACCTCTTTGGAAGAGCTGGACATCCCGCAAGAGGGGATTGATCAGTTCACAGAAGATGCATTGAAGCAATGGACGGGTACTTTCAACCCGGTTTCACTCGATGCGAAACGCGTCAAATCTTTGTACCAGTCGGTAATCTGAAGTAAAAACTGGCCTTCGGGGGCAGCTTGCGGGAACAAATTTGCGGTTTGCGCGTTCGTCGACCACAATGGAGGGAGGGCAGGAGGTCCCGAACTCATCTTTTTTATCCTCTCGAACCAGGTGTTGGCTAATCATGTCTTCCGCCACCGAAGGGACCTCACAACCTGTTATCACTTCATCTCAAGCCGGACGTGGCGAGGGTGGTCGTTGGCGACAGGTTCGATTTGAGGAACTCAGCAGCGTCCCCATCAACGAACCTGGCACAACGGCTAGGCAGGAAGCAAAGGCTTCTGCCAAGCCTGTTGAGAATGCTCAACCCAAGTTACGCTTGGAACGGCGTCAGCAGCTGGAGCATCACCTGAAGAAGAGCCCCACTGATCTTGATGGATACATGGAACTGGGTCGCATCTATCGTGCAGATGACCGACCGCTCGAAGCGAAACGCATCTTCGAGCAAGCGAGGCAGATTTTCCCTGACGAACAGGAACTACTCTGGGAGTACGAAGAGGCCGTTCTCGCCCGATCGCTGCAACAGTATCGTGAAGTGAGCGACCTTGCGGCGAGACTCGACACCCTTGAAACAGAGCGTGAACTCAAACGCAGCCAGAACGATTGGGCACGCCGTCGCATTGAAGTCTGCAGGGCGAGGCTTAATCGTGACCCAAACCTGTATCAGTTGAACATCGCGTTGGCTGAAGCCATGCACGATGCCGAGATGTATGAAGATGCGATCACAACTGTCGACATGATTCTCAATCGTGACGACCTGTCAGCGGTGGCATACTTGATCAAGGGACGTTGCCTGCTTGCGTCAGGAAATGACCTACAGGCAATGGTGGCTCTCCGAGCAGTTGCTCTGCGCAGAGCTGTCGTCGCACCACTGAAAACCCGTATTATTGCTTTGAAACTGCTGTGTGAAACGGCAGAAAAGCTTGGTGTGGCTCTTACACTTAAAAAGTACCGGCAGCATCTTGCTCAAGCTGAACAGGAATTGGCACAGCACGTTGCATCACGTAAGTAGTTTCTCTTCCTTTTCCACCTATCGCGGACGACAAGCCAGACATGAATCAAGCCATTGCCGATCCAGAACAGCTTCGACAGTTCGCTGCCCACCTTCATCGCTTCTCCGAAGAGATCAAGAACCTGTCGAGTAATCTGTCGGGACACATGAATCAGCTGGAACAGACATGGCGTGATGAGCAACAACGCAAGTTCACTGACGAATTCAATGCCCAAATGCAACAAATGGGACGTTTGATCAAGGCCAGTGAAGAACACGTCCCCTATCTACTTCGCAAAGCGGAACAAATTGACGCTTATTTGGGGCGCTGATTCCGGTGGCACATAGCAACGTCAGAAGTATCGAATCACTGGAAGCTTTCCATGCCGGGCTGACGCGTTTATCCAGCGACTGGGAAAAGTCAGTTCAGGAAATACGCATGCTTGTCCAACGAGCTGAGGCCCACTTCTCAGAGGATCGGCCACGTTACTGGAAGCAACAGACCCACATTGCCGAACGTGAATTGAACGAAGCCAAGGACAATCTGGCTCAAAAACGTGCCGCTGCCCGTCCAGGTGACCGTCCACCGGCGACCGAAGCATCAAGGAAAGTGCAAAAAATCGAACGCAGGCTTCGGGACTGTGAATTGAAGCAGAAGCAGTCAAAAGCATGGTCCATTGAAATCTCGCACCAATGCGATCAGCTTCTGGGGCCGCTGGCAGACGTCGCAGAACACTGCGAACGGTCGCTTCCTGCAGCAGCAAATCAGCTTCGCCAAATGATCACGGAACTTGAGAAGTATGCTGAGCAGGGAAAGCGGGCCCCCTGAAGGGGATTTGAATCCTCATACGCTGTTCAGCGGTCTCAAAATGGATCAGAATCGTGGTTCGATATCGGAGTGCCAGAAACTCGAATTCTGCACATCAGAGAATTTTCGCGTCATCCACGTGAAGATCCCAACCAGCCCCCCCTTATGAATCCTCATTCATGACCACTGCAAATTCCAACATCTTTGATCGACTTACCCAGCACCGTGGAACCCCCACCGAGATGCTGGACGAAATGGTTGACCATTTCCGCGATGCCCGCAGCCCCATGGAATTGTTCGAAGCCCTGAAAATGCGGATCCGGGATAAACTGGGGCTACCGCTGGTATCAAGTGAAAATGAACCCTCCCGTCCTGAGGACGTTGAGCGTCAACTGGAGGTTGGTCTCCTGGACGCCTGTCGAGAGACTGGCACGATGCTGCTCGAAGATGGCAGAATCGGTGAAGGTTGGATGTACTTGAGGCCAACCGGTGACACACAGCTTGCGAAAGATCTGATTGCAAAGCTCGAGGTCACGGAAGACAACTACGAAGACATGATTCAAGTTCTTCTACATGAGGGAATCGATGTTGCCCGCGGCTATCAGGCGGTTCTCGACCAGCAGGGCACCTGTAACAGCATCACACTCTACGAGCAGGCTCTGGCCAATCGAGGCAAAGCCGACCAACAGGCCGCAGCACGCTGCCTGCTGAATCATCTTTACAACGACCTGTGCGAACTCGTGCGCGGCGACATCGCGAGGCGTGAAGCACCCGCAGGGGACGATGAAACACTTGCGGAAATGATTGACAAACGGCGTTGGATCCTATCAGACGGCGGCTACCATCTTGATACCACCCACCTCTCATCAACCGTAAAGATCGCGACCGTCCTGGAAGACGAGGATAGCCTTCGAAAAACCTGGGAACTGACGCAATATGGTCGACGTTTACATCATCAATTTCAATATCCCGGCGATGAGCCATTTGTTGATTTCTATCCGGCATACACAGCCTTCTACGCAATTTTGCTGGGCGAAAATGTAGATGCCGGCCTCAAAGTATTCGAACGCAAGGCTCGATCGGTGGATACGGTTGAACACGGAACAGCCGCTGTCGAAACTTACGTCGATTTACTTGATCGGATTGGACGCCATCAGCAAGCGATCGATGTTGCCATTGAACTGGCTCCCAAAGACCTGCCCGCGCAGAGAATTGTACCGATGCTGATTGAGATCGCTGCTCGTCTGCCAGAACAAGACAATGAACAAGGCTGGGAATCCATTCTCGCATACTGCCAAAAACACAACGACATCCTCGGCTACGCAGCTGTACTTCATGCCTCGGGAACAGGCATAAGCTGACTCGTGGTGTCAGAGATACATGCCCACGAAACCATCCTCTGAATCGCTCTGCGCCTGAATGGCTTCAATGCGAGCCTCAGTCTGTGCCAAATCCCCCGCAGCAATGTAGCGGTCAAACTCCACCCGCACCGCATGCTGTACACTCTCCGAGAGAAAACCAACGACCGGGGCACTCAACCATCCACAGGTTTCGTCATCCAGCTTCACGATGATATCAACCGCCTTGGTTTCCCGGTCATTCTCACCTGTCATCACTGTACCCTCAAACGCAAAACTGACTCGACCGCAAGCAGGGTCATTGGTCAGATGGTAAGCACACCGACCACGATGAAGGTAGTAAGTGTTATGTGATCCATGCTTGGCCATGGCTTCCTTGACTCGCAACACAAATTGTTCATAGACGGGCGAAGCATCCACAGGGACATCCAGCCGAGTGACACTACGGAGCGGCAGACAATCAAACTCTATCTCAACCCATTGACCGGACATTTTCGCACTCTAGCTACAAACTTGAATTGAAGACCAGGCTTTCGACACGACGAACCGTCTTAGCACCTACGAATTTCGACGCCGTGAGAAAGCGCAGTCTACCGAAATCGGGAAGCCCTTGCGATGGAGATCTACCGCAAGTCCAGAGCAAATGCAGACTCTGCCCCCAAACAAAAAAGACAGAAGAGCAGGAAGTCGAGACGCAACGACTGCAACCCCAGACAACCTATCAAGCGGGAATCTCCATTTCCACTTCGTCCATTTGGACAGTATGAACGCGCGTGGAGCCCAAGGATGCTGACTACGAATGGAAGAAAACGATCAATGATTCCTCACAACGTGCGGCATGGCAATACACCTCGTGCGGCAGAGTTAGCAGCACTCTGATGTCAAGGGACAGACGACTAGCGAGTGCCGGTAAGCGCGTCGAGTTGGCGTTCAATTTTCAGATGCTTCTGCTCGATCTGCTGCTCCAACTCGGCGTTTTCCTGTTCGAGACGATTCATTTCGTCAAACATTTCCTCTGCTTCCGCTGTAAGATTCTCGGAGTACTCGCGGATTGACTCGCGTTCCACCTCGAACTGTTTCAGATCCAGCTCAAGCTTGTTTTTTATTATCTGGTTGTTCACGAGCATTTGCTGTGTCTTACCAAACATTTCCTCCAAGACAGCTTTCTCCGAGGTGAGTTCCTTATTCTGGTCCGCAAGTTTTATCAGATTGAGTCGAATACGACTGAATAAAAATCCGTAATCATTGAGCGGTCGCAGAAAGTAATCACCCAACTTCTTGGCGACATCCGAGTTCAACAACTCTGTTGCTCCTTCAATCTTCAGTAAGACCTTGTCACCAATTTCAAAAGTGATGTAGCCATCGGCACCATGCTGCAGTGCGGCATCCAGAGCCCTACCACTGCCATCATAAAAGCCACCATCAATCAAACTTCGTTGCTGGCCGGGGCTATCAACCTGAATTTTGTGTTTCTTCGTAAACTGCACTTCAACCCAATGCGTCGCTGGCGGATCATCCGGATCCTTCGAGCGTCCATCATCCAAGTAGGCTCGTTGTGTCTGTTCGGAGGCCTCTACAAGGAGAGACTTCACCAGAGCTTCGTCAACACTGCCCAAGCAGTTACCAGTTTCAGGCTCATCCGAAGCCAGGAAAGGGTAGTGACCGTCCGGCGGCAACAGTTCGCATAGCAACCAGCTGCGGGCCTTTCCTTGCTTGATGTATTCCACCTGGTTGTCTTCAAGCGGTCCTGCCGGCACCAGCGTTAGCTCATTGGCGTTGCTTGCTTGCACAATGAATTCGCCCAAGTAGAACATGGGAGCCATGACCAGGCTCTCATCATCCTCTACCTCGGAAAAGCCATACACCAGTGTTTGATCTGGTACCAATGGCTTGTTCGCTGCATCGCCAGCAGGTTCGGCAGGTTGCCCACCAATCCCGGCAACGGGCGGTGCACCGAGTAAAATGGAGATTGGCTTCGCGTTGAGGTTACCGCTCTTGTATTGCAAATTGCGCCAACGACGACCAGCTTCCAGTGCCAACGCGCCAAGCTCACTCTGCAGATCAACCAAACCACCGCTCCGCGCTGAATCGGCACCGACCACTTCCCCCAGCTTGATTCGCTTCGTCTCGCCTTGAAGATCGACCACCTGCTTTTCCAAATCCGCTTGGATCTTGTGCCAAGCAGAGCGGCTCTTGAGTACCACAGCAGTTGGGAACAGGAAAGCGATGGCCAAGAACATCGTCAGCACAATGGCCACGATGTTGAACCAACGCCAGTTCGAGGCGGCTTTCCAAACGACGACAGCAAAGCCGACCAGTAAAAGAAACAGCACGCTTGCGAGAATTATCATGTTCGCTTTGCAATCATCACAGCTAGAGATGGAGGTACATCATCTGAATCGGCATCAGCACACCGGTATCAACGCACTGTTTCTCAGAGGAGCGGCAAAAAGTGCCTATAAGAGATATTAAGTTGGGCTATTTGTAACGTCAAGGATTTCTCGGCTGCCACAGTGAAAGAGGATTTTTTTGCCGCCACCATCCGCCCCCCCCAGATAACGGGTACCAAAAACAGCAGTCTCAGAGCCTGCAGAATCGTCAACGCTTACCCAGTCGGCCTCTGTGGGCTCGTTCTGCCCAAGCGGTTTGTAACGCAGGGAGCATATTGCTGGATTAATCCATCGAACCGGTCGAACTGATTTAAATGCGGGGATTGCCAAAATCCAGTGTCAGCAATCCTCTTTGATCTTAACGAATTGCACAGTTTTAGCGGTCATCCGACTCATGAAACACTCTCAGAGACCTCACCTCAGCCTACTCACTCTTTTGACGCTGTTCGCGTGTACCGCGACGGGATGTCACAGGCAGTATTATCGGAAACAGGCGGATATGGAGGCATATCACCTGATTGACCAGAAAGCCGCGGCAGTCGCCAGACCGCCCAATGTGCCCCTCAGGATCGATGTTGATCGCCGAAGTCGAATGTTCAATCCTTTTGACCTCGATTTTCAGCCCATGCCATTGGATGATCCAGCGTCCTACCGCTACATGCAATGTGTCGATGGTCGCCGGGGTTACCCGCTGTGGGAGGCAGCCGGCCTGACCAATGGGGCTGAAAGTCCCGACTGGTGGCAGTTTCTACCACTGAATGAAGACGGTGTTTTGGTTCTCAATGCAGAAAATGCGACCCAAATTGCATTGTTGGAATCACCGGAGTACCAAGAGCAACTTGAGCAACTGTACCTGGTTGCTCTCGATGTGAGCGGTGAGCGTTTTCAGTTTGACACCCAATTTTTTGGGGGTGCTGAGAGCATTCTGGGCACCGAACGGGGCGGGCCAACGAATCTGACGTTGGGGGACCGTAGCATGCGAATGAATCGCAATTTTGCTACCGGCGGGAACCTGCTTGTTGGTCTGGCAAACGAGATTGTATGGAACCTTGGTGATTCCAGTTCAAGCACCGCTGCCAATGTACTGGACTTTACCCTGTTAATGCCGCTGCTGCGTAATGCAGGTCGCGACAAGGTCATGGAAGGGCTCACACAATCCGAGCGTGAACTTCTGGCAGGGGTCAGAGCATTTGAAAGATTTCGTCGCGGGTTTTACCTCAACGTCACGACAGGCAACCGAGTCTCAGCCAATGTACAGACTGCTGTCGGAACAATCTCACTGAGTCCCTCAGGCTTCGCATCGGCCGGAGGATTTATCGGACTTCTGCAACGGCAACTCACCATCCGCAACCTTGAGGAAAACATCACCCGGCAACGTGAGGTTCTGCTGCTTTTTGAAGATACCCTCATCGAGTTGCTGACGACGATCCCTGATTCGCAGAGTATCGTTCGTCAGCGGTTGCAGGTTGCACAAACCCGCCAACAGCTTACAAGTTCACTCAACAGCCTGGTTTCACAACAAGCGAATTTCCAACTCGGCATTGACCAGTTTCTACGCACGCTGGGACTTCCTCCGTACATCTGTGTGGAATTGGACGACCCGATCCTGAAGCAATTTGAACTGATCGATCAACGACTCTTAAAACGTAGGGAGGAATTGAGCATCCTGAGGACAAATGTCGGAGAATTGAATATCTCGATTCTGGAGCGAAGCCAATTCAAAATCGATGAGGATACCGGGCTTCCCGTTTCCCAAATCGAGTGGACCCCGGAATTGGCTGAGTCACTGCGTGAACTGGAAGTCGAACTGGAGCCACTCGAAAACTTCTTACGTGACGTCATCAAGACGGATTTGCCCGCCGTACTGCAGGACATTGCGGTTCTCGAAAAAGCAATCCCGGAACGCACAAGTCAGGCCAAAAGTCTGAAAGAGTTGTTCATTGCAGAGCAGGGTAGTATCTGCGGCCTGCTGAACGTCGCAGACATTGACGAGTCCATTTTTGATACATCAAAACTGGCAGGACTGCTGTCAGAGCTAGTCGAAGACCAGGAAAAATTGAAGGCACGACTGAATGCTTACCTTACCAAGCTGAACCAACTGCAGGATTCTTTCAAGAGTCTTCAAGATGCAGCGCCGGGAAAAATTGACCCTCGTGACCTTGCTCGTCAACTCAGAGACAACGTGATCCTCGCTTCGCAGGATCTGGTAGCTGACCTCGGTAATGATGTTCTCGTACTGCAACTGCTTCAGGCTCAAGCCAGAACAGAAAGCATCCTATTGCCGGAAGTTGATATTTCACCTGATGTCGCATTTGAAATCGCAAGACGAAACCGTAGGGACTACGCGAATGCAAGAGCGGCCCTTGTCGACGCATGGCGTCAAATTGAAGTGGTTGCAGATGATTTGGAAAGCGAGTTGAACGTCGACATACGCGGTGGAATTGGGTCCTCGGACGTGAACGGACCTGTGCTTAACAAGACAGGAAATCTGGACATTGCGTTACAGTGGGACGCCCCGATCACGAGACTGGTTGAACGAAACAATTACCGAAGAATTCTGATCAACTATGAGCAGAAAAAACGTGATTACTACCAGTTTGAAGATGCTATTTGGCAAACTCTGCGTGCCGAGATACGGCAGTTGATGCGTGACCGACTGGCATTTGAATACCGCCGCAAGTTAGTTGGCATCGCTGCCGACCAGATCGAACTCAACGCTGACTTAAGAGATCTGAGGGAGTCGACCGCCCAAACCGGATCCGGCGCAACTGAAGCACGAGATACCATCCAGGCTTTGTCTGCGTTGCTCGACGCACAAAATGGTCTCCTCGGTGTTTATGTGAACTACGAAACCGTTCGCCGAAATCTGGACCTCGACTTGGGAACCATGGAATTGACCCCTGAGGGATTGTGGATCGATCCAGGTAAAATCTCTCCAGAAACATTGCTGCAATACCCGGGCACCACTCTGGACGGCCTGATCGACTGCGGATGCAACGACTGCGGGCTACGATACAACCCGCTTCCACGTGAGCCTGAATTCACGGCGCCAGTCTACAAAATCAGCAACGACCAACCCATTACGATCGATGGTATGCCCATCGAAGAATTGCCGGGATTGGAAGAGGAAGGTGCAAACTTGCCAACCGAAGCCATGCCACTGCAGACGTTGGAGTCCGAGGACATGCCGCTACCGGTTGAAATGCCAACACCCGATACATCCACAGACTCCAAAACAAAGCCCGATGCTGGTGAAGCCAAGATTCTGAAAGAGGAAGAAGACGCCGCTGCCGTTCCTGCTGCCGACGCAAACGTCGCTCCTTCGGCAGACGCGGACGAAACTGGATTGAACCCGCCACTCGTACCCGAGTTGACTGCCCCCAGCGAGAACCAGTAATCCACCCAAACGTGTCCGACTGCAAAAACCGCACGTCTTGGGGATAAAACTGCACGTCTTGGGGAGATGGGTCAATAGTCGGTGTTGCTTGTGGCATGCGGGTAATCCAATCCACGGACTGATCCAAAGGCAAATGAAGATTCACTCTGAATCTCGTTGCCGCCGCTTTCATGCAGGCATCCCACGTCAGGTGTATCAGCCGATCTGCGATACTGCTATTTCCTCTGACACGAAGCACCAGCAGCACGTTACAAAGCCGTTACCGCACAACCATGCGATGACACCTAAACTTTCATGGAGGTGGCACAGATCACCCACATTTCACGCATGAAACAGGGAGTCATCAATGAAAAAGCAAACCTGGCTGTGGTCATTAATCATGCTTCCTGCGTTCCTTATCGGGGACGCTACGGCGCCTGCCTTTGGAACCTACGGAATCAATTCCGGGGACTTTGAAGCACAGAAAGCTGAGCGTCTGGCAGCACGCATGTTGTCAATCACTGCAAATCAAAACCTCTCGCGAAAGCAACTCAAAGAACTTTCTCAGGTGACCAATCAACTCAGATACTTTGGTCCGCAGGGTTTGAATGCCGCCGTCGTAGCACGAAAAATCCAAGCTGAGAACGGTACTGACTCACGTCAATTGGAACTGATTGACCAGCAACTGGATATCATTGCGGGCCAAAAACAAGCAATCGCATGCCGGCTCTACTGGTACAAATCACTGGTTGCAGCAAAAGCCAGATCGAATGAACTTGATCGGCCAATTCTGAGTCTCCGAATGCTGGGAAATCTTGATGAAGAGCTGAGCTGTGCTAACAGTCGCTTCTTCAGGCAAGTTCTTTACACCAATCCGGAAATCGCCAGCTTACTGCGACAGCGATTCATTTTGCACTGGCAACCCGTACGCGATGTCCCCATTGCCACGATTGATTTTGGCAATGGACGAAAACTGCGTCAGCCGATCATTGGGAACAGCGTGCACTTTGTCCTCAACAAGGACGGCCGCGTGATTGATGCGTTACCTGGTTTAGTCACGCCCGACGCATTCATTCGCTGGACACACTCCGTACTCAATCTGCACCATGAGGTCCAGTTACTGTCCGAATCGGAACGCAAACGCAAAATACAAATTTGGCATCGTGAGCGGGCACAGCGAAGACGCCAAAAAAGCGAACTCACGATTCGCGACAATCAAATGGTGATTGATCTGAACCCACTTGATCCAAAATGGAAGCTCGCGGCTGAAAGCTTGAAATTGACATCTGGCGTGCTGACCAGATCCCGACTGGACAAGAAGTCATCAAATGCATCGGCGGCGATGAGACTTGCCCCCTTGAAGATGGCTGCGGAATTGCCCGTGCTCCGGATGGTTGACGCATCAGCACCACGGGTCGAGCAGGACTCTTTCTTTAACCTATACGGACTGCAGCCTAAATTGGATGACTGGTACACGCAGAATCTGGAAACAGGAGACGACGAGTTTCTGACCCATCGGATCTACGAAGAACTATTCTTAATGCCCCTCGACGACCCGTGGTTGGGTTTATCGCCAGACGATCGTTACATCGCCTTGGAAAACAGAGGTCGACACAACGCAGAGACAAGCAATATTTCAGGAACAGAAGCCTTGAATACATCAACCAAATAGAAAAAGATATACCTGAGACTTTCCTTCTAGCGGTAACCAATATGCCAGCCCCCTGCATTCTTACAATCGAAGACGACCCCGCCATCCGACGCGGGATCGTTGATTCACTCAAGGCTACGGGGCACGTTGTCTGGCAAGCAGATCGAGCTGAAATTGGAATTGAGAAAGCAATCGGCAAGCCGTGTGACCTGGTACTACTCGATTTGGTTTTACCCGGCGGACATGGTCTTGATGTACTGTGTGAAATACGCAAGCAGAAACCAACACTTCCTGTGATCATACTGACCGCCAAAGGAGAGGAACAGGATCGCATCAAAGGGCTCCGCCTGGGGGCTGATGATTATGTGGTCAAACCATTCAGTGTCGACGAACTTCTTGCGCGTGTAGAAGCTGTGCTTCGTCGCTCTCCCACACGTTCAGCACAAACTCCTTCACTCTCGCTGCCCCATGGAGAGATCAACTGGAACAGCCGTGAAATCAAATCTGCCACAGGCTTGACGCAGGTTCTTTCGGAACGGGAATGCTCACTACTCGATTACCTCAGCAGGAACCCGGGCAGAGCGATTGGCCGAAACGAATTACTGCAAGGTGTCTGGCAAATTGACGCAAAGGGTGTTACGACACGAACGGTCGACATGCACATAGCGAGATTAAGAGAAAAGCTCGCGCATGTGTGCGGCGCCAATGAAGCCATCAAAACCATTCGCGGCAAGGGCTATATGATTGATTCCGAATTGGTCGAAACCTCATGACGATCAAACACATCGCTAGTCGTAAATTATCGCGTCCCAACGCCATCTGGTGCCTGTTCGCCCTGATACTGGCCTGCATCACCATCGGTCTCATCAGTCTTTCTGAACACGCCCTGCGACTAGGTCGCGAACGAACAGAGAGCCAACAACGCGAAAGACTTCAGCAAGATACGGTCGTCGCCTTGTGGCGACTCGACTCTCGTTTGGGACCGTTCATTGCAACACTACTTGATCCACCTGACAATCAAACGATTGACGCTTCCAATCAACCTTTTGTCAAAGACCATTTCACAATTGTACAAGTTGTAGATGGAACAAAAGACCGACCCCGGCCCGAATTTGTTTCCTCCACAAACAAGAGCAACCCCAGAGAATCGGAACGATTGGTCGCACTGACTGACGTTGTATCCGCAAGTGCGCTCATCAATGCAGCGAATCAAGTGCTGCCACACGTGGATGTTGTTGTCGAAGCAAATCTGCCCCAAAGCAGCTATACCAACGAAGTGGATGTGTATGCCAGCAACCTCCAATACAACCGGCAAGAGACAGTGGACTCACAATCCCAGTTCGATTCGCAATTACCCAACGGTGACTTGGAATTGCTGAACCGAAACATGGCAGTCCAACAGCAAATGGCTTTCAACTATCCAGAACAGACGGCACGCCGCAAAGAAAATGCGGATAGCAATCCTGGTGCGGATGGGATCCAATCCCTGACAGAACAATGGGGTTCCTCAGGCAAACGTCTTATGACCATCTGGGTAAACGATCAATTATTTGTCGTCCGACCGAAGCGAGGAGATGCCGATGGCCTCGAAGGAGTGTGGGTTGACTGGATGCAACTCAAATCCTCAATGGCATCGAGCATCAATGACCTGCTGCCGAGGGCAGACTTCCTGCCTGTCAGAGGCGACGATAACCTGGATCCCGCAATCACCTTGGCGGCTTTACCAGCTCGACTGGTTGCACCCAAACCAGAGCCTGCTCCCTACAACTGGTCGCCTACCCACAACGCTCTGCTGATAGCATGGTTTACGCTGCTCGCGGCCGCCGCAATTGCGGCCATATTCCTGCAAAAGCTGATCGCATTGAGTGAGCGTCGAGCAACGTTTGTTTCCGCAGTAACCCACGAATTACGAACCCCTCTGACCACGTTTCGACTTTACACAGACCTGCTTTCTCGCGACATGGTCAGTGATCCGGCGGACCGCAAGGAGTACCTGGAAACCCTGCGACAGGAATCAGATCGCCTCACACATTTGATTGACAATGTGCTGCGGTATTCCAAACTGGAACGAACTTCCACCATTCCTGCAACGGAAGTAATCACACTGTGTGACTGGATTGATCGTATTTCGCCACGGCTGATAGAGCGGTTGAATCAATCCGGAATGACACTTGAAATCAGTTCCCCAACCGACGGACAGTGGAATACAGATCCCCCTGCAATGGAACAGGTCATCTTCAATCTGATCGACAATGCGGCGAAGTATGCCAAGTCAGGAAGTGATTCAAGAGTGGACTTGATCGCAAAAATAGTGGACGACGACAAAGTCGTGATCACGGTATCAGATCATGGCCCTGGTGTGCCCGAATCGATGCAGCACAAAATCTTTCAACCATTCAGTAAATCTGCAGAGCAGGCAGCTGAGACCGCTGCAGGGGTTGGACTTGGGCTGGCGCTCGCCAAGCAGACAGCAAATGCCCACGGAGGCACCCTGACCTACGAAGCAATCGCTGGTGGGGGGGCAAGTTTTACCCTTCGCATCCCTACTGGGCTGCCAGGTACAGAAAAGTCCTGACCTCAGACGATCACTTGCCATGGGAATGTCATGCTCAACGAACCCGCTTCATTGATCAAAACTTGGCTCGATCCAAGCAACTGAATTTGCCGATGACCAGACATAGCAAGTGGCGTTGCATGTCTGAACCTGTGATTCATGGTACTGCCCCACAAGATACGAAAGGCCCTCAAGGCAAAATTCACTTCCCTGACGATCCATCATTTACCCGTGGCAAGATCCTGCATGCGTTGATGAACGAAATCGGCAAAATGAACATCAAAATTCTTGCCAAAGGAACAGAGATCACGACAGCATTTCTTGACAAGCTGATCGCTCGGGGTATCACGCGAGTCACAACCAGTGATTGCGACATGGCGTGTCTCAATGAATCACGCAGTGCTTCAAAGACGCAGTGCTTCAAAGACGCAGTGCTTCAAAGACGTAGTGCTTCAACCCAAGACCTCTGCCCGAAGCTTGGTCAGCAATTCGATCGCCTGCCCAATTTCAGCCAATTGCCTTTCTGGATCCTGCGGAATCTCCCGCTCAATCGTCAGCGGCCCATCGTATCCAATTTCTTTCAGCGTACGCAGATAGTTTTCCATACCAACATCACCTTTACCCAGTGGCACTTCGGCACCCCAAGTCTCTCCGGGCTTGTCGCTCCATGTGCCGTCTTTGCAGTGGATGCTTCGGACGTGTTCACCGACCGCACGCAAAGCTTCAATCGGCTCGCCGGTTCCATAAAGAATCATATTGGCGGGGTCAAAATTGATTTTCAAATTATTGCGATCGACCTGTTTGATAAATTCAAGCAGACCCTCCGCAGTTTCCTGACCGGTTTCCAAATGCAGGAACTGACCATGGCCCGCACAATGGTCACAGAGCTGCTGGGTCACATCAACAATATCCGCGTACCCTTCTGCCTGTGGATCGTGAGGAATGAATCCCAAGTGCAGAGCAACCGTGTCGCAGCCCAACCAGCTGGCAAAATTTGAAATCTCCAACATTTCATTCAGCCGCGTTTGCCGCGTCTCGGCAGGCACCAATCCCACCGTTCGTACGACGGTGGGGATATCCGCATAACTTTCGCCTTCGAACCCACCAAAGACCGCGCTACATCGAACTCCCATCTCACTCAATTGCGCTCGAAAAGCTTCGGCTGATTCCTGATTGCGTTTTTCAGGACTTGGTGCATGCAACTGGATTGTGGGAACTTTTAATTGTGAGATCACGTCCCAGGCAACCCCCAGCCCCGCATCCACGGAAGCAAAGACGCCAATTGGCCAAGAATCCATTTTCATACTCTGGTGTATTAGTTCATTCGTCAGAAAACCAGTGCTCAAGGTAATGGATCAGAAACCTACCAATCAATCACCGGCAGCCTTCAAAATTGCTTCCAGAGCGGAATTCCCAGGAAAGCCGCGTACAAACGGCAAAGTCAAGCTCGCACAGGTGAGCCGAAGCGGCGTTCCTGTGCCTCTGAAAACCAGACAGCGGTCGGCATCCCTCAATTGGTTTCCCAGCGTACAGCCAAGACTCTGGCGGCAAGCAGAAACACGACTCCACTGGTCAGCAGGACCGCAAGCTGTGGAGCAAGAGCATCCACGGGCAATTCCCGCCAAAACACTTTGGTGTACCCATCGAGAGCCCATGCGTTGAAAGTCCAAAGCCCATATTGCTGCAACTCATCACTCATCAGATATCTGGGGACCATGGATCCCCCAAGAGCACTCATGGTCAGGATCAGGATCACGGACAGCCCATTCAATTGTCCTCGTGACTTGCAGAGAGTGGCAAGAAACAAGCCAAAAGCAGAGGCTGCCAATGCGGTCACCACCGTCATCATCAAGAAACCATCCAAATGACCCAACAGATCCACATTGAAAACAAATTGAGCCCACAAGAACATGACACCAACCTGCAGCACTCCGATACTACTCATATAAAACCATTTACCGAGCAATAGTTGGTCCATCGACATCTGTGTTGACAACAAACGGTCAAGCGTTTGATTCTCCCGCTCTTCGAGTAATGCCCCACCGCCACCCGTTGCCCCAAACAGCAGAAACATGACAGCGATACCCGAAGCGTACATGCTAACGACCGGGTTGGCTTTCCCTTCACCCATCACATCAATGACTTCGACTTTACGCTGAAGCGATGCTTCGATACCAAACGGCTCATCCTTTGGAACTCCCGTTGCAACGGCATCCACCGAATCCTCGGTATCATTCTGGTCACTATCAGTAAGCTGAGAGACTTGGTACTCAGCTTCCGACAACATCATCGATCGATTGACCAAAGCAGAGACGACCTGTGCTGCAACCTGATCAGATGCATCGGCCATCAACTCCGCAGCCAACTGATCGTGATCATTTCGAAAAACGATTGCCATGGTCGCACTCCCTGAACGCACCAATTCCATTGCCTCGTCACGCTGCAATGCATCTGCATCATTCTCGCGAACAAAACGCAAGCTCTCCTGTTCACGCAGCGCTGACATGACTTGACGACTGACCACGGATTGCATTTCGTCAACTGCAACAACTTTGATTCTTGGCGTCGTGCCCCGACCCAAACCGCCGCCAAAGATAACAGCAAAAATGCTAAAAAAGGCAATGGGCACCAGAAATGTCAGCAGCAACTCCACTCGATTGTGGAGCAAGCGGCGAAAGCTGATTTGAAGCACAGTCAAGATCATATGAGCATCTCTTTGAACATCGGCGTATCAGTCACGCAATTCATAACCCGTCAGATGGAGGAATACATGATGGAGCGATGGCGACTCAACTTGGACGTCAGCAATTCCATAACCCCTTCTGCGCACGAGCTCAATCAGCCCCGGCAAATGGTTTGAAACATCATCAATTCGTGTGGAAATTTCATCCTCACCGGAATTTCCATACGAAACTGCACCCGCAGCCACTCCTTCACGAATGGGTGACGAAAGCGGTCGATCGATTCGCAAACGCACAAGACGTTGGGTACCAACAGACTGCTCTACCAGCTCATCAATCGAGCCATCCGCTACAACTTTTCCCTGATCAAGAATCACAATCCGATCACTGCGCTCCTCCGCCTCATCAAGATGGTGCGTCGTTAACAGAATCGAGGTCCCTGAGGTACTGAGTTCGTCCAACATCGTAAAGATCCGCTGCCGACTCTGCGGATCAACACCTACGGTTGGTTCATCGAGCAGCAAAATATCTGGTTCGTGCATGACACCGCAAGCAAGATTCACACGCCGCTGCATACCACCGGAAAACGTGCCCACCAAGTCATCAGCACGATCTTCCAATCCAGTCCATTGCAGGGCCCATGTGAGACGTTCGCGGAGTTTGCGGCGTCGCAAACCATGAAACCGACCGAACGCCTCCAGATTTTGACGGGTCGTTAAATCGGCGTACAAAGCGATCTCTTGCGGGACAAAACCGATTTGCTGCCTGGACTCCAGACTTTTAAAAGGTCTCCCCGATAAAAATATCTCGCCATGGTCAGCCTTGGTCAGACCAGCAAGGCACCGAATCAACGTCGTCTTCCCAGCTCCGTTGGGTCCCAAAAATGCCAGACGCTCACCTCGATGAAGGCCAAAGGTCACGCCTTTCAATGCATGCAAATCTCCATACGACTTTTGCAAGTCATGGATCGCCAAAGCAGGGGTCGGACGAGCGTAATTCACGTTTTAAGTCTCATTGTCAAGACAGCACTCTGCACCACAAGTGCGGTCTTGTAGGGTCGTCTTTTTTCACGCCCGAACGCTACCCCGAAAATCGACGTTTCGGACCATGAGCGGAATTGCGAAATCGAGAATCGAACGCAGATTCTGTTGAAAACAGCAGAAATTTGCCGCACAACGGGAAATGAATTCCCAGTTCGACGCAGGAATAGTCGACTTAACACCAAGGCCGTGAGTGCTGCACTTACCTTGAGAACGACTGCTGAGGGCTTCCCACCGTGACTGATGTTTCGTCAAATCGATCCCACGAGAAATGCAAGCAACCGGCAATCCTGGGGATCTGGAGACTTGGGGACGTGGTTAATGAGAGTTCAACTACCCAATTGCTGCTGGCACAGCCTGCCGATGCCGTTGACAGCCCTCGCTGGGACTATGTGATCAAACGAGCCATGGGCGGCTCTGATCATGTCGAAGGCAGCAGGCAAATTTTGCAATCGATAGCAGCAGCAAGTGTTGCCCGTCATCCCAACCTGATTGCTCTTTTGGATGCATCAACGACATCCAGCCAACCTTATCTGGTGATGCCCCGGTTGGAAGGAGAATCGATGCAAATCCACTTGGAGTCGGTCTCCCAAAAACCGCTCCCGGTGGCTCTTTGGCTCATTCGACAGGTTGCTCAGGCCTTGGATACCCTGCACAGTACTGGCTGGATTCACGGCGATGTGAAACCCAAAAATTGTGTTGTGGGCCCCCGCGGACATGTCACTCTGGTCGATCTTGGGTTTGCTTCACGAGTTCATACGGTCGCTGGCCACCACTTTCGTGGTACGCCCGAATACGCCTCGCCAGAGGCACTTACAGGCAAGTTGGCTGCGATCCCAGCCATGGATATCTTCTCGCTGGGACGGGTGCTTTGGCACTGGATCACACGCACCGAACAGGTCAGCCAGATGTTGCTTGAGCCGGTTGCAGATCTGGTTCAGCAGATGGTTGCCAAGGAACCTGATGAGCGTCCAACAGCAACCGAAGTGGTGCGACAATTGCTTCAGCTTGAGATTGAGACCTTGGGTCGACATATCGGCCCTACAACTTCGATTGGCCGTCCAGTGTCACGCAGCAGAGCAGCCTGACACCAATCAAGCCAATTTAGCTCCACTGAGCGTCACTATTTCATCGTGACTATTTCAGGAATTGGTCGGTGAAACAATCTTCCGGCTTGACCAGATTGGCCTGCGATGGGTCAAGTGCATCCATCTGCTTCACCAGCCCGGTCCATCTTTCAAGAGACATGTTCCCAAATACCTTGGATTGTTCCCCAGGCGGCATTGCAAGAGCGCGCATTTGTTCGCTCCCGAACTTGAGCACATTCGCTGTCATGCCATGATGATTCGCTTTGAGAATGGCCGTGTTTCCCTTGGTGGGGTCCTTCAAGTAGGACTTCCAACCAGCCTGAGTTGCCTTCACAAAAGCGCGCACCATGTCTGGCTGTTCCTGGATCAGTTTACTGGTCGTGACAAGCACGCTCGAATAAGGATTCCAGCCCAATTTGCTGACCATCAGCACTCGCACCTTCGCGCCTTCCTGTTCCGCCAGGAGTGGCTCGGCACAGGAGTATCCTTGAATGGCAATTTTCGGGTCAGCAACCAGCGAAGCGACGGATCCAAAGTACGGCACTTCCTTGACTTTATCGAGCAAGCCTTTGGATCGCATGAACTCCAGATAGGGTCTCCCTGCCTGGCATTGCAGCGTCAAGCCCGCCAGATCATTCAAGGACTCGGCGCCACTCTTCTGCTGCACAAGAATGCATCGCGGATTGTCCTGCATGGCAGCTAAAACAGCTACCACATCAAGACCTTGGCGACGATAAACAACAACGTCATCGGCGTTGGCGAATCCAAACTGAACCCGTCCCAAGGCCAGTTCCTGTGCGACGGGAGCGCTTCGTCCCCCGGGTCGAATATCGACCTGCAAACCTGCTGTTGTGTATGCTCCGTCGGACTCTGCTTGAAAGACTCCGCCATGTTCGGATTCGGGATACCAATTCAGCTGAATCGCTACAGGCAAATTTTCCGATGAGCTACCTTCAGTGTTCTGCCCGGCATTAGTGGACGGGTCGAGCGATGACCCACAGCCACTCATGGCAAGAATGGCGAGGCCGCAGGAAAGAGAAACGATACGGTTCATAAAACAAACACCTCCAAACGAATGAAATACCTCTACAGTATCACACCCATGGATTGCTCTGGGGAAGCCCCTTCTGCCATGTGAACCGAAAAACACGACTCACTTGACAACTTCCTCTCAAAACACCGGTATCGCTGATCGGGACTCGATACTCAACCACTCCCAGTCGCAACTTGCGTCCAACGCCTAAGACATACTGTTGAAATCAGATGCACCGATCCAAACATCAACACCCCCAATAAGGCTGATGCAAACACAGCAGATACCAATGCATCCGTTTTCACCAATGCGGTCCAACCTGTCATCAAGGTTCCCAAACCATCATAGGTGGTCCCATTTCCGACAAAAAATTCTGCCACGATGGCACCAATCACCGCTAATCCGCTACTGGTCTTGATGCCAAGCATCAAATGATTGACTGATGATGGGATCTGCAAATGCAATAACCGTTTCCAGCGTCCAGCTCCGTACAGACGAAACAGGTCATTCGTATCCTGCTTGGTGCTCAACAGCCCACCGGTGACACTATTGACGATTGGAAATAGACAGACAATTGCAGTAACAATGACAACCGTACGAAATGTATATCCACTCCAAATGATCAACAGTGGGGCGATAGCCACGATTGGTACTGTCTGCAACAGGATGACATAGGGAAACAGAGCCAGACGCAGACCACGCGACTGGCTAAAGATGACCGCCATGGAATAACCGATCACCACAGAAACCAGCAAGCCGGCAATTGCGGCAAAACCGGTGGAGAGGGTAGCTCGAAAAAGCGGAAGCTTCTCCAGTACAGCAGCATCCCAACACTGCTTAGGCGTTGGCAGAAGTGCTTTGGGCAATTCAAATTTCCAGACAATGAGTTCCCAAATACCAAGCACCACACCCGCGACAGTGGCAACCAAAACAATACTCACCAGTATTTCACGCAAGCGAAGCGAATTCGTTGCAGCCATCAACTAATCTCCTCGCAGAGCATGACTGACGTGACCATAAAATTCTCCGAATTCGATCGTTGTCCGCAATTGTTCGTTGCGTGGCTGAGGAAGTGGATTTTCGAGAATTTTTGCCAACGTTCCCTCCCGCATCACTGCAATTCGTTGAGATAAAAGCACTGACTCAGCAATGTTATGGGTTACCATCACAACCGTGAAGCGTCGCTTTTCCCAAAGCTCCAAGAGCAGTTGTCCAAGCTGATTCCGCAACATATCGTCGAGTGCTGCAAAAGGCTCGTCAAGCAAGAGTACATGCGGATCAGTGACCAGTGCTCTTGCAATGGATACTCGCATTTTCATTCCACCAGACAATTCTGATGGAAATCTTGTCGCCGCATGTTCCAAACCGACAGTTTCGAGCATCTTGGATGCAAGTTCGCGACGGGATTGCCTGGAACCTCTGCCAATCAAATCGAGCGGCAGCACCACATTCTCGAGCGTGGTTCTCCACGGTAATAATGAAGGCTGTTGAAAAACAAAAGCAATACCACCAGCATGTCCGACCACCGGTGGATCAAGACTGACAGAACCATCCGTGGGGATTTCAAGACCGGCCATCAGTCGCAGCAATGTTGTTTTGCCGCAGCCACTTGGACCAATCAAAGAAACAATCTCACCAGCATTTACCGTCAGATCGACGTGGTCGACAGCACGGATTTCACCCGGAAAATCAATGGCAAGCGATTTGCAATGAATCGCTGATACACGGGCAGATTCGCTCAACAGGCTCTTTCGTGCAACGAGTTCCCTACCTTGTCCACTTACAGTTCCGCATCCGAATCAATCCAACTCGGCGCGTTTGGCTGCAACTCCCAAATTACCAGACGGCCTCAATTCAAAGCGTCTGCCATCGATTTCCAACGTCGCATAGCGAGGCGTCACATCAAAGATGGTGCCCTTGAGAGTACCGATTTCAAACGTATCACCGATTTTCAGCTTCAACGTCTCGTCACGAGTTCTCACGTGCATCCAAGCAGTCCAGTCGCCTCGCACCTGCAACAATGCTGTCAGCACAGTCTGGGAAGCATCATCAAACGATGGCTCGGCAGGCGGCGCGACTGGGGGGGGCGGGGGATCGACGACTCGCACAGTAATCGTCTGTTCTGTCGTCTGCTGTGGATAACCACTGTCGATCGCCCGTACCAGCAATTCAAATTCCTGCGTAACGTCAGATTTGACTCGCAACGTCCCGCTTCGTGAATCGAGACGAACAAACTCCGGGGGTTCCTCTGCAAGTTCGAATCTCACGTCATGTCCTTCGGGATCTTTGAAGGTCAAAGGGGTCGGTGAATCCCGACCGACGATCGCTTCAATGGATCGGCCACCGCTGTAACGAGGTGCCTGGTTTGGTGGCTCGTAAAGATTGCGGTTCATAATCGCATCGATGTATGCCTGAGCATCTGCATCAACCCGGTAAGACGGTTCAGGACGTTCTGGTAAGTCATTGGGAGCGTTTGCCAGACCAATCGCATCCACCTTCATTGAAACCGTGAAACCACCTTTGCGGGGGCTGATTGATAACTCACGAATCCGATGCAAGTAATCCTTTGCATAAAAGTCGTGCATCATCCCTATCAGTGCAGGCAAATCCATCGAGCCTTTGATTCCAAAATCAAATTTCTGATAGATCCCAGAGATTGTTCGAGAAGTCGCCTTGCTGACGTCAACATTATCCATTTCCCTGCCGTGAACTAATGCCAGCAGCCATTTTCTGTACTGGCTGTCTGCAGCTTCAACGTTACTTGGTAGAGATCGCGCCCGGTACTCACCAAAAGTACCGTCAGCCACTGCTCCCATGTTAATCTTCTCGGAAAGCTCTTTTTGCCTGCTCGTCAACTGCGAAATCAGTCTGGTCCGTTGCGAGACAGCAGACTGGTAACGCCCGTATCCAGCCCAAAGCAGATACATCACAAGTATCGCTCCGATGATCTTGACGAGATTTTTTTCTCTCTCATTCATGACTTCACCTCTGTTCGAATTTCAGCAACAACATCATCATCCGAATTCGCTTCTGCTTCACGTTCGGGACTGGTTTCCGATTCTTCCCCGGCTGCACCCTCCGCCGGATCATCACCGGATTCTGATTTCCCAGATTCCCCCACTGCGGGTGGATCTGCATCGCCAGGTACATCGTCACCCTCATTACCGGGATCAGCGTCTTTTTCTTGTCCTGGAACCACATCCGGGGCCGATCCGGCTTTCTCGCCATCGAGAGCCTCGGATTGTTCAGTCTCGGAACGGACAACCGCTTGTTCCGAGCCTCCTGCCTCACGTTCGCTCACCGGATCGTTCTCCGAAGTGGATTCAGGTTGATCCAACTCGCTGCCGGGCTCCTCAACAACTCCACGCATCCCGGTGTACCGCTGCTCACGAACGTACTCGGGTGCGATCTTGATCGTCTCTTTGATGCTCCAGCGATATTGATTGGACGTGCCCAAATCCCTCGCACCATCACCTTCAACTTTGCGGGAATCACCACGGACAGCAGCCTCAAATTCGCCGATGACAGATGGCTCGGTAACAGCCACATCGACGGTCATCCTACCACCACCGTTTCGGTTATCAGTAGCAGCGTTAAGGCTTCGCACAATCAACTTGTCCGACTCGGGAGCTTTCGCTGCAAGCCGACGTACCTCATTGAGCCAGTTAACATCACTATCCAAATACCTATCGACTGTCTCGGTACGTGCGATGCTAACATCAGCCGCTTTGACATCTTTTTCTTTTTGCTTGTTGGTCGTTTTCAAAACCTCAATTTGCTGATCCAAAGCCCCAAGCTGCCGATAGATCAAGAAACCCACCAGGGCGGCCACGGCAATGGGAACCGAAGCGATCAGGTATTTACGATACGGACTTTCGACAACTTCCACCCGCTTTCGCGGATTCAAGAAGTCAAGCAGACGATCAGCCCCTGTTTCATCCGCAACTAAAAGACCAACCAGGGGAGCCAGACGCCCAACATGCTCAGGCATCTTCCCTTTTGTGTTGCGGTCCACTTCGACGAGCGAGAATGGGTCTAAAACCTCAACTTTGCTGTCAGTAGCTTCCGCTAACATCTCGACATCCTGCGAGTGCACTGCTGCCTGACCCCACAGAACGACTCGCTCCAAAGTCCCGCTGGATCCACACGCAACCAGACTGCGTTTGAGTTCACCAGCTAACGCTCGCCCACGTGCAGCTTCCGCAGAGGGCATCCGAACGGTTCGAACGAAGATAACGCGTCCATCTCGCGCAACAACAATTTCCGCTTCCTCAGAAAGCAGATCGATCAACACGGTATCGTTGCCGCTGGATCGCTCCCGCTTCAGCAGGTAAAGAGCAGCAGCCGAGAGAGGTCGAATCGAAATCCGTTTCGCAACGAGGCTTCCTGACTCGCATATGCCACGTATTCTGGCCAACTCCTGTTCACCCAACGCCGCTGCAATCATCTCGACACCCGCATCGCTTCGGTTGGTGACGAGATAATCAACATTCGCATTGTCGCCAGCGGTCGCAAAACTCTTACTTGCCTGAAACCGGACCATGTCAGGTAGTTCATCTTCTGGCACAGGTGGTAATTGCAATTCCCGCAATTCTGCCTGACCCCGTCCAATGGCGACTAATGTCTCCGTATTTTCCATCCCCTTACCGGCGAGTGCGGCTTTGAGGGTATCGAGAACATTGTCTTCAATCGGAATCACCCGGGCATCAGTGACTTTGACATTGCTGCCGCTGCATTGCGCAGCCACCAACCTCAACTCACTTTCATCCCAATCGATTGCTAATTTTCTTACCATTTTTTTCTCACTTCATGCATGAAGTCGATATCTCGCACTGGCTATTCGTGACACACAAAACCTACCTACAACCAAATCCACAGCAACCTTACGTCCTGCCCTCATTCCTGCAATGGGCAAGTCGACCAGCACCGCTCCTCAATTTCCCGCTGCGCTGTCAACCGTTCCACTGTCAACCGCTGCACTGTCAACCGCTCCACTTTCACCCTCAAGGCCGGTGAACGACCTAGATCCCAGAACAGAAAGATCAAACCCTCTACCCAAGTGACTCAAGTCCCGCCACAACACTATTTTGGGGTTCACGGTCGTCGCATCGATGATCACCTCAGCTCGACTCGAAACTCCACTTTGCTCGAAATATCCAACAACCTGTAATCGGTAAATATCTCCACCACAGGTAATCAGCGGTGTCAGTTGCCGCATTTCATCGAGCGTTACCAAACCCTCAACGAGCGGCCACGTTTCGAACTGACGATTGGGATCGTCAGAGTTAACATCTCGCGTCTCAATGATGCCTTCGATCGCTTCCTCTGGAAGCAGAGGAATTCCATACAAGAGTTCTGCGGGACACTCGTTTATATTAATCCGACCTGGCATAACTTCGACCTCTTGTGTGGTCAAAGTGTCCATTAAAATCGGCATGTACAAGCCCATTGAAATCAGGTCTTCGGCGAAGGGAGAAGCATAGGAGCGGGCGTTATCACCGTTACCAACCGTTACTGTCGCTCCAACCAGATCTAAAACCTGTGTCAACGAAGTCCCACCGCCACCACTGAGATCAAATTCACTCATCAAGTCGGCTGTCCAACGGCCTTCGACCTCCGCCTGTTGCGCACCTCCGCTATCTCCACTCAAAAGAGCCATTGTTGAATTTGACTGCCCGGCAATCCGATACGCTGCGATAAACGTTGCGTAGTCGTCGTTCTCCATGGCTTCGGACAATTCCTCGTACAGTAGTTCCAAGTCATCCTGATTTACATTGACCCGAAAACTGCCATCGCGTTGTTTGCTTGCTTCAGCACCATGCACAGTGAGGTATGCCGCCCACCCGAGTGAACCGGCGGTCTCAACCGTTACTCCGAAACGCTGCTGCTCGTCAGCGTCCAGCACTCCGTTGCGGTTTGCATCGGCACCAAACAAGAGAGAGGGAGTGACCCCCCGCACGAGCAACAATTCTTCAACGCTTAAAACTGGGCCATTCTTGGGCACATATGGGGTGGGCAGTGTCGAGTAGTACTCTGCTTCCGCACCGAATGCCCGCACCTCTTCATCCTCATCCAACCAATCAAGAATCGCGTCAGCAATATCTTCAGTCATGCCTGGCAGAGTCAGCAGAAGGGAAACCGCGATATTATCGCTGGTTTCCTCTTCGCTTGAAGCTTCCGATTCATCGGTGGTAGTGAGGGCAGAGGCTAGCATGCCGGCTGGACTATTTTCCAGCACAGTCAGCGCATTGAGATTCAACCTCGCCGATTCATTTTGCAGCCCGAATCGCAGTCCAGCCAATCTGCCGTCTTGGTTCAATCCAGGTGCAAGAATTGAGAAATTCGAGGGTGTTGAATTATCATCTCCCAGAGAAACAGACACAGCCTGAAACATCTGGGGATTGTTATAAACGCCACCATAATCAAACCGCATTTCAGGCGGCTCTGAGAGCAACAACCGGACTGTTTCGGCACCCGACTCAACATTAACTCTGGTTTGCACGATGTCACCGGTTAAATAGGCGGAGTCATCGTAAGCCAGCATCAGATCCGTGAAGGAGTAAACCGCCATCGTCGCAATCGCGATGACAATCAGCACGAGCACCAGAAAAAATCCCCGATGTGGCAATTTGACTGACTGTTTCATAGTCCGGCCTCCGACAAATCCTCTTCTTCCTCGGTCTCTATCGCCACAGCCATAGGTAACCGAACAATGTGCGAGAACGCACGCATGGAGTCCGGTCCCAACGAGGAAAGCGTATTGGAGTCCTCAGTCGCTGCCAAAGCGGGATCAATCATGTAAATCCGCACCTGCACAGCGAGTGGCAGCTCACCAAATTCATCACTGCTCCATTCCAATTGCCACATCAGCCCATCCCAGTACGAAAACTCGATTGACTTGACTTCGGGTGCCAGCAGGTCACCCGTCTGATTGAGGGTACTGATATTCCCCATGGTCGCAGCTTCGACGGTCGCCGCGCGATCAAGCGACCTACGCACCAGACCACCTGACATCAAATCGGTCGCGTCTGGATCAAGTTCCGCGAGAGAATCCATCACGCCAGCAGTAGAATCTTCGGACTGCACGTAATACGCGACCGTCTTTAAATCACTTGGCACGTCTTGTAACGTTGCTGTGTTCGCGTCCATCATCTGAACGTACTCTTCCAATCGCGGCAGCCGACTCAAGTCGAGCTGGATTTGATACTGATTGCCAATCAGTCCTGGCGTCTGCAAAACAGCAACACCACTGGTGAGATCAAGATTCGTTGTTTCGATTTCTTCAATCGGCTCCTCTGCCATACTGATCCCAGCGGCTGAAAGATCTTCTTCGCTCTCTCCCCCGCTACTACGTTGGCCACCTTCTTCCTCGCCCCCCAGGCTGGAAGAAAGAAGTTCCTCGAGCCCCGACATATCGGCCGGTTCACTGTGTAGCGTGGCACGCAAATCATCCTCGATCATTTGCATCACAGCAGCCGCCAACTGGGTCTGCCGGATATCCATATTCCGCACGTTCATGTCGACCGCGTAGAACTGAAATGCTGTCCCTATCAGTCCCATTAACACGACCGACATCGCCAGAGTCAACAATACTTCCAGCAGCGTAAATGCCCTCATCGCCTGTCGCTTGATGCTCATCATGCTGAGCCCTCCACGCCGGCGGCTTCCTCTCGGGCAGCTTCTTCTTCCTCTTCCAACTCCTCCAGTCCCAAGGCGGGATCAATCATCCAGCGAACAAGAGAGTACCGAGCAAGTGGAACACCGCCGTCAGGGTTCTGTGCTTCAACAACAACGCGGATCAGCAGAATGCCTCCAAGTTGCCCCGGCTGGACTTCAACCGAAAACTCAAATGGAGTAGTGGACTGGGAGTCGAAAGAATCCACTGGTGTTAGCGGTTGAGCCTGTGGTGTGAATCCAGCCGTACTGTTGAGCAATACCTCGGAGAGCTTCGCTTGGCAGATCATGCGTGCAATCGACAAATCCCGAGCTTCTCTGGCAGCTGTGATTCCAGTATCAACAATGCGACTCAAAATCGCCAAAGAACCACCAAGGATTGCCAACGAGAGAAGGATTTCCAATAACGAAAATCCACGTCGCATCCGATGATCAACACGATCTGGTTTCGATCTTTGATTCTCAATCGCGCAACAGGTCATGGTGCAAGCACCTCGCTGACAGTCGCATCACCTGTGATTCCCCGAATCTTGACCACAATGCGTCCCATTGTTGGGTGTGCCATGCTGATCAAAGCGGTGCTGGTCGAGCCATCGGGGTAGAAGAGTACTGGACGACTCCAGCCTTCGCCTTGATCCGACACGGTGAGTTCTTCAATTTCCATGCCGCGAGCCGCAGACACGACGCTGACCCCGGTAACCGTGATCTCATCGGGCAGTTCGATTGTCTCGATGGCCGATTCGTCTTGCTCGACCACAACCGCCGACACCTGATCAGCCCCGGAGAGCAATTCTGACCCTGTACCGGTCTGATCGATGGCCTCGGTCGCGTCCGTCGCAGAATAGAAAGGTTTGGCCCGTAAACTGTCTCCTTCGAGCATCCCTTCGAGCATGATAACCCTGCCCGAACGCATCGCTTCGACGCGCAATCTGGCAACACTGCTGCGGACCTGATCTCCAGCCCGCATAAGCCGACGATCATTCAACAGCATGCCCCACTTTGGCATCGTCATACAAGCCAAAGCGGCAAGAATGGCGATCACCAGCAAGAGCTCGAGTAGCGTGAATGCAGATCGACGTGACAATGAAAATTCCCGCATGGGGCTGACTGAACTTGAAAAACCGGGCCTTCGGTCAACCACCGTCTGGAGCAATCCTGCCCGCAGTGCACGTGGAAAACCTCGGGCTAGTTTCCTTCGACGATAATGTCGTCAGCAGTATTCATTTGTTGATCAAGCCCCGAGCTCCGCAATTCGAAACTCCCACCGCTGACATTGTATTCTAGGTCGTTTTCCCACGAATCTGTGGGAATCTCTTCAACGATTGCAGAAACCCATTTGGCCTTCTTGTTCGCATCCGTGGGCCCATCTCTGAGCATTTCGAGATTTTCAGGGAGTCCGTTCATACGGATTTTGTACATTTTTATGTTGTCTTTGAGGCTGTTTAAAGTGATTTCGGTGGCGTCGCGGTTCGCTCCAGCCTGAACACCGCCGAAGTTGGTAACGCCAATCCCGATGATGACGATAAGGATTGCGAGAACCAGAAGCAACTCGAGCAAGGTGAAGCCGCTTCGGGCTGAGTGGGATGATCGGTGCGATCGAATGTGATTGCGGTAGTGCATTGCCTTTGCCGGACTTTTTCGTGAAGTAAGTAGGTGCCTAAAAGACGATATCTGAATCGTCTCAACAACTATAATAACCACGCTGGCTAGGGATAGTTCCGATTTCATTCCAACCTCGGACTTAGAACCCAATCGCATGGAGAGCGTACAAACGGACACATTTCAGCCGAATTTGGCTAGGAAGTGAACTCGGCACGAAGCGAACAACCGTCAAAAGTCCCAGAAACCTGTGACTTGAGCCGGATTTCTCCGCGAACCGCAGTAGAATATACGTAGAAAGTAAATAATGTTAGGGAGGGCCAACGCGCGGCCCTTTGCCGCCCAGATCGCTGGCGTTCCACCCCATCTCCGTTCCCTTCACCTCAAAGAACAAAAATGGTAGCTCGCGACGATTCCGTCATCCGCGGCTCTTTGATTGCCTGCCTGATTTTCCTTGTCCTGTCGTTGTGCTTGAACTTTTTTCTTTGGCGACACAATGATACGGTCACAGCGAAAGAGGAAAGCACGTCAGCTTCGCTCGAAAACGTGAAGACAGAGGTAGCGAGACTGGACCAACAGGCCACTCGCTTGAAAGCCATGCTTGGCGTTGGCTCATTCACGCAAGAACAAATCGATATGATGAAAGAGAACGTGTCGGATGACCCTGACATGAAAACGATTGAAACTCAGTATGCACGAGACATGTCCTATTTCGACGACGGTGTCGAAGCTTCGCAACGCAACTACCCATACCTGCCTCAGTACCTGGCCAAGGCCCTTCGCGGTCGGAACGCAACTCTCGCTGACTCAAAAGCGCGGGAGGAGACGATCCGAGCAGAAAAGGATTCAAAGGTCGCCGATGCTGAAGCTCTGACCACTGCCGCTGTATCAGCTCGAAAAAAAGCCGAGTCGGAGAAAGCAACGCTTGACCGGGAATACGCGGCGGACCGGGAAAGCATGAATTTGGAAAAGGAAAAAGTTGTCGACTCGCGAAACAAGATTGAGAAAGAATTCAACAACTTCAAATCGACTGCAAGTACGCGGTACACCAACTTGTCGAACGAGAAGGAAGCACTCAAAGGTACGATCAGCACGCAGAAGTCCGAGCTGAACCGGTTAAGGAGCGACCAGTTTGAAACCACGCAGGGTGAAGTTCGATACGTCGCTCGCGGCGGTAACATCACCACCATCAATCTCGGATCGGCAGATGAATTAAGGCCGGGTGTCACCTTTGGTGTCATCGACGGTGACGAGACACGTTTGAGAGATGCTAAAGTCAAAGCGACCATTCAAGTCACGCAGATCCAAGGGCCACATCTGGCACAAGCTCGAGTCGTGGCTTTCCCGGAAATCAAAGACCCCATCATCCCAGGCGACAAAATCTTTTCGCCATTCTGGGCGCCGGGTAGAGTCGTCAAAATCGCCTTGGCCGGTAACATTGATGTCAACGGTGATGGACGTCCGGACAACGAGGCATTGAAAGGGCAGATCCGGGCAGCTGGCGCTGTCATTGCGGCTGAATTAACGGCTTCAGGAGCCACCAGTTCCGGCAAGCTTGATGCCACCATCCGATTCTTGGTGATCGGAGAAGAATCCGATGCAGGGGGAGCGGCAAATGACGATACCCTCGCGGCAATCGCCGCCATGAGCAAAGTCAAAACCAAAGCGAAAGAACTGGGACTCACTGTCATTCCAGCTTGGAAGTTGCAGAACTACCTGAAAACACTTAACGATACGGTGACGACTCCCTTGGGGTCAGCAACCCGCGGCGAAGACTTTCCACCTGAACCGTACGCCAGCGGAAATCGGCTGCGAAACACTGGTGCGGAAATTTACAACAAGCCTGCGAAGCGAATGCAAGAGGGCAACAAAGTCCTTGCCCCTTGATTCGCCGTAGCTTGATCACTTCATCCAGCGCGTTGTGAGCCCTGCTCACAACGCTTTTTTTGTGGCGATGAGCGTTTGAGATCAACACCACAAGATCCCGAGCGAGAGCGTCGAAAACGCGTGGATTGGCGAAAAGCTGCTGTAGCAGCATCGGCCTAACGTGACATCAACCGGGAAGACGTGGGCTGAAGAACTCGATGTCGAGAATTGCTGGCGGCTGAGTGCGATTTCAGCATGAGCAATTCAAATGCCCGAGCAGAGTTTTTCCACCTGCTTTGCCAGAATGCGGGATTCCGAACTGAACCGCTGCGTTAAACGTCGCATCTCATCATCCAATCTGCCCGAAGCGACTTTGGACACACCGATGGGAAGCGTACCGAGACGAACTTCGTCTTGGTCATTCACATTCGCAAGGCTTAATGCAGCTAAAGTTGACCGGACCAACAAATCACTGAGACGCGAGTGGGTTACTCGATCACCAATTGGAATGATTTGCGTCGCAGACCAATTCATTCTGGCATCGGGCAGTTGTCTGGTTGCCTCATCACTGATGGATTCGATCCGGGCCTGAATGGACTCAGGATCAATATCAAAAGCCCAAACCCACTTACGTGATTCGGCTCGATACACGAGATCGAACATGCGTTGCTGGCGCTGCAGAAGACGGTCGAACCTGTCGGCAGTAGTTCGGGGTACGGCAGCACCCAACGAAACGACTCCGGTAACCACCTGCTTGTCAGACCTCGGACGGGTTGCGTTGTGAGACAGCGTGGCGGACATGAATGGCAATTCGACCTCTTTCTCCTGTAAATGGTCGCCAGCAGCATGATTCCCGTGATCCACTCTTTGCAGTTTGCCATCACGATACCTTGGCTTCTGCAGAACGTGGCGATTTTTCAACCGCCAATTTGACCAAGTCTCAGCGACACCTCTCGGACCTCCGGACACAGTCGTGAATGAAACCTCTGTGCCTTGTCCAAATCGGGAACAAATCTGCAAATCAGAAAAATGCAACGCTGCCAATTGGCGTGAGATTAGCAATCCAAGCCCCTCACTGCCGCATGATGATTCAGCTACCCCATCGGCACCATTGGCGGAACGATTGCTCGACATCTGCTGGAGCACCCTCCGCTTGATCCCACCTCCACGGTCAAGCACCGCCCAACGCACCGCGTTACCGCCACGTGGACATTGCAACTGCACCAGCACAACACCACTTTCGGGAGTCACACGGATCGCATTTGTCGCCAGATTCACGACGAGTCGCCGGATCAGGGCAAGGTCCGCATAAACCTTCGTTTCAGCATCGACCATGATGTCCCAGAGGACATCTATTTTTCGCGGCAAGGCCCAGGGACGAAGTGTTTCCTCGATGGATTGCCGTATTTTGGAGATTGACACCCATTGCCGATCCACGCGGGGAATCCCTGTACGCAAACGCTGCAACTGGACCATTTCGTTAATCATCTGGAACATGCAATCGCACTGATCCATCGCCGCGTCAAGATAAAGAATTTCCTCTGAAGTAAGACTGGCATTACCGCCATCCTTGATCAGACGCATGGACTCTCGCACGGTAGTCAACGGGGAACGCAAATCATGCGCAGTCTCGCTCATCAAGTGTGATGCCACATCAAGCGACGCCAGATTGGTTGATCGACGAATGGGTTTGGAAAGATGTCCGCTGGAATTTTTTAGCTGAGATTTGGACACAGTTCGAATCCGTCGAAAGTCTGGACTTCCACGTTCGAGAATCGAACGTGGAACTGGCTATCTCTAAAATTCGACAAGAGGAGGTCTGCTCCACCAACAAATGAAGCTCGACTTAAGTCCGGTTACCTCAAACACCTACCCTTCATTCCAGATTTAAGGATCGTAGGAACCGTGTCACGTAAAAGGAAATTCAGAAAGAAGACACAATGCTCACATTCGGCAATTCAAGCAAACCCAGCGGGAACGCCACAGTTTACCAGGCGTTTCAAGACATGCCATTAAGAACGATTCGAACCCAAAGCAGAAGCTCCAATCCCATGCACGCAGTAGAGGATCCTGAACAGAAACCCGGTGGAGTTCGTTGAATCGTTGGCAAAAAACACAACGCGACAGTTGGCACCATTCGATTTGAATTCTAATTCTGGCCCGACTTCATCGCTCGCCGGCGTGCCGCTATGCGACGCACGGTTTCGTCCAGGGTGACCCCAATCAAAATCACCAAGCCGATGATCGTGAACTCCAGTCGGTCCGGAATTTTTAGCAACAAGATCAAGTTGTTCAGCAACATCATCACAGCTGTCCCCGCGATGACCCCAAAAATTGATCCTTCACCACCTCGAAGACTGCAACCACCAAGAACAGCAGCAGCAATCGCATAGAGTTCATAAAAATTGCCAAAACTTGAAGGTGAAATCGATCCTGAATCAAGAGCGAAGAGGATACCTCCGGTGGCAGCGGACACCGTACAAATCACATACGCCAAGATCGTCACACGCCCGGTTCGAATCCCGCTGTAACGGGCTGCTTCCTCATTGCTACCAAGCGCCATCAAATAGCGTCCCCAAATCGTCAAATTGAGGAAGATTGCAGCAACAATTGCAGCACACAGAAACACAAAAAGTGGGTAGGGGATTCCAAATGTCTGCGCTCCATCTCCCCACTCAAGTAACGACATTTTTCCGGAACCCAATGGGCTAAGAGTTTCCTTGTACTCGATTCCAAAGCCCACCGGATTGTCATCGACTAACCAGCGGGAAATTCCCCGATAGATCAATAAGCCACAGAGTGTGACAACAAATGGTTGCAGGTGGACACGCGTCACAAGTAGCCCATGCAACAAACCAAGAAATCCGGCAATTCCCAAAACCGACATGATCGCAAGCGGGATCGCCATCCGCTGCTTTCGCTCGGTCGGCATCGCCATCCACTCTTTCGAAAATCGCTCACCAAGTGATTGCACAAACTCGATCCTCGAAATCCCACCTTCTTGGGTTGCTGAACTGACGACCAAATCTTTCAGCCCTAACGTGGGGTGAAAAAAGGAGACACGATCGCGCGGCGTCAGCTCGAAGGGCACATCAACCAGCTTGACCCAGGCAGGTTGGTCAGTTTGGGCAAGACCAAAATCGATGACTTCAAACGCCTTGGCGACCTGCCCGGAATCCTCATCCCGCGACAGTCCCTGAACATCCAAGATTGTCCCGACTCCGACCGGCTGATTATCAGAATCGGCTAACTGCACAGGCTCCAACCCCAACACCGTCAACACCGCTGGCTGCCTGCCGCGGTACATACGGAGCTTGTCGCCAACTTCGTACTTGTCCTCCGCATTGCCATAGATGACCACACTCTTTTTTTCCTGATCAGCACTGCGAACATCGAAAACAGATGCAGGCTGATAGTCGACCTGCAGAAAGATTCCAAGCAGGCAACCAGCCAGACAAACAATGGAACCAACCGACAGATCAATCCCGCCCGTAATGATGACGAATGCCACACCGATCCCAAGCAGACCGTACATGGAAACCCGCCGCAGCAAGTTCTCGAGGTTATTCGCCTGCAAAAAGGTGCTACTGAAGATGTCCGTCCATGGGTCTGAGGTCATCAGCACCATAAAAACAAAAAGCATCACCAACAGACCGAAAATACCAAGCGATTTTGCATTCATCAATTTATTACCGTTGCCCCTTCATTTGCTTTGCCAGTCGCCAATTGCATGATGGCTTCTTCCGACAATTCTGATCGTTCAAGCTCACCAGTGATGCATCCTTCATGCATCACAATGGTCCGGTCGCTCATCCCCATTATCTCTTCCATCTCACTCGAGACAAACAGAACGGCAAGACCGTCTCGGGCAAGCTGCTCCATCAATTGATAAATCTCCTGCTTTGCACCCACGTCGATACCGCGTGTTGGCTCATCAAGCAGCAAAATCTTTGGCATCATGGAAAGCCACTTGCCCAGCACCACCTTCTGTTGGTTGCCGCCCGAAAGGAAGCGGGTAATTTGTGCATCATTGGGGGTTTTAATGCGCAGATCACGTATCATTTGCGTGGTATCCCGACGCTCAACCGCCCGGTTCAAGAACCCACCAGCCAAACGATTGCGTGACAAAGCAGCAAGTCCGATGTTATGCCGAACACTCATGTCGATGACCAGACCGTTCAGCTTTCGATCCTCAGGCACCAGTGCAATCCCGGCATGAATCGCCGCCAGTGGTGAAGCCAAGTCAACCTGTTTTCCCTCTACGACGACCCGACCTGATACTGGACGATCGACCCCGAACAGCGTGCGCAACATTTCTGTACGTCCCGCTCCCACAAGACCTGATATCCCAACGATCTCACCGCTCCGAATCGAGAACGTGAGTTCATGTTCAGGCCAAGCGGGCGTGCGAATTCCCTCCACAGATAAAACCACATCCCCAATGGGGAGAGTTTCTCTGGAATAAAACTGGGAAACGTCCCGCCCTACCATCATACGGACCATGTTGTCATGGCTGATCTCATCTCGATCCAACACGCCGGCATTTTCGCCATCCCGCAAAACAACCACACGATCTGCTAACGCCTGCACCTCACCCAGACGGTGTGAAATGTAGATAATACTAACGCCACGTTCGCGCAAGTCATTCACGACTTGAAACAACCGTTCTGCCTCGGCGCTGGACAAACTGGAAGTTGGTTCATCCATGATCAGCACTCTCGCACCCACCGACATTGCTTTTGCAATCTCGACCATCTGGCGTTGACCGATCGATAGCTCACTCAAGGGTGTGGTTGGCGCCACTTCCAAACCAATCTGCTGCAGCACGAGAGACGCGTCACGATTGATTTGCTTTCGATCAATGAAACCGTAGCGGTTGGGTTCACGTCCAAGGTAGATATTCTCACCCACCTGCAAATTTTCCGCGAGATTCAATTCCTGATGAATCAAAGCCACTCCACTATCCAACGACGCCTTGACCGAGTCCAGCGTAACGGGTTTTCCATCAATCAGGATTTGCCCACCGTCGGGAAGTTGCACGCCAGCAAGAATCTTCATCAAGGTGCTTTTCCCAGCACCATTTTCTCCAATCACGGCAAGCACTTCTGCCTGCTGCACCGTGAGATTGACACCATGCAACGCCCTGACGCCCGGAAACTGCTTTCCGATTTCACGAACTTCCAGAAGTGGCGTATCAACCTCAGTCATAGGTACGCCGCAATTGTTGAGAAGATAATCCAAGCAAGACTTTACTGACCTTTCTTGGCTTTCAAATCGGCCCAGAACTCATCAACATTGTCTTTGGTGATTGGCCGAGGCGGAATGTCCAGATACTTACTTTCCGGAATCGCGCTCTTAGAACCGCGCAACAACTCAGTCAGGACACGCACTGATTGATACCCGTAATCGTACGGATTTTGGACGACCGTTCCAGTGCAAGTTCCATCCTTGATCGCCTGCAGAGTGATATCATTTTCATCAAAACCAATCAGCTTCACAGCACCAAGCTTATTTGCTTTTTCGAGTGCCTTGTAACAAGCAGGTGGGTTGTATTCGAACAATCCGACCATCGCATTGATACCGGGATAGGTGTTCAGGGCATCTTCCGCCTTTGACTGGGCAACCTCTGGTTTTCCCTGATCGGTGATCGTTCCCAGAATCGTGTACTTGTCGTCGGAAATTTCATCATCAACCGGATCCCACGCATCCGGTTGACTTCGATAATATTCCATATCGCGTTCTCGCCCCAGCAACGCATCGATGACCCCCTGCCTTCGAAACTTGCTATTGTCCTGTTCCAGACGTCCGATGAATAGCATGACTTTTCCACCGTCAGGCAACGCTTTTTTTACCAACTCGCCGCAGGTAAGCCCTGCCGCATAGTTGTCCATGCCGATGTACATCAATCGATCCGAAGCAGGAGCATCAGAATCGTGCGTTATCAACGGAACTTGCTGGGCAATGGTATTGAGCCAATCCACCTGATTGTCTGCATCAATTGGACTGATCGCTATCGCTTCGACTCCTGAAGTCAGCAAGTCTTCCACGATTCGCTTTTGTTCAACTGCAGTCGCTTGCGATGGCATTCGCACTTGAACTTCAACATCAAAATCCTTCTCCGCATCATTGCATCCAGCTTCAGAAATCTTCCAGAAGTCGGCGATCTGGTTGGTCACAAACGCAACGCTCGGTTGCTTACTATCGGTATCACCCTGTGTTGCGGTTGCATCACCACTATCCGCATCAGTCAGCACTCGCAAATCATCGTTGGATGGATCGTTACACCCCGCAACAACCGTGGCCAGCAGGAGCGTAAAAAATAAGATGCGTTGCATATCAGGGCTCGATAGCGGGGTAATTTGGTGAGGAAAGGGGCGGATTCCCCGATCTGCCAGATTTTAGCCTCCAGATTTTAGTCAAACAACAGCCGAACACTCCGTGTCGCGAAATGGACGAATTAAGGAACAAGTTGCCAGACACGCGATTTCCAGCTTCCTTGCAACCATGCCGTGCTATCCCGTCCAGCGAGACAGACTTTCAGTCTGAAACGGGTTTCTGCAACGGCAAACGGTTCCCGGTCGTGGCCAAAGTCACCCACCCAAACGGGAACGATCCCTGAAATGGGCCTGTCAGCAGCTCATGTCAGCCAAGAACCGCTCATGTCAGCCAAGAACCGCTCACGCCAGCCAAGCGTGGGCATGCTTGAGGTATGGCAAACCAACAACTCAATTTACCGTGGGAAATGAGCAGATTAATTCCGCGTAGTGCAAACCAGGGCAGAACGTTACACTGCCTGCATGAATCAAACAGCTGAAAACACGATTGAGACCGAAAACGAAACCGAAAACACCGTCGAGTCGTTCGACGAACTCGATCTATCGCCTGTGATGCGACGGGCATTGAAAAAGGCGGGTTTTAGCACGCCATCCCCGATCCAAGCCCAATTGATCCCGCTGGCGATGGAGGGAGAGGACGTGATTGGACAAGCCCGAACGGGGACGGGTAAAACGGCCGCGTTTGCGATTCCCATCCTTGAGCAACTCGATTCTCTCGAGGATTGCAAGGATCCCCAAGCCATTATCGTCGTGCCAACCCGCGAATTGGCCGATCAGGTTGGCCGGGAAACGCAACGCATGGCTTGGGGCGTCGACACAGAAGTCGCCGTTCTAGCTGGTGGCAAGAACATCAATGGACAATTGCGACAACTCGAAAATGGAGTGCAAATTGTCGTCGGTACACCCGGGCGTTTGCATGATCACCTGCAACGCAAATCGCTGAGAACCAACAGTGTGTGGTGCGTGGTTCTGGATGAAGCCGACCGCATGCTGGACATTGGTTTTCGTCCGCAGATCGAGCGGATTCTGAGAAAATGTCCGCGTGATCGTCAAACACTCTTACTCTCAGCAACGCTTCCACCAACAGTACGACGTCTCGCCGAGTCCTACATGGTGAATCCCGCCGTCATCGACTGCTGCAAGAATGAGATGGCAGTCGAAACCATTGAGCAACGCTATTTCACAGTTGCACACGATCGCAAATCAACACTTCTCGATCATCTGCTGAGACGAGAAGATCCGGAGCAAGCGATTGTGTTCTGCAGGACCAAACGTGGTACAGATCGATTGTATCGACACTTCAGTCACACCCACGATAACTGTGGCAGTATGCATGGAGACATGCAGCAACGTGAACGGGATCGAGTCTTGCAGAGCTTGCGAGATCGCAAACTGAAAATCCTGTTCGCAACTGACGTTGTCGGTCGCGGCATCGACATCAGTACGATTTCGCACATCATCAACTACGATGTGCCGCAAGATTGTGATGACTATGTCCACCGCGTTGGGCGAACAGGGCGTATGGGCCGCGAAGGCATCGCCTTCACTTTCGTCGTCCCCGGTGAAGGAGATGTCCTCACCAGCATCGAGCAAAGGATCAACAAAGAGCTCAAACGCGATTCCATTGAGGGATTTGAGGCGATTGCCCCGCCTCCCAAACCTCCAGAACCAAAAACTCCGGAAGAGCCCGCACGAAAGCGACTCAACCCGATGCACCGAAAAGTCAAACGGCGACGCTAAGCTGGAAATGGACGCTAAGCTGGAAAAAAAGGAACATCGCTTGCCGGACTTGCGAAGCTTGGCGGCAGTTCCGCAGGTTGCAATGGCTTCCGCAGGTTGCAATGGCTTCCGCAGGTTGCAATGGCTTCCGCAGGTTGCAATGGCTTCCGCTGATTCGCAAATAAGATGGCTGGCGGGCGATAACTCACCGGAACTCAGAAACGCATCGAGGGGGGATCCTTTGAGATTGATGGTCGGGATTGATAAACTCTTGGCGACAGCACGTGCCCGATAGAACATCTTCACATCCCATCAACTCACACGGCTAGATCTTCTGAGATTCTGCTGCGAGCCCCAGCCAACCCATTGCTCCATGCACAACTTCTTTACCACGCCAAACGTCGAAACGCTCAGCACCCACGCACCGGGTCCAGCGGGAAAACTGCCTCTCAGCGATGAAATCCTGCGTCACTGGACCAGCGGAGACATCTTCGGTCTTACTCAGAGCGTGGGCATGGGCTTTGACCCGCGACGCGTGTTAGGTGATCAATATCTGATTCTCAGCACTCAGGGTGGAGTTCGTAATCCTGATGGATCACCGGTCGCCCTCGGGTATCACACAGGGCACTGGGAAGTTGGCCTATTGGTGCAGGCTGCAGCTGAACAACTGACACTCCACGAGGGGGTTCCGTTTGCGGCATTTGTAAGTGATCCCTGTGATGGACGAAGCCAGGGAACCCATGGCATGTTTGACTCCCTGCCATATCGCAATGATGCTGCCATTGTCATGCGTCGACTGATTCGTTCGTTACCACAGCGCAAGGGCGTGATTGGAATTGCCACCTGTGACAAAGGGCTTCCCGCCATGATGATGGCACTTGCAGGCTGCAGCACTTCGCCAAGCGTGCTGGTTCCTGGTGGTGTCACCTTACCACCCACCACTGGCGAAGATGCTGGTAAAGTGCAAACCATTGGTGCCCGCTACAGCCGAGGTGAAATGTCACTTGAGGAAGCATCACTGGAAGGCTGCCGAGCTTGTGGAACTCCGGGGGGTGGTTGCCAATTCCTGGGAACAGCCGCAACCAGTCAGGTGGTTGCAGAGGCGTTGGGCATGACAGTGCCGCATGCAGCATTAGCACCAAGTGGTCAACCGATCTGGACGCAGCTTGCCCGAGACTCGGCAGATGCAGCACGCGGGATGGTGGATCGAAACGAAACGCTGCAAGATATATTGACGGCAGATTCGGTCTACAACGCGATGCTGATTCACGCTGCGGTGGGAGGCAGCACCAATCTGCTGCTGCATATTCCCGCCATAGCAGCAGCAGCAGGCATCCAAAAACCTGACGCAGCGGCTTTTCGTGAAGTCAACCAACTTGTTCCACGCTTTGTTGATTGCCTTCCCAATGGCCCGACTGGGCACCCAACCATTCGTATGTTTCTGGCAGGTGGAGTTCCGGAAGTCGCATGGCACCTTCGTGAGCTTGGTCTGCTCAAGACAGATGTAAAAACAGTGAGTGGAATGACATGGGATGAGTTGCTGGACCGGTGGGTAAGCTGTGATCGACGACAAATCTGCCGTGATCATTTGCAGGCAGCCGACGGCGTTGAAGCTGACGATGTGATCATTCCTCCGGCACGTGCAAGAAAAATCGGACTCACAAGTACCGTGTGTTTTCCAGAAGGTAACCTTTGCCCAGAAGGTTCAGTGATCAAAGCGACTTCCATTGACCCCGCTGTTCTGGACGACAATGGCATCTATCACAAACGGGGGCCTGCACGAGTATTTACTGCGGAACCAGATGCCATCAAAGCAATCAAAGGGCAAACAGAAAATAACATCAAGGCAGGTGACGTGATCGTCTTGATTGGCCGAGGGCCAATTGGATGCGGAATGGAAGAAACCTACCAGATTACATCCGCACTTAAATATTTATCCTTCGGCAAAGAGGTCGCATTGGTGACCGACGCAAGATTCTCTGGCGTCAGCACCGGGGCATGCATTGGTCACGTTGGCCCTGAAGCTTTGGCGGGGGGCCCGATAGCCAAGGTCCGCGACGGTGACATGATCGACATCAAGGTCAATTGCCACACACTTGAGGGACATGTCAACTTCATTGGCGATGATGCCGGAACCGACCTAAGCCCAGACCAAGTGCTGGCTGATCGCTCACCCCATCCCGCGTTACGCGTTGATCCAAACATGCCCGAAGACACGCGGCTTTGGGCGGCCTTGCAACAAGCCGGCGGAGGAACATGGGGTGGATGTGTCTATGATGTCGACGAAATCATTCAGCAATTGAACAAGCCGGAAACTCCCTGAGCCAAAATCCCGAACAGGTGCAAACCAGCGATGCACGACTCGGCACCAAGGCTGCCAAGCAAATCAATCAAGGCTGCCAAGCAAATCACCCGATCCGCCCAATTCAGGGATAGCGATCTTGTGGTACGGCGTGCTGCATGAAGGCGGGCGGCAGCCTTACAGTGACCACACAAGCATGATCTCACCCATTCAGCTCGCCTGATCATGCCACAAAGACTTGAACTGCCGGACCTCCTTGCCGTGAGCCCAATTTATGGGACCAAGAGATTGCCACCCCAACTTCATGGGGCATTTGAGCCACGGTTTTGAGACTGGCAAAAGAACCACAACGCGTTTGAAAAGCTGAGAATGCTCTTGTTTTTGAAACAGTAAGACAAGAATCTGAGCAAGAAAAGGTGAACTGGGACTCCCCAACAGGGATTTAACGGAGCCAATTCACCCGCCAGCAGCTAGGACCTTGCGACTTTATTGGGTGCCGCGATAATCCCTGTGCGTTTGTCCAAATCGTTTCTCCCCCGTACTTTAGGTTAGAGCTCATGGCTTTGGTTCCTCTTCGCGTCGTTCTCGATCACGCAGCCGAGAATGATTACGGCGTCGCCGCTTTCAACGTCAACAACATGGAGCAGATCCAGGCGATCATGGAGGCAGCCGAGGAAACTGATTCGCCTGTAATCATTCAGGCATCCCGCGGTGCCCGATCGTACTCTCAGGATGCCTATTTGCGGCACCTGATGGTAGCGGCGACAGAACTCTATCCCCACATCCCGATTGTGATGCATCAGGACCACGGCAACAGTCCGTCCACTTGCCAATCAGCCATCGACAACGGTTTCACCAGCGTGATGATGGACGGTTCACTCGAAGAAGATGGCAAGACGCCTGCTGACTTTGACTACAACGTGCGGGTCACCGCAGAAGTCGTCAAATTGGCACACGCACAGGGAGTCAGTGTCGAAGGTGAACTGGGTTGCCTTGGTTCGCTCGAGTCCGGTGAGGGAGAGCAGGAAGACGGCCACGGAGCCGTGGGTGAATTAAGTCGCGAACAACTTCTGACTGATCCGGACGAAGCGGCCCGTTTCGTAGAGGAAACCGGTGTTGATGCGTTGGCTGTAGCGATTGGAACCAGCCATGGCGCTTACAAGTTCACCAGCAAGCCGACCGGTGAGGTACTGGCGATGACCCGCATTGAAGAAATTCATGCAAAGCTTCCTAATACTCACTTGGTGATGCATGGTAGCAGCAGTGTTCCACAGGACCTGCAGGACATCATCAACCAATACGGTGGTCAGATGAAACAGACCTACGGTGTACCGGTCGAAGAAATCCAGCGTGGTATTAAGAGTGGTGTACGTAAGATCAATGTAGACACTGACTGCCGCATGGCGATCACAGGCGCGATTCGCAAGGTTCTTCAGGAAGACCCATCCGCCTTCGATCCACGTGCCTACTTGAAACCAGCACGAGCCGCGATGAAAGATGTATGTGTTGCACGAATGACCGCGTTCGGACAAGCTGGAAATGGCGCCAAGCTTCGAGACACCCTCAACGTAACGGCGTAACAAGTTCCCAGAAAGTGACGGACCGGCACTGAACCCCGCTGAGGTTGATTCACTGAACCGTGTCCCCAAGAACTCTCTACGAAGCGTTTCAGCATCAGGTCCAATCGCGACCTGATGCAACAGCATTATTGCTGGACGCTGCCGCCAACGTTTCGTGCCCGTGTTCCTGGCATGAACTCTCGATTGTGGTCAATCGTGTTGCTGAACGTATTGAAAATCAGCTGAACCGTGATCCAAACTTGGCTCGTCGCGTCACTCACTTGAGTGACAACCGCGATGTGGACATTGTGGTCGCATTAGCCTCGCTGGCACTTGGCACAACAGAAGCCCCACTGGATCGGCGGATAGAATCTTCCGAACTTGTACGACGCCGAACACTGATTGGTGGAGTCTGGCTTGATGATCAGTTCAAGGAACGGCTCACTTCGGAACTGTTCGAACTGGTCAGCCAGCGATCCAATTCTGAAACCGGGCGACTCACTGCACAAAAAAACAATGAATCTGCCTGCAGCAGTCCGAGAGCCAGACCTGCAGAAGCGGCTTCATTGATTCTCTGGACCAGTGGCACTACCGGCAAGCCACTTGCGGTGTTGCTTTCGGCTGACGGTCAGTTTGCCAATGCAGCAGCGAAACTCAAAGCAGTGCCTCAAACACAGTCCGACCTCCGGCTGACCGTTCTGCCACTTTCACATGCCTATGCACGAACCTGCGATTTTGGCACCTGGTTATTGAGCGGTTGCACTCTTGCTGTATGCCTTGGTTACCAGAGCATGCTTCGTCGGCTTGAACAGCTTGAACCACATTTAATCAATACCGTGCCAGCGATGGCGGCCAGAATGCTTCGTGAAAAGCCACAAAACCTTGACCACTTGCGTCTACTTGGATGTGGCGGTGCCCCTCTTGATTGCAGTGCCTTTGGGGAATGGCAGTCATGGGGCGTCACTGTGATTCAAGGCTACGGTCTCACGGAAACGGGCCCCGTTATCAGCAGTGCGACACCGTCCAACGCAGCGCCTGGACTGGTCGGCAAACCCGTTGATGGTTGGGAAACAGCAATCGAAAATGGACAGCTTCTTGTTCGCGGCCCTCATGCGATGCTGGGTTACCTCGGGCAACCTGAAGTCACACAAACGCGAATGTCACCAGATGGTTGGCTGGCTACAGGTGACCTGGCGGAACGTGATAGTACGACCCAGCAGTTTCGAATTCTGGGTCGAATGGATGACGTCATCGTGCTGGCATCAGGTCGAAAACTACACCCTGCTGTTATTGAACGCGACGTCGAACAAATCGACGGTATTGATCACGCGTTACTGCACTATCAGGAAAAGCTTCAACTCTGGCTGAACCTCGAAAATGAAATCCAGCTTGAATCTGTAAAACACGAAGTCTCTCAAGTCCTTGCCAAGCAGCCCACACCCATCCGCTGCGAATTCAAAGTTTTTCACCCCAGACTGTCAATTGAATCCGGGGAACTGACCGCAAAAGGAACCATCCGACGTGGACACGTTATCCAGCAGCGTCTGATCGATTAAGCAGGATCGTAAGCATCACTTCCCAACCCACGACTTCTGGGAATTAAGTGACACATCAAGATGCCCAACGCATAAAGAAAAACCAGCGGTATAGCGAGCGCGACCATGCTTGTCACATCAGCAGGTGTAACAATCATGGCAATCACGAAAATCACAAGCACGGCGATCTTCCAACTCTCGATATAGGCCTGAGTTTCAAACAAACCAATTCGTTGCAAAAAGAGCATGACAAGCGGCAACTGAAAGGCTATCCCAAAACCTAACGGCAACAATAACACAAAGTTGACGTAGTAGGAGAGGCGAGGCTCAACCGCAACATCCATGCTGCCATTGAATGCAAGCAGGAAGGACAACACAAAATGGAGAACGAGAAAGAATGCCAGGATCACTCCCGAAACAAACAATGTGATACTGAAGGGAAGATAGATGTAGACATACTTCCGCTCATGTGCATGAAGTCCGGCAGCGACGAATGACCAGATATTGTAGAAGATTCCTGGAGAGCCAATGATCGCACCAAGAATCAGCCCAGCCTTGACCCAGATCATGAAGGGCTCTTCCATCTTCAGAGAACTCAAACTTGTCTTGTTCTCACGCAGCTGAATCTTGGGTTCAAGTGTCTTGGGAAGCGAATTAAGAATCTTCGACATTTCCACAGGATCAACCACACCCTCTGCGACAGATTGCTCCGACCCATCTTTGCTTTCCGCTGGCTCATTCCCCGTTGCATCCTGCTGCACGGTCGTGTCGGCTCTGGGGATCATGGCTTCCATGGTCAATGCCTGAAATTCATCAGGCACCTCATAAATGACTTCCCAAACCAGCGCGTTCTTGGCCAGAAATTTATGCAACTCCTGGACGGATTCATCGGATGGATCGTAACCAAGACGATGTAAATCCCGATCAGCATTGAACTGCTCAATTGCCCCCTCAAGCGGCATCTGTACGAATCGCACCACATCATTGGCAAAAAACAGACCAATGAGCAGACCACCGGCCAGCCAAATCATGGCCTGAAACAAAGAATGACGCAAATCCTCGAGGTGTTCCCCGAAAGTCATTGTCGAATTTTCAAACAAGTCGTCCTTCGGACGCGACAGCTTTTCCACGAATCAAATCTCAGTATTGGGTTTGAAGGGTGAAATGATACGATAAGAAGTGTGGAGGGAATTTCGCAATCCCGCGATGATCCGGCGGATCATCGGGAAAGCGAAATGGTGAGTCATCTGGAGAGCTGAAAATGCAAAAACCAACACCATCGTCAGACGATTGCTCGCGTAACTCAGGCAACAATCCTGACACTTTGGCCTCACCATTTGCAAACTCTGGGTCGAGTTCAGGCATGGTACCGTTTCGGGATGACTCGGATCCTTATCGTTCCACTGCCCGTCCAGTGCTCCTGTTCCCCAAACCGGCTTCCCCAGTGTAGCAGCCCGACGCCGAATCGCCTGCGTCACGTGCCAATATTCAGATACAAACCTCAGCCTTTCAGCGATCAAAGCAGTGAAATGACCCCCTATCCACTAACTTTTGCACCCGTCTTGAAACAGACCCTTTGGGGTGGACGCGGCCTGGGTGAGTATCTGAACAAACCGATTGGCCCAGCGAAAGACTATGCCGAGAGCTGGGAAGTGGTCGACCATGGTGAAGACCAAAGTGTTGTTCAGAATGGCCCGCTTACTGGAAAAACCCTGAAGAGTTTGATTCAGAGTGACGCTCAGTGGCTGTTGGGTAAGGGAATAAACATGGATTCCTTCCCCTTATTGTTGAAATATCTGGACTGCAATCGTGTGCTCTCAGTGCAGGTCCATCCCAGCGATAAATATGCTTTGAAGATGCCGACACCTGATCTCGGAAAAACGGAAGCCTGGTACATCGTTGCAGCCCAACCTGAGAGCCTGATCTATGCGGGCCTGAAGCAGGGCGTGGATTCCAACAAGCTGGAAAAAGCGATTAGAGCTGGTACCACGGAGGAAGTTCTCCATTCATTTCATCCAACACCCGGAGATATTGTTTTCATCCCCGCGGGAACGGTACACGCACTAGGTGCAGGACTTCTTGTTGCCGAAATCCAACAATCCAGCGACACAACCTTTCGACTATTCGATTGGAACCGCACTGATTCACAAGGAAAAGCTCGCCCTCTGCACATCCAGCAGGGTGTAGAAGTGACGGATTTTTCCAGCGGCCCGGTGGTAGCGCGTACCAGTGACCCTGCCTTGGAAGGATGGCAAACGGTTGTATCGTGTGACAAATTCAGGCTGAATTTGCTGGAGCAGGGAGAGGCTGAAACAGGCGGTGATAAAAAGTTTCACATCGTGACGATTCCGAAAGGTAACGCTACTTTGCGTGTTGGAGAGGAAATCATGGCATTGTCGACTGGTGAGACCATCTTGCTGCCTGCAGCGATGCAAAAATGCCATCTCTCAGCTGCGAAAAACAGCACCGTCATGGAGATGCACTTGCCAGCGTGAAACGAATGACTCGGGCAATCGGAACTCTTGTGAAACATTTTAGCTGCGAGTTGTCCGGTGAGCTTGAGGCATACCCTCGGGAAGTGCGATGAACCATGGGCAGCGTAAAGTGCTTCAGCCCCGAATTTCTGCTGACAGCGAAAATCGATTCCTCTTGGTTCCACCTCTGAAACTTAGTACGCTCCGATAGTCCCCACGCTTGACTCGAAAGGATTCGCGATCATGGCTCGCAATAGCATTAGAAACAGACTCTTGCTGAGTATCGCATTCACGGTCGCATTGCTATCCACCACAGGGTGTCGCGGGTTCCAGAGTTTTTTCACGCCTCCCGGCCCACTCAACAAGCAGCAGGCCAGTGCAGTCGTGCATGATCCCTACCCACAAAATGATATCGGCCCCTACGATGCGGCCTCACGCCCACCAAGTTACCAACAACCATTGGCTGAGCCTGTCCGAAATCGGCTCATTCCCGATGCCATGCCTTGGTTGGGTCGCTAAGTCATCGACAGGGCGACCTGCGTTGAAAAGGTCTGTTCTTTCAGTCAGATGAATTCGTCCGAAAGACGCATCTGATCACCGATATTATTACGTAGCAGCCAATCCGCACAGTAGCAAGCCAATGTCCATCGCTGGTGAGCTCAATCGGCATCTGCGCGACCAAGACTACCTGATACGCCCTGCCATGGTTTCACTGGTATTCTTGGTTTCACTGGTATACTTGGTCTCACTGGGAATCAGGGTCTCACTGGGAATCAGGGTTTCACTGGGAATCATGGTCTCACAGCAGGCCTGGCCCAGCCTCTTTTGCCACGCTCATACCCGCCCCCTTGAGATACCTTACTGGGAAGCCTGCATCACAAGGATGGCTCGGTTTGGTAGGTTGTGGGATTCCATTCAAACACTTAGGCAGCTCCATGCCAAAAAAGTCTGTATCCAAACGATCTACCTCAAAACGGTCGGCATCAAAAAAGCGAGTCCGGCGTTCGTCCAAGGCGGCTGACACGTCCCAACGCCTGCAGCGTTTTCTGGCTTCTGCAGGCTTTGGCAGTCGCAGACAATGTGAGGAACTGATCGAGGCTGGTCGTGTTGTTGTCGATGGACAGATCATCACCAAACTTGGCTCTACTGTCGACAGTTCAACCCAGAAGGTACGCGTCGATGGCGTCTTGTTGAAAAAACAAAAGTCTGTGTATTACGCGGTTAACAAGCCGGTCGGGGTTGTCACAACCAACCGTGATCCGCAGGGCCGCCCGCGAGTCGTGGACCTTGTTCCACCAGATGAACGTGTTTTTCCTGTGGGCAGACTTGATCGGAGTAGTGAAGGGCTCATCCTGCTGACCAATGATGGTGAACTTGCACAGCGACTAACCCACCCCAAATTCGGTGTCCGAAAGGTCTACCGAGTTACCGTGGCAGGGAAAGTGGAAACTGAAACCATGCGGCAGATGAGAAAAGGAATCTACATCTCGGATGGTTTCGTACAGGTGGAAGGCGCGAAGCTACTGAAGTCACGAAGCCGTTCCACGGAAATGGAAATCGTGCTCCGAGAGGGCAAGAACCGTGAGATCCGTCGAATTCTGGCCCGACTGGGACACAAGGTCCAGAGCCTGCGGCGGATTGCGGTGGGCCCGCTGCGGTTAGGGGATGTTCCACCCGGAGCTTATCGAGCTGTCACATCGCAGGAAGTAGAAAAACTTTGGTCAGCAACCGAAACCGCTGCCGAGGAGCCCGGCGCACGCAGCCGGGGAAAACGTGGTACCCCCCGAAAGGGAGTGAAGAGAACAACAACTGCTAAACCGGGGACCTCAAGCACCACACCTGCGAAGCTTCGAGGACCCAAAAAATCGACCAAAGCATCAAAACGCCCCAGCGTGGTCAAACAACAGCCCCCATTGAACTTCTCCTATGATCAGGCCACTAGCACGGGAGCTGTGATTGGCGGAGATACTGATTCAGCTGAAACGCGAAGTTCCAAAAGCACCTCAAAACGAAAACCACGGCGTTCCAAGCCTGAGGAAAATACTGATCAATCAACCAGAAAAGCTGCCAAGAAACGCGGCGGCATGACAAAACGCAAGACGAAGAAGCGAACAACCGGTCCCGGCTCCGAATCAACATCAACCGGACGTGACAAGAGCCGCCGCGGTGCTGGTCGAACGCCCGTATCAAAGAAACGAACAGGCAACCCAAAGAAATCTGGTCCCAACCGTAAACGCGGGAAATAGATGTCAAAGCTGCACGCTGACTACTACGCTGATTCCATGCAACAGATTAATGCGCCACTGGAACGCAATGATCAAATTGGAGAGGGGACTTTTTTAATCCGTGTTGCGGCCGAGCCGATTGCCCGCACCCTGGTTCCTGGCCAGTTTGTGATGGTTCGTCTGGCAGGCACCAATGCACCGCTGATTGGTCGCGCCTTGGCTGTCTATGACGTGATTTGTGATGATTCAGGTACCCCAACATGGATCGATCTTGTGTACCTGAAGAAGGGCACATTCACAACGGCTTTGGCCGAATCTCCGCTGGGTGCGCAAGTCACCCTTTGGGGGCCGCTTGGTAACGGCTTTGCCAACCGCGTCTGTGACCGTTTGATCATGGTTTCCGGGGGCATTGGTCAGACACCAATGCTGCTGCTTGGAAAAGAAGCAATGGCGTCTCAGGACTTCGGTGACGATGCAAGGGAGAATGGCTGGGCGTCTGCAGTCGAGTTCATTTATGGAGCCCGTCGCGCCAGCCTGCTTGCAGGTGTTGAAGACTTTGAACAGGCAGGCTTTCGAATCACGCTGTGCACCGACGATGGATCAAAAGGCCAACAAAGACTGGTGCCTGATGTTCTTCGTGAGCGTCTGGCTGAACTAGCCGATTCAGGAGAAAAGATCCGCGTGGTGACCTGTGGCCCGGAAATCATGATGGAAAAGGTCGCCGAAGCGTGCTTGGCAGCGGGTGTCGACTGTCAAGTCAGCATGGAAACACCCATGGCATGTGGAATCGGGATCTGCTTCTCATGCGTTGCCCAAGTCCGTCAGGATGGTCCCGAAGAATGGGATTACAAACGCACTTGTGTCGAAGGTCCGATTTTTGACGCGGACCAGATCTGTTGGTGAGAAGCAGAACCTGCTGCCAGCCGACTAGCGGTAAATCGAACCGCGAGTGGCAGGAGCCTCTGTTCCGCTCGGATATCCGGTAGCAGAACCTGTGCTGCCTGGCGTGTAGCCGCCAAATCCTGTGTTTCCGCCGGCAGCCGCCGGCGGAAGAACTGCAGTTGGTGCAGCCGCTTCCAAAGCCGTGCTTGCCGTCGAGAATGCTGGTGACGTCGCTGCTGGCGGAAGAATCTCTCCCGTTGAGGCTGCTGCTGCAGCAGGAGCTGCAAAACCACCGACATTCGACTGGGGTGGTGTAATCGCGGCGGCAGCAGTGTCGTTGCTTGGAAAGGTAAGCCCACCCTGCGGAATTGCCGGTAGCGCTGAAGTGCCAGTGGACGCAGGCTTCGCAAAGTTTGTATCCGGGACTTGGAAACCACTGCTGGCAGTTGCTGAAGTTGAGGGAGTTTCCTCAGTCAAATCAGACATTGCAAAAGCAGTTCCCGATTCCCCAACTTTAGGGGTCAATGCCTTGTTGCCAAACGTGTAGCCACTCGCCTTCTTGGCCGGAGCTGCGGGTGTTTGAAAACCAACCGACTTGGTCGCGGAATTACCGTAAATACCATTAGCTTGCGCTGCTGCCAAATTCGGTGCCGTTGGCAATGGGGATGTCGCATACCCCGGAGAAGCACTCAACCCAGCAATCCGTGAAGGCTGTGAGGGTGGCAAAGGAGAACCTGTTGCCGGTGCTCCGGTGCCTCCAGCGACTGAAGCAATCGCGGAAGGAGTCGCCTGCGAACTGGGCGGTACTGGAAAAGCTGATGTGGGACCACTTTCTGCCAGCACGTCTGCTGCTGGTTCTTTCTTCTTGAGCGTGAGCAGATTTCGCCCCGACAAGGTACATCCCGAAGAAACCATTCCTGCAAGCGTACAGGTGGTGACCACTGCAATTGTTCGTTTTGTGTTTTTAAGCATCCTGCCAACCTATGACACATGAATTCCGTACTGACTCGATCTGAGTCATCGGCGTTCAGCGTTGAACGAATCCATAAAATCGGTAAAGCTGACGTAAATTAACGTAACTTTGCCGGACTGTGGGACGGTAGGACGCGAGCTTGGGTGATGTCAATGTCAGCTTCTACCCTGGGTCCCTGATAACGCAGAGAATGCGTGTTTCACGCAGAGGTTCCATTCTGCAAACCGACAACATCCGGCTGCAAACTGCATTCACAGACGGGCCTGGATGCGGAAAAAAAGCCCACCCAAATCAAGGGAGGGCTTAGTGACAACCACTTCGGTCATGAATAAAAAACTTCACTGAGCCTCGGGTGGCAACCTCTGAATGTCTCTTCTCATCCCTGCATGGTAACTTCCATCGAGGTACCCATCGTCTGGCCTGGAGCCGGCAGATCACTGTATCCCTGCAGATAGATATCGATTGCTCGTGCTGCTCCTCGACCCTCATTAATCGCCCAGACAACAAGGCTTTGTCCGCGGCGACAATCCCCGGCAGCAAAAACGCCATCCACATTCGTCGCAAAGTGGCCGTGCTCAGCTTTGAAGTTGCTTCGAGGATCAACTTCGAGCCCCGCCGCTTCAGCAACATACTGCTCGGGTCCGAGGAATCCCATCGCCAACAGGATCAATTGTGCTGGCCATTCTTTCTCAGAGCCTTCCACTTCGCTCATCGACCAGCCACCGTCATCCTTCTTGCTCCACGCAACCTGGACGGTTTTGATTCCCCGGAGCTTACCAGTTTCATCAAGAAGATATTCTTTACTTAGTAATTGATAGTGTCGTGGATCATGCCCAAACTTGGCCGCCGCTTCTTCATGACCATAGTCCACACGAAAAATCCGTGGCCATTCGGGCCATGGGTTGTCAGAGGCTCGCTCCTCGGGTGGTTTGGGTAACAATTCGAAGTTGACCAGGCTTCGACAACCATGACGAATACTCGTTGCGACACAGTCAGTCCCAGTATCACCACCCCCAATCACAATCACGTCCTTGCCTTCCGCACTGATAAACTTCTCACTATTAGCATCACCGTGCACCATCTGCTTGGTATTACCAGTGAGGAAATCCATCGCGAAGACAACACCATCAGCTTCCCGGTTTGGGAGTGGTAAATCACGAGGCTTGGTGGCACCGCAGGCAAGTAAAACAGCATCAAAGTCCTGCTGCAAATCACTCGTTGAAATATCTTTGCCAATGTCAACGCCCGTAACAAACTTGACTCCCTCTTGAGTCATTTTTTCGACACGACGTTGCACAGCCTCTTTAGAGAGTTTCATGTTGGGGATGCCGTACTGCAATAATCCACCAATACGATCAGCCCGCTCATAAATAGTGACGCAATGCCCCACTTTATTCAATTGATCCGCCGCCGATAATCCAGCAGGCCCACTTCCAACAATGGCCACGGATTTCCCTGTCCGACTGGAAGGCGGACTAGGTTTGATCCATCCCTCTGACCACGCGCGATCGATAATCGCATTTTCGATATTCTTAATCGTGACGGGTGGATTCGTGATTCCAAGCACACACGAACCCTCGCAGGGAGCAGGACAGGTTCGGCCGGTGAATTCGGGGAAATTATTGGTCTTATGCAGACGCTCGCTGGCTTCTTTCCAACGATTGTTATAAACCAGGTCATTCCACTCCGGAATCAGGTTATCGATCGGACATCCAGTTGTCGATTGACAGAACGGTACACCACAGTCCATGCAGCGCGCTCCCTGATCCTGCAAGTGCTCCACTCGTGGCTCAGTATAAATCTCGTCGTAATCGTTGATGCGTACCACTGGAAGGCGCCAAGGTACTTTCTTGCGGTCGAATTCTTTAAAACCGGTTGGCTTACCCATGTTAGTTTTTCCTTCAATGAAGGTCGATGATTTTATTGGTGCGATAAAAAAACAACTACGTCCCTGTCATGCAGGATCAAGCATTCGCAGCTGTCTGTGTTTTCAATTCATTCAAAACACGTTTGTAATCTGTCGGCATCACTTTGATGCATTGGCTGATGAACTGTGGCCAATTCGCCAACGCTTCTGCTCCCACGACACTGCCTGTCAGTTCAACGTGACTTTGAATTAAGGATTGAATCTCGGCCTCTTCCTCGGCGTCGGTGAGACTCTCCAATTCCACGGTTGCCAAATTGCAATTGAGGTTAAAATCGCCATCCCGGTCCCAAATGTAGGCAATTCCCCCGGACATTCCTGCGGCGAAGTTCCTACCGGTGGGGCCGAGCACAACCACACGTCCGCCAGTCATGTACTCACAACCATGATCACCAACACCTTCAACGACGGTGCGGGCACCACTGTTACGCACACAGAACCGCTCGGCGGCCCGACCTCGGAAAAATGCTTCGCCGCTTGTCGCTCCGTACAAGCAGACGTTGCCGATCAAAATATTTTCATGAGCAATGAAACTGCTCGCTGCAGGTGGATAAATGACGATCCGTCCACCACTCAGCCCCTTGCCGACGTAATCATTTGCATCGCCCTCCAGATCAATGGTGATGCCGTGGGACAGAAACGCCCCCAAGCTCTGACCAGCTGACCCGACCAATTCAATGCGGATGGTTCCTTCGGGCAAGCCTTTCTGACCATATCGCTTGGCCACCTCGTTACTCAGGATGGTCCCAACAGTGCGATTGATATTTACAATCGGAGTTCTGATCGTGACCGACTCTCCGGTTTCAATTGCCGGCTTTGCCTTCTCCAGCAAAACAGTCAGGTCCAAAGATTTCTCCAAAGCGTGATCCTGAGCCTGTGAACAGATGACACCCACGTCATCGTGTGGCTTGCTCGCCGGCATCAGCACCGAAGTCAGATCGAGCCCGTCCGCTTTCCAGTGATTGATAGCTTTGTCCGTCTTCAACACATCACTGCGACCAACCATCTCATCGATGGTTCGAAATCCGAGCTCAGCCATGATTCGTCTTGCTTCCTCTGCAACCATGAACAGATAGTTGACGACATGCTCTGGTTTGCCATTGAATTTCTTCCTCAGCTCAGGATCCTGTGTCGCGATACCCACGGGGCAGGTATTCAAATGACACTTCCGCATCATAATGCAACCCAAAGTGATAAGGGGTGCTGTTGAGAATCCGAACTCCTCTGCCCCCAACAATGCGGCGACCACAACATCTCGACCAGTTTTCAATCCACCGTCAGTTTGCAGAACGACGCGACTGCGAAGGTCATTGAGCACAAGCACCTGATGCGTTTCAGCGATCCCCAACTCCCATGGCAAACCAGCATGTTTGATACTCGTTAATGGAGAGGCCCCCGTACCGCCGGTATCTCCCGAAATCAGAATATGATCCGCGTGCGCTTTGGCAACACCAGAGGCAATCACGCCCACGCCAACCTCGCTGACCAGTTTTACACTGATCCGGGCGGCACGATTTGCATTCTTCAAATCATGGATCAATTGTGCAAGATCCTCGATCGAGTAGATATCGTGATGCGGCGGTGGACTGATCAGACCAACCCCCGGCGTGCTGTAGCGAATTCGGGCAATGTTGGTATCCACTTTACGCCCCGGCAACTCGCCACCTTCGCCCGGCTTGGCACCCTGAGAAATTTTGATCTGAATTTCATCCGCATTGGCGAGATACTCAATGGTCACACCAAAACGACCTGACGCAACCTGTTTGATCGCGGAGCGTTTGGAGTCCCCGTTATCAAGGGTCTGAAAACGGATCGGATCTTCGCCACCCTCTCCTGTATTGCTTTTTCCGCCGAGGCGGTTCATGGCAATGGCAAGCGTCTCATGCGACTCCGCACTGATACTGCCAAAACTCATCGCACCGGTGCAGAACCGTTTGACGATTTCGCTCGCAGCCTCCACTTCCTCGATCGGAACGGATGTGGCTGCTGAGTCGTCGAATTCCAACAACCCGCGGAGCGTGCAACGATTGCGACTGTCCTCATTGATTGCCTGAGCGAATTTCCAATACTCGCTCTCGTCATTCTTGCGTGCAGCGACCTGCAGGCTGGAAATGGACAAAGGCGACCAGGCATGCTTCTCACCCTCAGCTCGCCAGTGATACTCCCCGAGGTTGGGCAGTTGCTTCAACCGACTGTCAACGTTCTCCGGAAAGCCGAGATTGTGTCTTCGTAGAGTCTCCTCAGCAATCACATCGAAAGAGACCCCCTGAATACGACTTGCCGTACCGACAAAGCAGACATCGATCACCTCATTTTTCAATCCGAGAGCCTCAAATATCTGCGCCCCCTTATAGCTTTGCAGCGTACTGATTCCCATTTTCGCCATGACTTTCAGCATGCCCTTGCCGACACCTTTTCGGTAGGCAGCGACGACCTTGTCATCGTCAAGCGACGGATCCATCAGCCCGTCACGTCTGGCTTGCCACAACGATTCGAAGGCCAGATAGGGATTGATCGCATCTGCCCCGTAACCAATCAGCAAGCAGTGATGGTGCACCTCACGCGCTTCACCGGTTTCGATTGCAAGCCCGATCCGGGTTCTTTTGGCTTGCTTCACGAGGTGATGGTGAACGGCACCGACTGCCATCAATGCACTGACCGGAACGCGATCCTGTCCCATCAAGCGATCACTGAGCACCAGCATCTCAATCCCTTCGTCCGCTGCCACCTCTGCTTCAGTTGCAATCCGGGAAAGCGTTTTTCGCAAACCGGACTTGCCCTCGCTGCGATCGAAAGTGATATCGATCACGCGGCTCTTCCAGCCTTTGTTGTTGAGGTGCTTCAAGGCTGCAATCTCTTCGTTGGTCAAGATCGGATGATCGACCAACAGACGATGGCAATGGTCCGGACTGACCTCCAGAAGATTTTTTTCTGGCCCGATGTAGCACTCCAGTGACATGATGACCTCTTCTCGAATGGAATCGATCGATGGGTTAGTCACCTGTGCGAAAAGTTGTTTGAAGTAGTCATAAATCATGCGTGGCTTGTCGCTGAGACACGCGATGGCGCTATCATTGCCCATGGATCCAACGGGATCACGCAACTGCTCAACAAGTGGGCGAAGCATGAATTTCATGGTTTCCGCCGTGTACCCGAAAGCCTGCATACGTGGCAGCAGCGAATCACTATCAAATCCGTGTGGCTCCATTTCAGGATGAAGATCAACCAAGCGGATCCGCTGTTCTTTCAACCATGTTCCGTACGGCTTGACTCTTGCAAAATCGCTCTTCAGTTCTTCGTCAGGAATCAAACGGCCCGCCTTAAAATCGACGAGGAACATTTTGCCGGGTTGCAGACGCCCCTTTTCCTTGACAATCGCCGGATCCACCGGCAGTACACCAACCTCGCTTCCCATGATCACACGATCATCGTGGGTAATGTAATAGCGACTGGGTCGAAGACCATTTCGATCAAGCGTCGCACCGATGTACTGTCCATCGGTGAACGCGATCGATGCAGGCCCGTCCCAGGGTTCCATCATGCATGAAAAGTACTCATAGAGGGCACGCTTTTCTTCCGGCATCGTCTCATGCTTTTGCCAGGCTTCAGGAACCATCATCATGATTGCCTCCTGCAGCGTACGACCATTCATCAACAGGAATTCGAGGACGTTGTCAAACGTTCCAGAATCACTGCAGTGAGGTTCAACGACGGGAAAAAGTTTTTCCAGGTCGTCGCCAAACAATGCACTCTTGGCGGATCCTTCCCGAGCTCTCATCCAGTTTTTGTTACCGCGCAGCGTGTTGATTTCACCATTGTGACTCATGAATCGGAGAGGCTGTGCGCGGTCCCAACTTGGGAAAGTGTTTGTCGAAAAACGACTGTGCACCATCGCCAGATGGGTTTCAAAATCCTCATCCCTGAGGTCTGGAAAATACGGAAGTACCTGCGCTGGGGTCAGCATGCCCTTGTAAATGATGACTTTGGTGCTCAATGAGCAAATGTAAAACATCAAGGCCTGCTTCAATTCATCACTGCCACGCAGCAAATGGCTCGCCTGCTTGTGAATCATGTAGAGTTTGCGTTCGAAGGCTTCACCCTCAAGACCATCCTCTGCTCCAACAAACAGTTGTTCTATCCGCGGTTCGCTGGTGCGGGCCGTTGGTCCAATATCAGCAAAATCCGCCATCTGCGGAACATCTCGCCAACCGATCAACAGCTGCCCCGCATCGGTCACAAGCTTCTGAATCGTTTCTTTGCAAAATGCCCTTTCAGATTCGTCCTCTGGCAAGAACACCAGTCCTGCTGCAAATCGCCCCGGATTGGGTAATTCAACCCCCAAATCCTGCTGAGCCACCTTGGCCAGAAACTTGTGGGGCAAGCCACACATGATGCCAGAACCGTCACCAGTATTGGACTCACAACCACACGCACCACGGTGGTCCATGGCCTGCAGAATCTGGTCTGCATCGAGAACGTTCTGATGGCTTGGCACACCCTTGATGTGGGCAATGAATCCCACACCACACGCGTCTTTTTCAAGCTCAGGATCATAGAGCCCCTGCGCGGGTGGTAAATGAAACTGTTTCTTCATAGTACTCTCGGTCATTTTTGACTTTCTTATCCTGATGGGATCCGTCATCACTCGGCGTCCGAATCTCTGCTGCAGGACAGTGAACACCAAGGCGATCCACCGCCCGCCACTGCAGCACAGCAATTTGCATCTGTCAGACGACGACTGACGAACCAGTTTCTGGCTCAATCGTGGCCGCTTCCACGGTCAGCTTCCCGCTGCCGGATTTCACTCGTTTACCCGCCTCAAGCGGTCGCCCCAAAAGCAGGGAACCAAACTCACTGGCTGCCCGACTGAGTCGGCCAGTTCGACGGAAAATAATGCCAAGAGGACGCGTCATGCGCAATTCTCGACACGCAACAACTCGTAACGAGCCGTTCGCTGTTTCGCGGCGTACCGCCGCTTCCGGGACAATCCCAATGCCTCGACTGGCCTGAATCGCCCGGATCATCGAGTCCGCGTTATCAAATTCCATGCATACGTTGGCCGCAATTCCTGCTTTCGCCAAACAGCGATCTATCTCTTGTCGTAACTGCAAGCCACGATCAAATGAAACCATCTTGATCCCAGATAGCTGCGAAAGAGAAACCTCGTTTTGTATGGCAAGCGGATGCTCCGATGAACATACAAGCCTCATCGGTTCCTGCTGCCAGAGCACAAACTGAATGTCTTTATTGCTGTGAGGAAAACTGACCAGCCCAAAGTCAACCTCGCCTTCGGCTGTCATTTCAAAGACCCGGTCGTTGGACCCAAAGTCAGTCCTCACCTCAACATCTCGATGCAAGCGGCCAAATGCCTCACTGGCTTCCGGCATGTAACTGAGCCCCACCGAAACAATGGTTCCAATGGATACCTTCCCGCTGAGCTGTCGACTGGTGCTGCGGACTTCCTGTTCAAGCCGCTCGTAACTCCGCAAAATACCGCGGAGACCACTCAAATAGGTCTTTCCAGCCGGAGTAAGAATCAACGGCCGCTTGGAACGATCAATCAGCTGGACACCGACCGACTCCTCCAATTGCTGCATCGCCTGACTCACTGCACCCTGGGTCAAATGATGAAGCACCGCAGCCTTGGAAAAGCTGCGGTGTTCGGCAATGGTGCAGAAGAGTTCCAGCGTGCGAAGCTGCAAGACGATTCCCGTGCATTAAAAAAACTAATATTGCGGCACACAGCCCGCAGCGAGATTAATGCAAGGTAGGTTCAGATGACGTATTCGTCAACCCACGAGAGTTTGCTCACGCGGTGCTGGCACCACCAAACCGCTTTGGCAAAGTGACGGCATACAACACAGTAATACCACCAGCGCTCAAAATCACCCACGGAAACCACTCCTTGGGACGCCATTGCTGCACATTGGACGTCGGAGCGGCGACCGGATTGACGAATGCACCCGCCTCGGTATCAGAGGCAGAATAGAAGTTTGCACTATCGATCAGGAGGCATTCCAAGCCAATGATGATCGCCATGATCCCGACTGCGATGAAAATAGAACGCCACATTTGAAACTGCCACGAGGGAAAGGAACCGGCCCTATGGATGTTTCGGCATCTGCAATGCTGACGCTTAACCCCCTTTCTGGGAACCCACAGCACCGCAAAAAGCGGTACTACCGTCACTTTCGCTCCGCCTCACCGGCAGGGAGCAAGATCCTGCCAACGCCTTTCTGCCAAGCCTGCTGCTCGGGCGGCATTCGGCATCAAAATCCCGCTAATGGGCCGCATCATATGGCTAATCTTCGGTCGGCCGCTGCGATAGATCTTTGACTGCCTCTACCAATGCGATGGCGTGTTCCACGGGTGTCTCCTTAAAAACCCCATGCCCCAAGTTGAAGATGTGGCCGGGACGGCCATCAACCGAACGCAGCAGTTCATCCACCGCGTTACGAATGACATCCGGTTCGGCAAGCAGAACAGCGGGATCGAGATTTCCCTGCACCGAACAATCATGCCCAATCCGCTGCCAAGCGACATCGAGAGGAATTCGCCAATCAACACCAACGACAGTCCTGCGGTCACCCCTCAATAGTGGCAGCAGTTCAGGATTGCCGGTTGCGAAATTGATCACAGGGACGCCCGGAGTGATACCGGCGATGATCTGTTTCATCCATGGCAGCACGAAGGTCGTGTAATCATTGGGGGATAGGCACCCGGCCCAACTGTCAAACAACTGCACGCACTGTGCCCCCGCTGCGATCTGATGATTGAGGTAAACCGTGATTGCCTCGGACAATTTCTCCATGAGCAGACTCCAGCCACCACATTTGCTCCGCATGAGTTTTTTTGTGTTGACGTACTGTTTACTCCCTCCACCCTCGATGGCGTAACTGGCGAGCGTGAACGGGGAACCAGCAAATCCTATGACAGGAATTGACTCTGGAATATCAGCTCGGGTTTGTCGAACCGTTTCGTAGACAAAGTCCAGTTCCTGCGGTGCGTTCAAACCTCGAACGCGTTTCACATCAGCCAGATCGCGTGCAGGATTATGGATCACGGGGCCATCACCTTTCGCGAACTCGAGGTCGAATCCCATCGGAACGAGAATGGGCAGAAGATCAGAGAAGATGATCGCTGCATCGACTCCCAAGCGATCAACAGCGGTGCACATTACCTCGCTGCACAGTTTGGGCTGTCCGCAGAGTTCAAGAAAACTCTGCTTGGCCCTCACCTCCCGGTACTCAGCCATGTATCGCCCAGCTTGTCGCATCAACCAGACGGGGGTCCTTTCAGTCGGTTCTCCGCGGCATGCCCTCATGAACAGGCTGGCGTTGGAAGGATGCTCAAGATTGGCAATCGGCGGTGATGCCGCAAAACCACGTTTTTTAGATTCCACCAAACTCACTCCTCGCTGTGCTGCTTCGGTCACCAGATGCCCCATCTTAGGATGGCTGGGTTCCATATCGACATGAATATCGCACTCCTCCAGCATTTGCGTGGTGGTCGGTCCGATCGAAGCAATTACGGTCCCATGCAAACCCTGTCGCAACGACTCTACCAGATTGAGTTGCTCTGCCATTCTCAGCATATTTACGACCTGATGAGCACTGGTCAGCAGCAACATATCTCTCTGCCCCGCAGCCAGGGACTTGATATTTTCTTCCAATGGCGTCGTGTCTTGGGGAAATTCCCAGCCATAAACCTGGACTGGCTCCACGGTTGCCCCCCGTGCTTCCAAACCTGCAATCAAAGATGCATTGGTAACTCCATATTCCTGCAGACCCACGACTTGATTGGCAATAGCGACCTCGGAATCGATGGTCCGTAGCAGTTCCCGCCATGTATTCGGCTCCGGCACACGATAAGTGGCCTTAATACCGACCTCTCTCAACGCCGCTGCAGGCTTGGGCCCCCGGCAAATCGTGACAACGTCCGAAAGCGAATCAAGAAATCGCTGCCGATCGACATGTTTCTCAACTGATCGCAATAAATAACGAAATCCCACACCTGTCATCAGAATCACAACACTCACCTGCCCAGTCATCAGCCGGTACGCGAAATCGATCGCACCACGGTTGGGCTCAATCGGCACCTCCCGCATGGAGGGACTGACGTGGGCAATACCGCCCATCTTGGAGATCAAGCGGTCCATATCATCAGCACGCCTGCTCTCCAGAGCAGCAATCTGCAATCCATTAAAATTGGCTTTTGCGTTCGCCATTGTCGCACTGCACATCGTTTTTCGGGAGTTGATTCAAACCGCACACGTCATTGTAGAGAAATCTCCGCCGGTTACGATGTCCTTGCTTGGACAATCCGAACTCGCCTGAACTCGTTCGACGATCATCCACTGCACAGGATCAAAATCACAGGATCAAAATCACAGGCTCTCTTTGACACAATCCCATGCCACGTAGCCCCATCAAACGTCCTCCTGCCAGCCTCGACCTCTCCCAAGTGCTGCGTGATATCGATGAACTGCCCGAAAAGCTGAGCAGTTCCAGCCTGTTCGGCAACAACTTCCCTTTGGAAATTGAAATTGGGTCCGGAAAAGGGCTGTTCATGACAACCGCTTCTGCCGCCGTTCCAAAACACAATTTCCTTGGCATTGAGATCATGGCGAAATACGCCGCGCATTGTGCGGGACGTCTACTCAAATCCCGAACGGATACGCCAGATTCAAAATGCAATGCCATGATGGTCAGCGGAAATGCTGAACCACTATTCAAGGATCGCATTGATGAGGGAAGTCTTGAAGCCGTTCATGTTTACTTCCCGGACCCCTGGTGGAAGAAGCGGCACCGAAAACGCAGAGTCGTCAACGAGGCCAGTATTCGCAATATTTCAAGAGTGCTGCGACCAGGGGGGCGTTTGCACTTTTGGACAGATGTGCTGGATTACTTTGAAAACACAGTTGAGATGATCGCCGAAATCGCACCTGAGTTCGGTGTCCCGATACCGGAAGAGGAAGCTGCTGCAAATCATGATCTCGACTATCGAACCCACTTTGAGCGTCGCAGCAGACAACACCAAATTCCGGTTTACCGGGTGCGTTATGAACGACAATGAATAACGATTACCATTCGTTAATCAACTGATTTGACAGTCTGAATTCTGTTTCCACCCACTGGCACAGGCAACTCTGACAATGGAGTCTCTCCAGCAGGCTTCGCATTCCCCACTCCAATTACTTTCGACTCGTCAGAATGCGACTCGGACGAGGAGGGTGAAACAGCATTATTGTCGTCCTCAAGCACTTTTGGTGTCGGTGGCTGATGCGACTGGGACTCCTGATCACCGGTTGGCAACTTTTCAGACTGAGTTTCGGAATCGACCTCTGCTGGAACTTGCGTTGGCATCGCTTCTGACGGGGGAACATCAGGAGCAGAAGAGTTTTGCACAGCCGAGGGATCAAAAGGCCCGTTGGTCACCGGCAGAGCAATATTCTTGGCTCCAGGCCAAAGACTTGGTCGCAAAAAACGCCCAGTGCGGTAGGCGTCATACTTTGCGCCCTTGGCCCATGGCCCTTCCGCAAGCTGGACATTGTTGTAGGCCAGTAGCGATCCTTTCTCACGATGGAAGTCGCGGATAGCCAGATTGTATTGTGACAACGAACTGTAAAATTCTGTTGCACTATTGACGAGCTGCCGCTGTGCAAGCAGCAGGTCACGGATATTGTCGGACCCGATTCGGTAACGTGCGTCAAGAACATCTACCTGGTTCAAGTCAGCCAGCAAACGGTCGTAATTGGTTTCCAACAATTCATGGGTAATCGTAATCTGTCGAGCAGCATCTGACAGATTGTGACTGATCAGAAATTCCGTTTCGGCAAGGACGGCACGTTCGCGTTTAACATTGAGCTTTGCATTGGCGATCGCCAGTCCTGCTGCTCGAAGCCCAACCGGAAATCGCAAGTCGACCCCCGTCTGCCATTCCTGATAATTGCCACCAGTGATCTCGCCATACATGTTGTCGAGTGCACTATCTTTATTGCCAATCAAATGGTTCCCCAAACCGTACCATCGGTATTGGCTCACAAGATCAATTCGCGGCTTGTAGTTGAGCCTAGCGGCAACCAGTTCCATATCTCTACGCTTGACTTGGAACTTCTGCCTGCGAATCTCTGCTCGCCGTTGCAACGCCTGAGCGAGAGCGCTCTCCCAATCAAACGTGACCCGAACATCAATCGGTGCGGTTGTGGGACGCAACAAGCGGCCATCGGTTGCAACCATGCCAACCATGTATCGCAGATCCTGCTCGATCTTATAAAGCCCATTAGCGCCGGCCAAAGCTGCCTGAACCTGGGCTTCAAAGTTGTAATATTGGGACCGGGCCTGCGCTTCATCGTCCAAACGGCCAGCGCCAACCTCCAGACGCTTCTTATTATACTCCCATGTGCGACGTGCCAATTCTCGGCCACGCACTGCAGTGTCCAATCTGCGATAGGCAGTTACCAAATCCCAATAACTCTGCTCCACGTCAGCCACCAGTTGGATCACAGAACTCTCAAAATCCACCAACGAAAGATCCTCGTTGACTCTGGCAATCAGGACTCCATTGTATTGGCCAGGAACCGTACTCGGACCTGCGATACGGTTGTAAGTTGAGCCAGCGCCCTGCGCCAAAGGTTGCCGCCATTCAGCTTCCACCCAACCATCAAATGCGCTGGCAAACGCCCGGAATGGTTGATTGGTCCGCGAATAATTCACAATATGCCGTAACGCATAAGTGCCGCCAGATGCCGTCGTCTTTGACAATTCCGCATTGAAAGCTGCATTCTTCGCCAAAGAAACACTTGGAGTGAAAGCAGAGGTGATCCCATCGGGTGCAACATTGTTAGGACGATCAACTGACGACCAAAAAAGCTGTTGAGCATATTGGGCATCAAAGGCGGACAGAGCTGCTTCCGTACCCAGCAGCGGTGAGGATGCAGTGATAGCCGGATCATAAACCGTCGCCACCCCCTGAACTGCGAGCCGCGCATCAGGAGATGCACCCACCGTACGCAGAACTGGACTGGAAGTGACCGCCAAATTAATCGCATCCTGCAAAGACATCTCAACAGATGGCAGGTCGGCGGGATCCTGCATTGTCAAAGGAAACTGTGTCTGTTGTGCCTTCAATAAAGTCGGCGTCTCACACTGCTTCACTTCCGGATATTGAATGCTCAAGCCCTGGTTGGCGTGGTACGACTTTTTGGTGTCGTGCTTGCCCTCTGGAATGAACCGTGCAAGAGAACACCCCGTGATTGCTGAAAACACCAAAGTGGCAAATAAGGCAAACACCACTGGCGGTGCTGCCGCACACGTCACTTGATGTAACGTGGAGTCACCCTCGTGAATCACCTTGCTATCGTAATGACGACTGTAGAACGTTTTCGGAATGCGAAGTCGCATGGAATGAAGCCTTGAATTACCACGCTTTCCGCTATACCAGACAATCTGGATAACCGGGCCGTTTGAACGGTGCGCCATGTTCGTTATCGGCCGTTCACACGACACAACTGGAACAACCGAACAACGAAACGGGACAGTAGATCCCGAGAAAACGTTACAAGCCACAAACTCAGCACTGACTTTACCGGTTACGCAGCCTGAACACCTTTGGTCAAACAGCCTTGCTGTTGGATTGAAATGGGCGAACCAACAAAGCTCGATTAGAAATAAACCCTAAACAACTACTTGGATCCGACTCCCTTTCCCGAATCAATCCAACCCTGTCAGCCATGCAAATACTTCCCGCCCCGTTCGATGTCCAAGCAGCAACCCAACTCAGCCAGCAAGCGAGCCAATCACACGACAGCGGTCGGTCGAACATCACTCTGAGGGCATCCATGGCTGTGGACCATCGGGCTTGGCTCGCAAAAACTTGGCATCAACCTCCTCGTACCACGCATGAAGTTCCGAAGTCATCCGCTGCACAAGTTCAGGATGTTGAGCAGCGACATCATTCCTTTCACCAATGTCCTCTCCCAAATGATACAAGTGGTGCCGCCCATCCTCGTAACGCTCAACCAACTTCCACTCCCCGGACCGAACGGCGCCTCCCGGGAAACCACCCTGATTACTGTAATGGGGATAGTGCCAAAAGAGTGACTTGCGTTTTGTTTGCTTAGCACCAGAAAGCAGGGGCACGAGGCTCTCACCATCAATTTCTTTCCGATTGTTCGACGGCACCCCACACAACTCAAGAAGCGTTGGATAAAAGTCAATACTCATCACGGGCACGTCACAAATGGTCCCGGGTTTGGTGACACGTGGAGCCCGGATCATGAAGGCTTCTCTGATACCTCCTTCATACAACCAGCCTTTGCCACCACGCAAAGGCAAGTTACTTGTCGGAGATCCTTCCGAGGTAGAAAGACCACCGTTATCACTCGTTAAACATACAATCGTGTTCTCAGCTAATCCCAACTCGTCCAAACTTGCCAACACTTTGCCCACAGCGGTGTCCATGGACTCAACCATCGCTGCATAAGTGGGGTGTGTCTGCAAGGTACGAACCTTACGATTGCGAGCATTGGGCCACACCTGTTCTTCATCATCAAACACTTCGGACTCCGACAAACCCAGACGCTTGGCTTTGTCTTGATACTTGGCAACCAGTTCACGCGGCGCCATCAGCGGCGTGTGAACTGAATAAAACGAGAGGTAGGCCAGAAACGGCTGTTCTTTGTGGTCCCGAATGAATCCCACCGTTTCATCAGCGAGTCGTGCAGTCAGATGTTCGCCTTGGGGGCCGTCCTGCAGTCTTGGATTGGCATAAGGTGAGAAGTACTTACCGGCCTTGGACGGCCCCCCGGCCCGATGCCCTCCCGCATTCACATCGAATCCCTGATGTTCAGGCCAATACTCTTCCGTCGGTCCAAGATGCCATTTCCCCGCAAAGAAAGTTGCATAGCCCGATGCTTTCAATGCCTCTGCCAGTGTCCATTCATTCAAAGGCATACGATCGTTCAGAAGTGCAGGCAAGAAACGTCCCCCGCGATTCCCCGCAAAGAAATTGGTCGCATCGACACGACTCGGATATTTCCCGGTCATGATGCTGTATCTTGTCGGCGAACACACGGGATTGGCTGCATAGCCACTGGTAAACCGCATCCCTGAATTCGCCAGTCTGTCAATGTTCGGCGTTTCATAAAAAGTTGCCGGATTATTCGCTCCAACGTCCATATAACCGAGATCGTCAACAAGCACAAAAACCAAGTTGGGTTGTTTCACTTCAGCTGCATGGGCATCATTGCCCCAAACCAATAAAAATGCCAACGAGGCTGCGATCAGGGAAAAACGAACCATGGCTACCACCAATCCTAAAAAACAAAACGGTATAATACGTACTCCGGGAATCGTGCCTTGGCAATCTTGCCATCGCGTCACCCGAACAAACATAAATCATGCAATGAACGCGGTGTGTTCTGCAACCATTTCGTTCACTGACCTGGTCAACACCACAACTTCCAATGTACTGGGTCAGAACCAAGGATGCATTGGGACTATGATCAAGTGATAAAAACAGACATACCTCCGCATTTCGGCAGACCACTCGAGGAAACAAAATGCAACATTTCTTCCCGATTGCATTAGTACTGAGTCTTGTCGCATTTCCAACTGTTGCTGATGAACCCAACAACTTGGTAAAGCCGCAAGTTCTCAAAAAACTGATCCAATCAGTGAACCCGTCGGTCGCCACAATCCGTGTCAACGGTCGAGACGGACAACAGATGGGGATCGGCACGGGTTTCGTGATTGACGCTCACGGCCTGATAGCTACCAACTTCCACGTGATAACAGAAGGCAGACCGTTCACGGTGGAACTATCTTCAGGCCGCGTCCTGCCAGTGCTGGCAGTCGAATCATCAGACCGCACCAGTGACCTTGCATTGCTGCGTGTGGACGTTGGCGAAGACAAAATCCCATCGCTTGAACTGGCAACGGACTCACTTCCAGGGAAGGGATCGCGGGTTCTTGCCTTTGGAAATCCGCTTGGCATGCGTGACAGTGTTGTGACGGGGATTGTATCTGCAATTCAGGAGATCGAAGGCAGAGAGATGATTCAATTGGCAATGCCAACCCAACCCGGCAATAGCGGGGGCCCACTGGTCGACAGCGAGGGTAAAGTGATCGGGATCATCAACATGAAATCCGCGATCGATGACAATCTGGGATTTGCGATCCCCATCAGTCAACTGGATCCGCTGCGTGAAAAATCGAATCCGGTGCTGTATGAACGATGGATTAATCTGGGCCGCGTGAACGAAAAGAAATGGCTGCCCCTTTTCAACGCCACCTGGAACCAACGTGGCGGAATGATCATGGCACGTGGTACCGGGTCAGGATTTGGTGGCCGTACACTCTGTCTCTCCAAATCAGAGGTACCTGAACCAACATTCGAGGTCGCAGTGCGCGTTCGCTTGGATCAAGAATCAGGTGCAGCGGGCATCGCGTTTCATTCGGATGGCGAAAATCGGCATTACGGTTTTTACCCCAGCAATGGGCAACTCAGGCTGACCTGTTTCAAAGGTCCATCCGTTTATTCTTGGGAAGTCCTCGAAGAAGTTCGAAGCAAATACTATCTGCCTGGTGAGTGGAATCGACTACGCGTCAGAATCGAATCTGGCAAACTGCAGTGCTTCGTCAATGGTCACTTGGTGATCGAATCCAGCGATACACAACTGACCTCGGGGAAATCTGGACTCGTGAAATTCCGAGACACCAAACCTGATTTCAAACGATTCGAAATCGGTGCTGATCTTGCCGTTCCTCCAATGACAAAGCAGGCAGAGGCATTGATCGGTGACATTTTTTCACACCCATCAAGAATTCGTGAACTGACCCCGACAGACATCATGGATCTTGGTGAAACTGACGAAGCATCCAATTTAAAGATCAAACAAAGAGTCGCAAGCCTCGAAAAACAGGCCGCAGAATTGCGCCGCCTTGCTGCCGATGTAACCATCGCCCCAATCCTGAGAGAACTTGCCCAGTTGGCCCGCAACGATCCTGACAACATGCTGCTGCAGGGAGCACTGTTGATTGCCAAACTTGATAACCCAGACATCGATGTGGATGCGTATGTGGCCAGAGTCGATGAAATGGGAAAGGAAATCAGCGAAAAAATTAAGGGGACCGATGACGCAGATACTAAGCGTGATGCTCTACATACCTATCTGTTTCAGGAAAATGGCTTTCATGGTGGAAGTACTGAGTATTATCATCCCGCGAACAGTCACCTCAACCGTGTAATCGATGATCGCGAAGGATTGCCCATCACACTTTCAATTCTTTACATGGAATTAGGACGCAGAATAGGGATTGAAGTTGAAGGTGTGGGTCTTCCAGGTCATTTCATCGTGCGGCAGGTAATTGATGCCAAAGATCAGAAACTGATCGATGTTTTTGAACGCGGTAAAGTTCTAACCATGGACGAGGCTGCCAATATGGTTACAAATCGGAGCAATCGCTCCATCACTGCTGCTGACTTGCGCTCACAGGATCCGATCGAAATCCTGAATCGGGTATTGGGTAATCTGATTGGTGTCGCTGGCAATCAACAGGATGCTGAAGGGATCAACCGGTACTGTGAAGCTTCAGTCGCTATTCAACCAGATGCAATCATTGCGAGAAGGATGCGATCCCAGATTCGAATGATGACAAGACGAGATGCAGCGGCAATTCGGGACCTGGACTGGCTGATTGATCACGATGATGAAGGATTTGCGCAAGCGGAGGCTACTCGTTTACGTGAGACAGTCATTCAACGCCTGAGTGACAAGTGATTGGAGCATTCACTTGATCAGAAGCATCATGGAAAAAGGCACCTATCCTGTAACCAAACAGGGCACAACAAACGCCAGGGTCAAATCCAGTAACCGACCCGCAAACCGTAGCGTCAAATCAGCAAAAAAAGAGAAAACCAAGAAAGCCCTTCTCCATGGTCACAAACCGCGAACGGATCGTGATCCAAACTCCGCGCCAGAGCCAAGTTTGCGATACCCCGCCAATCCCGGGTAACACCAGGCGGTTTGATCAGACCTGCAGCCTGCAAAGAAGTGTTATCCTTTATTGCATCCAGACAATGCAATGAAAAATCAACTTAAGCCGCGGGCTTTGCCAGATGCGCGTGCAAATGCAATTTTGACACATTGGGTTGCATCAGTTGTTGCACAATACGTTTTGGGCCAAGGTGTTTGTCGTAGTACTCTAATGCCCCCTTTCGAAGTCTCTCAATCTCCAAAGCATCC